>JBFWWW010000057.1:0-19704 GCA_050245975.1 Hyphomicrobiaceae bacterium
AACTCGTCGCACTGGCCCGGGAGCACCTTCCCGCGGCCCCGCCGGACCAGGCGATGGGGATGGGCCTATCGTCTGTGGCCAACGATCTCGTATCATTCGAAAGGGCGCTGAACGCGGCTGGCGGGCGGGTCGACATCGCCCTCCTCGACCGACGTCCGCGCCTCAGGCTCGTTTGAGCGGCACTTGCATTATAATGTCTGTATGCTACGAATGACAGGCAATATATTGCATAATTACACGACCCGGCTCGCGACGCCGCCGCTCCGTCGCCAGCCTTCCGGGAGGACTGACGGTATGGCAAAGCGGATCGACTTTCAGACCAAGCCCGGCCGCTATCGTCACTGGAAGCTCGAAATCGACGGCGACACGGCCCATCTCGTCATGGACGTGGACGAGAACGGCGGGCTCGTCGAAGGCTACCAGCTCAAGCTGAACTCCTACGACCTCGGCGTCGATATCGAGCTCGCCGACGCGATCCAACGGCTCCGTTTCGAGCATCCAAACGTCAAAGTCGTCATCCTGAAGTCCGGCAAGGAGCGCGTGTTCTGTTCCGGCGCCAACATCCGCATGCTCGCCGGCTCGCCCCATGCGCACAAGGTCAACTTCTGCAAGTTCACGAACGAGACGCGCAACGGCATGGAGGACTCGAGCGAGAACTCCGGCCAGAAATTCCTCTGCGCCATCCGCGGCACGGCGGCCGGCGGCGGCTACGAGCTGGCGCTCGCCTGCGACCACATCCTGCTGGCCGATGACGGCAACTCAACCGTATCGCTGCCGGAACTGCCGCTGCTGGCGGTGCTGCCCGGCACCGGCGGGCTGACGCGCGTCACCGACAAGCGCAAGGTGCGCCGCGACCTGGCGGATGCGTTCTGCACGGTCGAGGAAGGCATCAAGGGCAAGCGCGCGGTCGCCTGGCGCCTCGTCGACCAGATTGCGCCGACATCGAAATTCGACAGCGCGGTCACGGAAGCCGCGAAACATCTGGCGGCGAAATCCGACAAGTCCGGCAATGCGACGGGCATCAAGCTCGGGCCGCTCGACAAAACCATCGCCGACGACACCATCACCTACTCCACGGTGAAGGTCGAGATCGACCGCACCGCGCGCCGCGCCAACGTGACGATCCTGGGACCTGCCGAACCGCCGCCAGCCGACATTGCCGGACTGCACGCCGCGGGAGATGGCTTCTGGTCGCTGCGGCTCGCGCGCGAGCTCGACGATGCGATCCTGGAATTGCGATCGAACGAGCGCGACATCGGCGTCATCGTGTTCCGCAGCCAGGGATCCGCCGAGCTCGTTCTGGCCTACGACAAATTCCTCCTGGGTCACTCCGGCGACTGGCTCGCGCGCGAGATCCTCAACAACTGGAAGCGCGTCCTGAAGCGCATCGACCTTACGTCGCGCTCTCTCGTCGCGCTCGTCGATGCCGGTTCGTGCTTTGCCGGCACGCTGGCCGAAGTCGCGTTCGCCTGCGACCGCTCGTTCATGTTTGCGGGCACGCGCAAGGGCGACAACCGCGCGCCGGCGACAATCACGCTCGGCGAGGTCAATTTCGGCCGCTACCCGATGAGCAACGGACTATCCCGGCTTGCCACCCGCTTCCTCGGCGAACCTGGCGCTGTCGAGACGTTGCGCGCGGCCGCCGGCACCAGCTACGACGCCGATGAAAGCGAGCAGGTCGGGCTCGTCACCATCGCCTTCGACGAGGTGGACTGGGACGACGAGGTGCGCATCTTCCTCGAGGAACGCGCAAGCTTCTCCGCGGACGGCCTCACGGGCATGGAGGCGAACCTGCGCTTCGCCGGCCCGGAGACCATGGAAACGAAAATCTTCGGCCGCCTGACGGCCTGGCAGAACTGGATTTTCCAGCGGCCCAACGCCGCCGGAGCGGAAGGCGCGCTCAAGCGCTACGGCTCCGGCCTCAAGGCCAACTTCGACCCCGAACGCGTGTAGCGGCCGCACGCGACCAGAGAGGATGACGCCATGCCCGAGACCTCGCACGTCGACTACTCGACCAAGATCCCCAACAACGTCGGGCTGATGGATGACCAGCGCGTGCTGAAGGCGCTGGAGCAATGGCATCCGGGCTACATCGACTGGTGGATGACGATGGGGCCGGAAGGCTTCCAGACCTCGGACGTCTACCTGCGCACCGCCATCAGCATCGATCCCAAGGGATGGGCGAAGTTCGACTACGTCAAAATGCCCGAGTACCGCTGGGGCATCCTGCTGGCGCCGCGTCAGGAGGACCGGGAGGTGAATTTCGGCGCGCACAGGGGCGAGAAGGCCTGGCAGGAGGTGCCGGGCGAGTACCGCGCCATGCTGCGCCGGCTGATCGTCATCCAGGGCGACACCGAGCCCGCCAGCGTCGAACAGCAGCGCCACCTCGGCAAGACGGCGCCCTCGCTCTACGACATGCGCAACCTGTTCCAGATCAATGTCGAGGAAGGCCGTCACCTGTGGGCGATGGTCTACCTGCTGCACAAGTATTTCGGCCGCGACGGCCGCGAGGAGGCCGAAGAGCTGCTCAACCGCCGCTCGGGCGATGACGACAAGCCGCGCATGCTCGGCGCCTTCAACGAATCGACGCCGGACTGGCTGTCGCTGTTCATGTTCACGTTCTTCACCGACCGTGATGGCAAGATGCAGCTCGAGAGCCTGGCGCAGTCGGGCTTCGATCCGCTCTCGCGCACATGCCGCTTCATGCTGACGGAGGAAGCGCATCACATGTTCGTCGGCGAGACCGGCGTGGGGCGGGTCATCGAACGCACGTGCGAGGCGATGAAACAGGCCGGCATCGAGGACCCCAACGACATCAACGCGGTGCGTGCCCTCGGCGTCATCGACCTGCCGACCATCCAGCGCAAGGCGAACCTGCACTACTCGCTGACCCTTGACCTGTTCGGATCGGAAATCTCCACCAACGCGGCCAACTTCTACAACTCCGGGCTCAAGGGCCGCTTCCAGGAGACCAAGCTCGAGGACGACCATCTGCTCACGGGGGCGACCTATCCGGTCCTCAAGCTCGTCGACGGTCAGATCAAGATGGTCGAGGAACCGGCCCTGACCGCCATCAACATGCGGCTGCGCGACGACTACGTGAAGGACTGCATGGGCGGCGTCTCGCGCTGGAACCGCGTGATCGAGAAAGCCGGCATCAACTACAAGCTCTCGCTGCCGAGCGTCGCCTTCAATCGTGCCATAGGTGAGTTCAAGAACATCGAGGCCTCGCCCGCAGGCGAAATGGTGTCGGACGCCACCTGGCAATCGCGCAAGGAAGAGTGGCTGCCCTCGAAGGATGACGGGGCCTTCATCGAGAGCCTCATGCAGCCGTGCTGGGAACCCGGCAAGTTCTCGGGCTGGATCGCACCGCCGAAGGTCGGCATCGACAACAAGCCGGGCGATTTCGAATATGTGAAGATCGCCCGCGATTAAGGCGAGGCTTCAATAGGAGATCGTTGTAAGATGATCGCCTCGCAGCTGGACGGGGTGCAGGTGTCAGGGAGACCGATCCATGACAGTGCATCAGAGCGAGTTGAGCGTCGATCGGGTGCGGCAGGGAGAGACCGGACACGGGGTCCGGTTTGTGCTCGGCTACAGCTTGACGCTGGCGATCGTGGCGATGGGCCTGGCCTTCTTGTTCGCCGGCTGAACGCCACCCGCGGGCAGGGTCTGTTGCGTGGGGAAAGGTAGGCCCCATGAACGCGCCAGCCCTGCCGTCCGGCTTCAAGAACCAGCATCTCATCGATCCGGAAATCTGCATCCGGTGCGGGACGTGCGAAGCGACCTGCCCGGTCGGCGCGGTATCGCATGATGACGTGAACTATGTGGTCGATGCCGACAAGTGCAATGCCTGCATGGACTGCATCGCCCCCTGCCCGACGGGCTCCATCGACAACTGGCGCATCGTCAAATCCTCCTACGCGCTGGCCGACCAGCTTGCGTGGACGGAGCTGCCGCCACAGGAAGACTTCGGCGAGGCTGCCGCGGCAGCCGTCGAGGCCCTGGAGGCCGATATCGGCACGCTGCTGGCAACCGCGCATGCCGGCGCCGGCGGCAAGGCTGTGGCACCTGCCTCAGCCTCGAAGCCCACGGTCAACATTTTCTCACGCGCCAAGCCGGCCACCGCCGTTGTCCAGGGCAACTTCCGCATCACCGCGCAGGATGCCTCCAGCGACGTGCGTCACATCGTGTTGTCGTTCGGTGACACGCTGCTGCCCGTCCTGGAAGGTCAGTCGATCGGCATTGCGCCGCCGGGAGCACGGTCCGACGGACGGCCCCATGACATCCGCCTCTATTCGATTGCATCGGCGCGCGACGGCGAGAAGCGCAACGCCAACAACATCAGCTTGACGGAGAAACGCAACCCGCAGGGCGTCGCCTCCAACTACCTGAGCGATCTCAAGGTCGGCGACAAGGTGCAGGTGACGGGTCCGTTCGGCGCCACCTTCCTGATGCCGAATGATCCGAATGCCTCGATCCTCATGATCTGCACGGGAACGGGGTCGGCGCCGTTCCGCGCCTTCACCGAACGCCGCCGGCGTGCGGCGCCGGGGGCGCCCGGCAAGATGATGCTGTTCTTCGGCGCCCGCACACCGGGCGAGCTTCCCTATTTCGGCCCCCTGCAGAAGGTGCCCGACAGCCTGCTGGAAAAGCACTTCGCCTACTCGCGTCTCGCCGACCGGCCGAAGGAATACGTGCAGGACAAGATGCGTGGCGAGGCCGCCGCAGTGTCGTCCCTCGTCGCGGACGACAGGGCGCACGTGTTCATTTGCGGGCTCAAGGGCATGGAAACGGGGGTTGACGAAGCCCTCTCGGACATCTGTCGCGGGGCCGGCCTCGACTGGTCTGCACTCAAGGCGACCATGCGGGTGCAAGGCCGCTATCACGTTGAGACCTACTAGGCAGCAGCCGCTGGGAGGATGGCTGCAAAGACGGCCAAAGTAGGTACAATGGCGACAGGGCTCCTGGCCGCGGCAACGCCGGCCCGGGCCGCCCGCGCGACATCCGTCGCGTGGAAGCTTGCAACAACCTGAAATCGGGAGGGACTGACATGACAACCCGGATGCTTCGCATCTCTCGCCGAAAACTCCTCAAGGGCTCGGCCGCTGCAGCTGCCGCCTCTGCGGTACCGACCGGCTGGGCGATCGCGCAGGCCAAGCCCCTGAAGCTCGGCCTCATGCTTCCCTACTCCGGCACCTACGCCAAGCTCGGCGAGAACATCACCACCGCGGTGGAGATGCTGATTGCCGAGAAGGGCGGCAAGCTCGGCGGCCGCGATATCCAGATCGTCAAGCTCGACGACGAGTCCAAGCCCGAGAACGGACCGCAGAACGCGGAACGTCTGGTCAAGCGCGACGGCGTCGACGTCATCATCGGCACGGTGCACTCGGGCGTGCAGATGGGCATCCAGAAGGTCGTCAAGGAGAGCGGCACGCTGACGATCATTCCCAACGCCGGCAACAACGCCGTCACGCGCGAGCTGTGCATCAAGAACGTCTTCCGTACCTCGTTCACCAATTGGCAGACAGGTTACGGCATGGGCGTCGTGCTGGGAAAGCGTGGGGTAAAGAAAGCGATCTGGGTCACCTGGGACTATGCCGCGGGAACCGAGAACCGCGACGGCTTCAAGGAAGGATTTGAGAAGAACGGCGGACACTTCGTCGACACGTTGACGCTCAAGTTTCCCGAGACCAATTTCCAGCCGCTGCTGGCCAAGATCCCCGGCATGGGTGTCGATGCGGTCGGCTCGTTCTTCGCTGGCGGCGCTGCCGTGCAGTTCGTCAAGGAATATGCCGCCGCTGGGATCAAAATCCCATTGTGCGGGGCGGGCTTCCTGACCGAAGGGACGCTCGGCGCGCAGGGTGCGGCGGCCGAAGGCATCGAGACGGCCCTGCACTATGGCGACGGCCTTGACAACGCCAAGAACACCGCCTTCCGCAAGGCCTTCAAGGACAAGGCCGGCAGCGACGCCGATGTCTATGCCGTGCAGGGCTATGACGCCGCACAGCTTCTGGCTATCGGTCTCGAAGCCGCCAAGGGCAACGTCGAGGACGAGGCCAATCTCTACAAGGCGATGCGCGCGGCCAAGATCGACAGCCCGCGTGGCGCCATCAGTATCTCGCCCGCACAGAACGTCACGCAGAACATCTATCTGCGCAAGGCGCAGGGTGGCCAGAACAAGGTGATCGGCATCGCGGCCGAAAACCTTGCCGACCCGGGCACGGGCTGCAAGCTCGGCTGATCCCCATCGCGGGAACGCGTCGCCTGTGGCAGCGCGTTCCCGCACGATGGATCAGTGACCGGTCGACGCTGCGGTGGCAGGACGCACCTGCACGCCGCGTAGTCATTGCTCGCTCCCGTATCCCCTTCCGGCGGAATGCTGTTGGCATTACAGACATGGACTTTCCCGGCTTCCTCGCGCAAATCCTCAATGGTGTGCAATACGGGCTCCTGCTGTTTCTGATCGCCAGCGGGCTCACGCTTATCTTTGGCGTCATGGGCATCATCAACCTCGCCCACGGCTCGCTGTTCATGGTTGGCGCCTACACGGCGTTTCTCGTCACGCGGTCGTGGGGTTCGCTCTGGCTGGCGCTGCCCGTCAGCCTGCTGGCGGGGATCATGCTTGGCGTGGTCCTGGAACGCGGGTTGTTCCGACACTTCTACACCCGCAACCATCTCGATCAGGTGCTGCTGACCTACGCGCTGATCCTTTTGTTCGAGGAGGCGCGCTCGCTTCTGGTGGGGAACGACTTCTATTCCGTCCCTGTCCCGCCGGTGTTCGACTTCTCGATCCCCATCACGCAGGGATTCAGCTACTCGGCCTACCGGTTCGCCGTCATCGGCGTTTGCCTTCTGGTCGCGCTCGCCTTGTTTCTTTGGATCGAGCGCACGAAGCTCGGCGCCATCATTCGCGCCACGGCAGAAAAGCCGGAAATGGTGGACATCCTCGGCATCGACGCGCGCCTCATCAACATGACCGTTTTCGCTGCCGGAACGGCGCTCGCAATGCTGGCCGGCGTACTGGCGGCGCCGCTTTACTCCGTCTATCCCGGGATGGGCGACGGCTTCCTCATCATCTCGTTTGTCGTCGTCGTCATCGGCGGGCTAGGCTCGATCTCGGGCGCGTTCTGGGGCGCGCTCATCATCGGTCTCGTGGACACGCTGGGAAAGGCCTACACACCGAAAGTGGCCGGGCTCGCAATCTACATGCTCATGGCAGCCGTCCTGCTCTGGCGGCCGTCCGGCCTGTTCGGCCAGAGGACCTGAGCCGATGACCTCGGCCATGCTGCCCCAGACACGCCTCGGAGCGCTCGGCATCGCTGCACTGTTCGCGGCGCTTGCCGCCGTCCCGCTGCTGGTGCCGCCTTATTATGTCGAGCTGGCTACGATGGCCACCACCGGCGCGATGCTGGCGCTCAGCCTGCAGCTGCTGGTGGGCGTGACGGGTCTCGTCAGCCTCGGGCACGGCGCATTCTACGGGCTCGCCGCCTACACCGTCTATCTCATCACACCCGCCGATGCAGGTCTTCCCATCTGGATGACACTGCCGGCCGCCATGCTGGCGGCCGGCCTCGCCGCGCTGGTTGTCGGCAGCCTGTCGCTGCGCACGCGCGGCTTCTTCTTCCTGATGGTGACGCTCGCCTTCGGACAGATGATCTTCTTCCTCTTCCACGACACGAAGCTGGGCGGTGGCACGGACGGAGCGTATCTCGGCGGACGGCCGCTGCTGTCGCTGTTCGGGCATGAGCTGACATTCGGGCGCCGGCAACGGCCGATCGCGCTCTACTACATCAGCCTGATCCAGCTCATCGCCATGTATGCCGGGCTGGCGTTCCTGTTGCGCACGCTGTTCGGCCGCGTGCTCGAAGGCATTCGCGTCAACGAGCACCGCATGCGGGCGCTCGGGTTCGACACCTACCGCTACAAGCTCTCGGCTTTTGCGATTGCCGGCATGCTGGCCGGTGTCGCCGGGCACATGTGGGCGATGCAGCGCGGCTTCGTCAATCCCGAGCTCGTGGGGTGGCACCGGTCGGCGGAGGCGCTGCTGATGATCCTGCTCGGCGGGCTCGGCACGCTGCACGGGCCCATCCTCGGCGCGCTCCTCTATGCCGGCATCGGCGAGGCCTCGCAGATCCTGACGGAGCGCAAACTGCTGATCGAGGGCCTCGTCATTCTGGCCGCCGTGCTGTTCCTGCCGCGCGGCTTGAGCGGCATTGCGCCGGGGAAATGGCTGCGCGGCGATGGCGGCAAGACACGCTCGCCGACATCCGAACCGGAACGGACACCGGCTCATGGCTGACGCGCCGCATCCGGCCACGCTCGAAACAGAACGCCTGAGCCGCAGCTTCGGCGGTCTGCAAGCGGTGCGCAATGTGTCGATCCGCGTCGCCAGGGGCGCGCTGCATGCCGTCATCGGACCGAACGGCGCCGGCAAATCGACTCTCGTCAATCTGCTGGCGGGCGAGATTGCGCCAACGTCGGGGCGCATCAAGCTCGACGGCGCCGACGTCACCGGCCAGCCGGTGTGGCGCATGGCCCATCGCGGCGTGGGACGATCGTTCCAGCGCACCAACATCTTTCCCGCGCTCAGCGTGCTGGAGAACGTGCGCCTCGCCGCGCAGGCGGTCGACCGCACACAGCCCAATCCGCTTGCCTCCGCCGCCGCTCCCGCGATCATCGAGCGCGCGCATGCCGCGCTTGCCCGCGTCGGCCTCGACGAACGAACGACCCGCGCTGCCGGCACCCTGTCTCATGGCGAGCAGCGCCAGCTCGAGATCGCCATGGCGCTCGCCGGCGCGCCGCGCGTGCTGCTCCTCGACGAGCCGCTCGCCGGCATGGGACCCGAGGAATCGGAGCGGATGACGCATCTGCTCAAAGGTCTCGCGCGCGACCACGCCATCCTGCTGGTTGAGCACGACATGGATTTCGTCTTCCAGGTCGCCGACTGGATGACGGTGATGACCGAGGGCGCCGTGCTGGCCGAAGGGCTGCCGGCAGACATCCGCGCCAGCAAGGCGGTGCAGGACGCCTACCTGGGGGAGCACGCGTGAGCGCCGAACCGGCTCCGGCCGTTCCCATTCTCGAAGGCCGCAATCTGCACACCTACTACGGCGACAGCCACATCCTGCGCGGGCTGTCGCTGGCCATCCGGCCCGGCGAAACCGTCGGTCTGATGGGCCGCAACGGGATGGGCAAGACGACTCTCATCCGCACGCTGATGGGGCTGGTGCCGCCGCGCAGAGGAACACTGCATCTGGACGGTGTCGACGTAACGCGCCAGCGCACATTCGTGATTGCGCGGCGCGGCATCGCCTATGTGCCGGAGGGCCGCGGCATCTTCGCCAGCCTTTCGGTCGCCGAGAACCTGGCCATCGCGGCGCGCGGCAACGGACGGACGCAAACCGGCGCCTGGACCATCGAGCGCGTGCTCGACCTGTTTCCCCGGCTCGCCGAGCGCAGCCGCAACCGCGGCAATGCGCTGTCTGGCGGCGAGCAGCAGATGCTGGCCATCGCACGCGCCTTGCTTCTCAACCCGCGCCTCGTCATCCTCGACGAGGCGACGGAAGGTCTGGCACCGCTGGTACGCGACGAGATCTGGCGCACCATCGGCCTCATCCGCGCCGCGGGCATCGCCTCGTTGATCGTCGACAAGGCCGTCTCGGCCGTCGCCGGCATCGCCGACCGCGTCGTCGTCGTCGTCAAGGGAGAGGGCGTGTTCGACGGGCCGCCGGCGACGCTGCTGGCGGACCGCGACCTCATGCACCGCCATCTCGGCGTCTGACCCGGTGCTATAGTCGCGCCATGACATTCGCCACGCTCGACGGACGACGCATCGAGTATCGCCTGATCCCCGGCGCTGCCGCGCCGAAGCCGACGATCGTGCTGCTGCACGAGGGTCTGGGTTGCATCGCCCTGTGGCGGGAGTTTCCGGAGCGACTGGCACGACGCACCGGCCTACGCACGCTCGTCTATTCCCGCTTCGGCTACGGCCAGTCCGACGGCCTGCAGGGTCCACGCACCGTCGATTTCATGCACGAGGAGGCCCGCGACGTGCTGCCGGCACTGCTCGCCACGCTCGGCATTGAGCGTCCGTTGCTCGTCGGGCATTCCGACGGCGGCTCCATCGCACTGATATACGCCGGCGATCATCCCGTGGCGGGGCTGGCCCTCATGGCGCCGCACGCCTTCGTCGAGGACGTCACGGTGCGCAGCATCGCTCACGTGCGCGAAACGTTCGAAACCTCGGGCTTGCGCGGCCGCCTCGCCAAATATCACGCACACGTCGAGGATGCCTTTTTCGGCTGGGCCGACATCTGGCTCGACCCGGCATTCCGCGACTGGTCGATCGAGGCAGCGTGCCGGCAGATCGCGGCGCCGATGCTTCTCATCCAGGGACGCGACGACGAGTACGGTACGCTCGCGCAGGTCGAACGCATCAAGATGCAGGCGCAGGGACCGGCCGAGATCCTGGTGCTCGAAAATTGCGGCCACAGCCCCCACAGGGATCGGGAGGCCGCCGTGCTCGACGCGGTCGCCGGGTTCGCCGCCGGTCTTGCCTAATAGAACCGGCCTAGTAGAGCCGGTCGCGATAGGCCGCCGCCAGGTTCTCTTCCGCCGCCGCTGCATTTACGCCCTCGATCTGGTCGGCGAGCGCCTCGGCGAAGGTGGCCATGCCGTCGATGGACGGCCAGCGCTCCGGCAACCACAGCCCGGACCGCACGACCGATTTTCCACATTGGAAATAGACGCTGGTCGCCGTGACCTCGACCACGGCACGCGCCGGCTTGCCGCGGACGGAAAGACGCCCGCAAAGCTCAGGGTCCGTACGGATACGGGCCGTGCCGTTCACCCGCAGCGTCTCGAGCCGACGCGGCACGAGGAAAATCAGCGCGATCTTCGGGTTCGCCACGAGGTTCTGGAAGCTGTCGAGGCGATTGTTGCCCGGTCGATCTGGCAGCAACAGCCTGTGCTCGTCCGGCACCTCGACGAAACCTGGCGCGTCCCCCCGTGGCGAGGCATCCGGCCAGCCGTCGGCATCCGACGTCGCGACAACCACGAAGGGCGAGCGCGCGATGAACTCCCGGGCGTGGCGGTCGACAAAGCTCAGCTCCTTGCGCACCGCCAGATCGTTGGGCTGAGGGTAAACGGCGCGCAGCGCCTCCGTGCTGGTGATTTCCGTCATGGCTCTCCTCTCGGCCGGCCCCGGTCGCAGTCGGCACCTCCGGGCAGACTATCACGCCAAATGACTTTGCCTCCATGCGCGCGGATGGGCTAGGGTCGGGACCAAGCGGTAGCCTGGTCTCCGGCCGAAAGCCGGAGATCATGCCTGTCAGGCGGTGTCATACGGCTGTTGCCGGGGCGGCCTAATGGCGCGAGCTGCCGAATAATTCATGCACGGAGGATACGCATGCTCAAAACCCTCAGGATCGGTCTGTTTGCGGCATCGGCGGTCATGCTCACCGCATCCGGCGCGTCTGCTCAGATCGAGATCCAGTGGTGGCACGCCATGACGGGTGCCAACAACGATGTCGTCGTCAAGTTGGCCAACGACTTCAATGCCAGTCAGAAGGAATACAAGGTCGTCCCGACCTACAAAGGCGGCTATCCCGATACGCTGAATGCGGGCATCGCGGCCTTCCGTGCGGGGCAGGCACCCCACATCCTGCAGGTTTTCGAGGTCGGCACCGCGACCATGATGTCGGCCACCGGCGCCGTCAAGCCGGTGTACGTGATGATGAAGGAGGCCGGCGAGAAGTTCGATCCGAACGCCTACCTGCCCACCATCACGGGCTACTATTCGACGACGAAGGGCGAAATGCTGTCGTTCCCCTTCAATTCGTCCAGCACCGTCATGTGGATCAACAAGGATGCCTTCAAGCAGGCAGGCCTTGATCCGGAAAAGCCGCCGAAGACCTGGCCGGAAGTGTTCGAGTACGCCAAGAAGCTCAAGGCGGCCGGGCATCCCAACTGCGGCTTCAGCAACGCTTGGGTGACCTGGGTCAACCTCGAGCAGTTCTCGGCCTGGCACAACATTGCGATTGGCACCAAGGCCAACGGAATGGACGGCTTCGACACCGAGCTCAAGTTCAACAACCCGCTCGTGATCAGGCACCTTGAGAAACTGATCGAGTTGCAGAAGGACAAGACGTACGACTATTCGGGCCGCACCAACACCGGCGAAGGCCGCTTCACCTCCGGCGAGTGCGCGATCTTCCTGACCTCGTCGGGCTTTTTCGGCAACGTGAAGGCCAATGCGAAGTTCGCCTGGGCCAATGCGCCCATGCCCTACTATCCCGACGTACAGGGTGCGCCGCAGAACTCCATCATCGGCGGCGCGTCGCTGTGGGTCATGGGGGGCAAGAAGCCGGAAGAGTACAAGGGCGTCGCCAAATTCTTCGCCTTCCTGTCCGACACCGACCGGCAGATCGAGCTGCACCAGAAGTCCGGCTATCTGCCCATCACCAAGGCGGCCTACCAGAAGGTCAAGGCCTCCGGCTACTACAAGGACTTCCCCTATCTCGAGACGCCGCTGCTCGAGCTGACCAACAAGGAGCCGACCGAGAACTCGCGCGGTCTGCGCTTCGGCAACATGGTCCAGCTCCGCGACGTGTGGGCCGAGGAGATCGAGGCCGCGCTGGCGGGCAAGAAGACCGCCAAGCAGGCCCTCGACGAGGCCGTGGCGCGCGGTAACGCGATGCTGCGCCAGTTCGAGAAGACGGTCTCGCGCTGATGCCGGATATCGGGGGCCGTTCCGCTCGGACCGGCCCCTGATATGTCCTGCTTGCAAGTCATCCCCGCCCGAGGTCGCGACTTGATACGCATCGAGCGCATGGTTCCGATGCTCAGCGTCCGCGACCTCGCGAAGACGATAGCCTTTTACTGTGACGATCTCGGTTTCCGGTGCGTCAGGACCGCCGGCTCCCCCAAGCCTGTCTGGTGCCATGTCGCGCGCGACGGCGTCGCCCTGATGTTCAATCAGCCGCCCGAAGCCGAATTCAGTGAGAGCCACGAACGAGCCAGGGACTTCCAGGTCTTCTATTTCTATCCGAACGACGTCGCGGCGCTGCATGCGGACCTGACAGCCCGCCGCATTCCGACATCGAGCCTGCGGATGACCGACTACGGAATGCAGGAATTCGAGCTTCGCGATCCCGACGGGTATTGGCTGTGGTTCGGGCAATCTATGGACGGGCCGGCGAGGGCCAGGGAATAGCCGATGGAAAAGCGTGCCATCTTCGGCGGGAAACTGCTCCCACTGCTGCTTCTCACCCCGCAGCTCATCATTACCATCGTCTTCTTCTACTGGCCCGCAAGCCAGGCGGTCTGGCAGTCGTTCCTGCTGCAGGACGCCTTCGGATTGCGTACCGATTTCGTGTGGCTGCAGAACTACAAGGAGCTGCTGCAGCAGACCGACTACTACCGCGCGATGGGCACGACGCTGCTTTTTGCATCGTCCGTAACGGTGCTCTCACTGTCGATCGCCCTGCTGTTCGCGGTGCAGGCGGACAAGTCGATCAAAGGCGCCGGCGTCTATAAGACGCTGCTCATCTGGCCCTACGCCGTCGCGCCGGCGATTGCCGGCGTGCTGTGGCTGTTCATGTTCCAGCCGTCTCTCGGGCTCGTTGCACGCGGACTGCGTAGCTGGGGTATCGACTGGAACCCGCTGCTCAACGGCAACCACGCGATGATCCTGGTCATTCTGGCCTCGACCTGGAAGCAGATCAGCTACAATTTCCTGTTCTTCCTCGCTGGCCTGCAATCGATCCCGAAGTCGGTGATCGAGGCGGCGGCGATCGATGGCGCAAAGCCGACACGCCGGTTCTGGACCATCATCTTCCCGCTGCTGTCGCCGACAGCGTTCTTTCTTCTCGTCGTCAACATCGTCTATGTGTTCTTCGATACGTTCGGCATCATCGACTCGATGACCGGCGGCGGACCGGCCAAGGCGACCGAAACGCTCGTCTACAAGGTCTACTTCGATGGCCGGCTCGGCGGCGACCTCGGCAGCTCCGCCGCGCAATCCGTCATCCTCATGGCCATGGTGATCGCGCTCACGGCCGTGCAGTTCCGTTATATCGAGCGCAAGGTGACCTACTGATGGTAGAGAACCGGCGATTCGGAAACCTGATCCCGCACCTGATCCTTCTGATCGGCGTCGCCATCGTCGCTTTCCCGGTCTACCTCTGCCTCGTGGGCTCGACGCATCCGCAGGGTGTCATCGCCAACGGCCAGATGCCCATAACTCCCGGGCCTCTGTTCTTCCAAACCTACTACAAGACGATATTCGTCGGCGCGAGCGGCACGACGCGCGAGCCCGTCGGGCAGATGCTCGTCAACAGTTTCATCATGGCGTCGATCATCGCGATCGGGAAGATCGCGATCTCCATCCTGTCCGCCTATGCCGTGGTCTATTTCAAGTTTCCGTTCCGGATGGCGGCGTTCTGGATGATCTTCGTAACGCTGATGTTGCCGGTCGAGGTCCGCATCTATCCGACTTACAAGATCGCCGCCGATCTCAATCTGCTCGACAGCTACGCGGGCCTGACCCTTCCCCTGATCGCTTCGGCGACCGCAACGCTGTTCTTCCGCCAGTTCTTCATGACGATACCCGACGAGCTCATCGAGGCCTCCAAGCTGGACGGCGCCGGTCCGCTCAAGTTCTTCAAGGATACCGTAGTGCCCCTGTCGCGCACCAACATGGCCGCGCTGTTCGTGATCCTCTTCATCTACGGCTGGAACCAGTACCTGTGGCCGCTGTTGATCACGACCCGCGACGACATGCAGACCGTCGTTATCGGCATCAAGAAGATGATCGTGACCTCGGACGCCCTGACGGAGTGGAATATCGTCATGGCGACCGCAATGCTTGCGATGCTGCCGCCGGTCGCCGTCGTCGTTCTGATGCAGCGTTGGTTCGTCAAAGGTCTCGTGGAGACCGAGAAGTGAGCGGAATAGCGGCGCGTCGAGCCATTGCGACTGCGGCATGCCCCGGGAAGGAACGCGCATGGCAGAGGTGACACTCGAAAACGTCCGCAAGGTCTACGCGGGCGACGTGGAGGCGGTGAAGGGCGTATCGCTCGCGATACCCGATGGATCATTCACCGTCCTGCTCGGGCCGTCCGGCTGCGGAAAATCGACACTGCTGCGCATGATCGCCGGCCTCGAGACCATCACGAGCGGAACGATTTCCATCGGTGGGCGCATAGTGAACAACATCGAGCCGTCGGAGCGGGACATCGCCATGGTGTTCCAGAACTACGCGCTCTATCCGCACATGAGCGTGTACGACAACATGGCCTACGGGTTGCGCAATCGCGGCATGCCGAAGGATGAGATCGACAAGCGCGTCAATGACGCCGCCCAAATGCTCGCCATCGACGCGTTTCTCAAACGCAAGCCCCGCGCCCTGTCGGGTGGTCAGCGCCAGCGCGTTGCCATGGGCCGCGCGATCGTGCGCGAGCCGCAGGCGTTCCTATTCGACGAGCCACTATCCAACCTGGACGCAAAACTGCGGGTGACGATGCGTATCGAAATCCGGCGCCTGCACAACCGCCTGAAAGCGACGTCGATCTTCGTCACGCACGATCAGGTGGAGGCGATGACGCTCGCCGATCAGGTGGTCGTGATGAAACAGGGGCGCATCGAGCAGGTCGGGCGCCCGACGGACGTTTACCGCAACCCCGCATCCAGGTTCGTCGCTACCTTCATCGGCTCGCCGGCCATGAACCTCATTCCGGGCCATCTCGTCGCTCCCGGTGTCGTCGAAAGCGCGGCGGGGCGGTTGCCCTTTGACTCTGCCGCCTTCGATGCCGAGCCCGGTCGCACGGTTGAAATCGGCATCCGCCCGGAGGATCTGAGCATCGCCCAGGGACACGATGACGGATTGCGGTTCGCCCGTGAATTCGTCGAGGAGCTCGGCGCCACGCGGCTCATTCATGGCACGGCCGGCGACACGCCTCTGGTGATCGCCGTTGCGGCGGCGCAAGCGCTGGACCCGTCCAGCGAGTCGCGACTCGCGGCGCCGCCGTCCGCGGTGCATCTGTTCGATCCGCAAACCGGCGCGAGCCTCAGGCGGGCCCGCACCGGTTAAAGTCCGGAGTCACATCAGCAACCGCAGACTGGCCGTCGCGCCTTTCATCAGGGCTTTTTCACCAGCCCTTTATCTGTCAGCCACTTTTCGATCAGGTCGGCAATCTGCACGTTGTTCTTGTCCATCATCATCATGTGCGAATTGCCCTTGATGCCGACCTTCGGCAGGTCGATCAGGTCAACGCTGCCGCCGGCCTTGCGCATGGCATCGGCGAAGGCCACGCCCTTGGCACGAATGGCCGGCCAGCGCGAGTCCTGCTCGATGTAATCGCCGTAGACGACCAGCGTCGGGATGTTCTTGAGGACGTCGGCCTTCGCAGGATCACCGACGCCCGCCGGCTCGACCGCCACCAGCGCCTTGACCTTGTCCGGTCGTGCCTGCGCCGCCTTGAAGCCGAAAGTACCGGCCTGACTGTGGAACAGGATCACACACGGGCAGACCTTGTCGATCTCGGCAATGTAGGCGGCGAGGATTGCGTTGTCCGTTGTCGTCCACCGCGGCACGTTCTGCTTGACGAACTGGTCGTAAGCATCAACCGGGAACTGATTGCCGGGCAGGAGCTTGCGCTTGGCTGGATCGGGATCATATGAGCCCGCGCCCTGGCCGATCCGGAAGCGCTCGTAGGGGTTTGCCGTGGTGAGGAACAAGGGTTCACCCTCGAACACATCCGGCGAGGCGAAGCCGGAACGGCCCCGCTCGACGGCGTCCGAGTTGTAGACCGCCCAGCCCTTGCGGAGGAAATAGTTGAGCCAGCCCTCGCGCCCGTCCGGCGTCGTCTCATAGGTCACGCCGGTCAGGCCGCCGCCGTGCCAGGTCAGGAGAGGATAGGCCCCGTTCTCCCGCTGCGGCAGGAAGTACTGCACGTACATCTGCTCGACCTGATAGGTGCCATTTGGGTCGATCTTGGCCGGCACGCCACCCTTGGTGAACACGACCTCGCGCTTCGGTTTTCCGGTGATGTCGACAAGGCGTCCGCCGACGTGGAAGGAGCCCATCGCCCGCAACGTGATCGGCTCCTCGGCTTTTGCCGGTCCGATTGCACCGGCAAAAAGGCCGGTCAGAGCAAGCGCTGCGGCTGCCAGAACTCTCTCGGGCATCATGGTGTTTCCCCCATTCTCGTTGGCAGGATTGTTGGTTGAACCCGTGCGACGCAGCCGGGCGAGACAATCGCGTGGAGGCGGCGACGAGCCCGATACCTTAGGCCCCGGATCCCTACCCCCTCAAGCGGAAAGACCGCTGCGAAACGTCCGCCAGCCGCAGGACACAATTGCGCTTCGTTGCGCAATAAGGAACACTGGTCGCAACAAGCATATGCCCTGACGGCGGCCTCGTCCCTGACGGGTCCAGGGACGGGCAGCGGAGGGAAGGAACGGGATCGGCATGGTCACCATCGGCGCCGCGGCGCTCACGGATTTCGTTCGCGACATCTTCGTCAAGGCCGGCTGCTCGCCGGCGGAAGGCGAGCGCATCGGCAGGTATCTCGTTACGGCCAACCTGACCGGTCACGACAGCCACGGCGTCCAGCGCGTTCCCCGCTATCTCCTCTGGAAGGAGGAAGGCGTTTTCGTCGCGGATCGCGACATCAAGATCGTCACTGAAACGCCGGTGCTGGCAGTGGTCGATGGACAATACGGGTTCGGGCAGACCATCGCCCCTCAGGCTGTCGCGCTCGGCATCAAGAAGTGCAAGGAGATGGGCCTGTCGGCGGTGGCGCTGCGCAATACCGGACACATCGGCCGGGTTGGCGACTGGGCCGAGATGGCCGCAGCCGATGGGCTGGTGTCGGTTCATTTCGTCAATGCAGCATCGAGCGTGCTGGTGGCGCCTTTTGGCGGCGTCGACCGGCGCTTCTCGACGGCACCCTATTGCGTCGGCGTCCCGCGTCCGGGCAAGCCGCCGCTGGTGCTCGACTTCGCCACCTCGATCGTCGCAGAGGGCAAAGTGCTCAACGCCAGCTTCGGCGGCAAGAAAATCCCCGGCGATGCTCTCATCGGGCCTGATGGGACGAAAAGCGGCAATCCGCACCTGCTCTATGGCGACTACACGCCGACAGGCCAGCGCGACTATCGCAAGGGCGACGGCGCCATTCGCGCGTTCGGTGAGCACAAGGGATCGGGATTGGCCTTCATGTGCGAAATCCTCGGCGGCTCGCTGACAGGGACCGGCGCCGCGCGCGAGGGACGCAAATGGTCGAACGGCATGCTGTCGTTCTATGTCGATCCGGACAAGATCGACTCTGCGGGCTTCTTTCCGGAAGACGTCGCCAGCTACGTTGACTACGTCAAAAGCGCTCGGCCGGCCGAACCGGGTGGCGAGGTGCTCCTGCCGGGAGAGCCCGAGCAGCGCATGCGCGCCGACCGGACGGCCAACGGCATTCCTCTGCCTGATGATACCTGGGCAGCCATCGTCGCGGCAGCCCGGAAAGTCGGCGTCGACGAGCGCCGGATCCAGCAGGCCACCGCCTGACCATGTACACCCACACACATCCAAGGACGCTGCCGTGATCGATCAATCGTTGTTCGACAAGCTCAGGACCTACGACACGCCGACCATCTGCAATGCGCTGGAGATCGTCGAGCCAACGCGACGGCTCACGGGCTTCACGACAAAGCCGCTTGTCTGCCCCTTTCCCGATCTGCCGCCGATGCTCGGCTATGCCAAGACAGCGACCATCCGCTCGACGCATGCCAACGAGCTCGATCCGGCGAAGGCGCGCGCGCAACGGCTTGCCTATTATGAATATGCCGCCAGCACGCCACGGCCCGGCATCATCGTGATCCAGGACCTCGACGGCGCCGACGTCGGGTTCGGCGCCTTCTGGGGAGAGGTGCAGAGCACCGTCCACAAGGCGCTTGGATGCGCCGGCGTCGTCACGGACGGTTGCATCCGCGACATCCCGCAATGGGCGCCGGGACTGCCGGTGCTTGCCGGGTCCATCGCGCCAAGCCACGCGCATGTGCATCTTGCCAACTTCGGCAGTGCCGTCCGCGTCGCCGGCATGCTGGTGCATTCGGGCGACCTCATCCATGCCGATCGGCACGGCGCGGTCGTGATACCGGCTGCGACCGCCGGTAAAATCCCGGCCGCCTGCGATCTTCTGACCCGGAAGGAGGCTGTCATTCTCGACATGGCCCGTGAACCGGGCTTCGACATCGGCAAGCTGCGCGATGCGCTGGCCAAGCAAGATGAAATTCACTGAGCCCCGGAGTCTCCGATGAAGATGAATGCACTCAAGAAGCTGCTCGCCGGAGGCGGACGCGCCGTCAACGGATGGATCGCAATTCCCAACGCGTTCGCGGCCGAGGTCTATGCCGCGCAGGGCTGGGACAGCGTCACCATCGACATGCAGCATGGCGCTGCCGACATCAACGACGTCGTCCCGCTGCTGCAGGCCATCAACCTCAGCGCCGCGACGCCGATGGTGCGTGTTCCCTGGAACGACCCGGGCCACATCATGCGCGTGCTCGATGCCGGCGCCTATGGCGTGATCTGCCCGATGATCAACACCAAGGCAGAAGCCGAGGCGCTGGTATCGGCCGGCCGCTATCCGCCGGGCGGCGCGCGCAGCTTCGGCCCGTTCCGCGCGGCGCAGTACGCCGGCGGCGACTACT
>JBFWWW010000058.1:0-19635 GCA_050245975.1 Hyphomicrobiaceae bacterium
GAACAGCTTGAGGGCTTCGGTGGAGAAGGCGTCGGAGAAGGAATTGGCGCCGCGTGACACATAGGCCTCGAGCGCGTGCGTCACGGCGTCGATCGCGGGAAACACGGCCACACGCAGCGGTATGCCTGCCATCATCTCGGGATCGAGAATGGCCACGACGGCGCGGTTCCAGCGATGGCGCACCGAAAGCTTGGCGTTGCCGCGTGTGTCGGTCACGTTGAGTGAGGCCGATACTTCGCTTCCCGTGCCCGCCGTCGTCGGGATGGCGACGAGAGGCACCGGCTGGTTCGTGTAGACGTCGGTGCCGTCATAACGCTCGATCGGCCCCTCATTCTTGAGGAGGATGCAGATAGCTTTCGTCACATCCATGACGCTGCCGCCGCCGACAGCGACGGCAAAATCCGCGCCGGTCTTGCCGAGGCCTTTCATGATGGCGGCAACGTCGTCCGCGGTAGGCTCGGGCTTGACACTCGACAGCACCGTGATGTCAGCGCCGGCCTCTGCGAGACTTTTCTTCACCTTCGCGAACGCCGGCGTCGTGACCAGGAAGCTGTCGGTCACCAGCAGGACACGCCGACCGAACCGGCTGACGACCTCTCCGAGCCGTGACACGGTGCCGGCTCCGGCAATCACTTCCGTCGGCAGGTGAAAGGTTTGCACCATCGTCTCCGTCTCATCTTCTTGTTGCCGCCGCCCGGCGTCACCGGGCGGCGGAGCAGGGATACCGGCTCAGTTTTTGGTCACGGCGACCTTGCGGTCGGGGTTCTTCTGCAGGCGTGCAAAAGCTTCCTTGAGCGGCGCGGGATCGACGTACTTCGACATCTCGGGCCGCGTCTTGATCTGGTTGAGGCTGCCGAAATACTCGACAATCTCGTTGAGGCCCTTCACGTCCTCAGGCGTGATGTCCATGCTGACTTTGAGAAGGTCCGGGGCTGCGCGGTAGTTGCGGTCGACCTCGGACGAGCGCTCGACGACCTTCTTGGACATCTTGGTGTCTTCAGCGAGCCAGGTGTTCACCTGATCCTTGTTCTTGCCCATGTACCAGATGCCGGTCGCAATGGCCTCGAGCATGCGCACGACGCCCTCGCGATTCTTGGCGAGATAGTCCTCGCTCACGACCGCAACACCGGGACCTGCCGTTCGTCCCTGCGCGAGAATCCGGACGCCGCCGCGCTCCTGAGCCAGCTCGATGTACGGATCCCATGTGTCGTAGGCGGCAACATCGCCCTTCATCACCGCGTTGTAGTGCGCATCGGGGCTGAGGTTGATGATGTTGACGTCCTTCTTCGGATCAAGGCCGCCGCCCTTCAGCAGGCTGAGCAGAACCATGTAGGTGTTCGAGCCGACGAACGATGCAATCGTCTTGCCCTTCAGGTCGGCGACGGTCTTGTAGGGGGAGTCCGTCTTGACGATCAGCGCGTCGCGCACGTCGGAGATGCGAGCGATGATCTTTGCCTTTCCGCCATTGGCGACGAGGCTGACCGCCGGGCCGCCGCCGATCAGACCGATGTCGAGCTGGCCACCGAGCATGGCCTGGTTGAGCGGGCCGCCGGCCAGGAACGGCGTGAAGACGGGTTTGAGACCGAGCTTCTGCATGACGTCGGTGAAGCGCAGAACGGCGACGAAGTTGCTCTGCACGTTCCAGTTCGGGACGTAGCCCACGCGGATCGGGATCAGGTCCGGTGCCTTGTCGTCGGCGCGCGTGCCCGGCGCAGCCGCAGCCATCAGCGTGGCCGCGAGGCCGGCTGAGAACAGTCTCTTGGTAACACGGATCATCATGCACTCCTCCCTGTAGGGTTCTTAATCGGCGTATTGCGGTGAATTCTGCACCTGTGCGGGCGTCGCGCCGGACTCGCGGCGGAGCAAGCCCGTAACGTGCGCTCTGAGCTTGAGGAACTGCGGGTCGACGCGCAGCGCCGCCGTCCGCGGGTAGGGCAGATCGACGTCAACGATTTCCACGATGCGACCGGGCGAATGGGACATGACGGCGATCCGATCGCTCATGAACACCGCCTCATCGACGCTGTGCGTGATGAGCATGAACGAGCCGGAGGCCTCGCCCCTGATGCGCAGCACCTCTTCCTGCAGGGCTTCGCGGGTGAGCAGATCGAGCGCGCCGAACGGCTCGTCCATCAGGACGATTTCCGGCTCGAGAGCCAGCGCGCGCGCAATGGCAACGCGCTGCTTCATTCCGCCCGAAAGCTGTGCCGGGTAACGGTCGGCGATATGGCCGAGACCGACCAAAGACAGCCAGTGTGAGACGGCGGCATCGACGGTCTTCCTGTCGAGGCCCTTTGCCTCGAGCCCGGTGGCGATGTTGGCGTAGACGTTGAGCCAGGGAAACAGCGCATAGTCCTGGAATACGACGGTGCGCGATGGAGATGGACCGGCAATCGGGCCGTGGCGATCTTCGCAGGATCCTTGCGAAGGCCGGAGAAAGCCCGCGAACATGTTGAGCAGCGTCGTCTTTCCGCAGCCGCTCGGGCCGATCAGGGTCACGAATTCCGAATCGCCAATAGTGAGATCGACGTCCTTGAGGGCGAGCGCCGAGCCGAAGGAATGCGTCACTGACCGGGCTACGAGTTTCGTCACGTTGTCCCGCCTCGCGCTGCGCGTTGCCGCTACGTGTGACCGGTCGATGACCGGATCTATTGCTAGGTTCGCCACCGGAGCACCCAAGATTGGAAGAGGGACAGCAGTCCGGCCGTGGCGGCGCCCAGGAGGCCCACGGTGATCATGCCGGCGACGATGAAATCGGTGCGCAGAAGCACGCTGCCTTCATAGATCATGTAGCCGAGGCCGGAGCGGGCGGCGATCATCTCGGCGCCGACAACGGCCATCCAGGCAATGCCCGCTGCCACACGAAGTCCCGTGAGCACCTGGGGCAGCGCGGCCGGCCAGGTGACAAGCCGGAACGTCCGCCAGGGACCGAAGCCGAGGCACTGCGCGGCGCGGAAGTAGAGCTTGTCGATGGACAGCGCGCCGTCGAGCGCATTGATCAGGATCGGGAAGACAGCCGCCAGGAAGACGATGAAGTAAGCCGGGCCGTTGCCGATGCCGAACCAGACGATCGCAAGGGGCACCCAAGCGAGGGGCGGAACGGGACGGATAAGCTCAACGACCGGCAGCAGCGCGTCGCGAAGAATTGCGATGCGGCCCAGACAGAAGCCAAGCGGCAACCCGATAGCCGCGGCCAGTGCGTAACCGATCGCGACGCGGCCGAGGCTCGCAAAAATATTGTCGAAGAGCGTGCCGTCGAGAATGAGCGAGACGAACGTGCTGACCAGCTCGTAGGGAGAGGGAATGACCGTTCGATTGATCAGCTCGGCCTGCCAGAGAACCTGCCACAGCAACACGAAAGCCACGACGGTTATCCAGCCCAGCGAGCGGCGCAGAAGGCTTGGCTCGCCGGTCGGAATCTTGCGTTGTTCGAGGATGGGCGCGACCACCGCTTTGGCTGCCGGCTCGGCCTTTTGAAAGACCATGTTGGCTGAGGGTTTCACTTTGCAGTCTCTTCAGTGAACGGCATCGGAATAGACTGAAAGAGGTGCCGGCGTCGCAGGCTTTTTTCCTGGCTGCGAACTGTGTGCTGAAAGCCCCAAAGGCGGCATCGCGGCGTTCCTCGAATTTTTGATGTTGCATTTATTGCAACGTTGATGTATATTTTGCAACTTCAGGCCAACCCTTGTCAAGGGGCGGGCCTGGATTCATTTGCATTTGTTCCATGCCTGGTTCGGATCGGCTTTTCTGGATGACGGGTTTTGGCCGTCACTGCGCTCCGTGGGCGGCAGGATGCGGGCGCTGACGAGGCCGTCGAAAAGCGCGCCGAGCATATCTTCCGTGCCAAGACAGTTCGACCATCCCGCCGAGCGGATTTTCAGCAGGCTCGATATCTGATCGAAGCCGTTCCTGTAGGACCAGTCGGCGAAAGCCCAATCGGCGAGCCCGGTCAGCGCCGTCTGGTGCAGTTGATGCCGATGACAAAGCGATGCCCACAGCTCGCCGTTCGCGGGCATGAGCTCCGCGAGACATTGCGTTTTCACCGGGCCGGCCTTCATCCCGAAATAGCGAGCAATGGACGGCCAAACGTTGCGCCACCGATCCGGTTCGCCGTTGGTGATGTTGTAGGCCTGGTTGGCGCAGTGCGGCGTTGTCGCGACCCAGCTCGTTGCGCGTGCCAGCAGCTGCGCGTCGGTGAATTGCGTTAAAGCGTTGAAGGCGGCTTCGGTGCCGGGAAAGCACAAGGGCTCGCCGCGCTCGCGCATCACGCAGGCGTAGGCGGCGAGCGCCAGGAGGTGGTTCATCCCTCCGCCGTCCGCCGGCCCGAAGATGGCGTGCGGCCGCAAGGCTGACCAGGTCCATCGCTTGCCGCCCTGCTGTTGTTCGAGCCAGTCCTGCTGGTCGTAGTAGAACAGAGGGCCCGCGTGCCGCGGATCATCCTCGCGTGCCGGCGTGCGATAGGGACCGAGATGATTCCCATACCATTTGCTGCCCTGCATGATGCTCACGTGCTGGAGCGCCGGCGAAGATTGCTCCGCCGACGTCACCAGATTGACGAGCATCGCGAGATTGAGCGCCGTTTCCTCGACCGGAGAGGCGGCGACGGCATATGCCGAATAGAAGATGTGCGTGACGGGCCCGAGCTTGGCGATCTCGCGATCGCATTGGTCGCGGTCGCTCAGGTCGAGGGCGATGGACTGTGTTCCGAAGCCAGGGGCTATAGGTCGCCGCGACAGGCCGATCGCCGACCAGCCGCTCCCGGAGAGGTGCGCCAGCAAAGCGCGACCGACAATGCCGGTGGCGCCTGCGACAATCGCCGTGCGCTTGGTCACCGCATGGAGCCGGAAGCCTTGCAAAGGCCAGGAGGCTCTATCCTGGCCTTTGCGTCGTTACAGGCCGGATGCGTCACGAGATTCGCAGCAGAGACGCAGCGTTGTTCCAGAGAATGTCGTCCATGATCTCGGGCCGCCAGCCCATCGAGCGGAAATCGCGCAGCGCGTCGTCCAGCGGTCGCGTCGGATAGGCTGTTCCGAACAGCGTGCGCTTGCTGAGATAGAGGTTGGCGGCATCGACGTAGTTGCGCGCGCCCGGCATGGACCGCGTCGCGGAGTAGAGATCCGGGGATACGTAGATGTTCTCGTGGCCCAAGGCGATGGCCACCATCTGCTCGCTCCAAGGCCAGGAGGCGTGCGAGACGATGATCTTGAGCTTGGGATAGCGCATCGCGACGCGCTGCACGGGGATGGGGCTCGACCAGGAGATGTCGTGACCTGCAAGCAGACTCAGAAGCCCGCTGAGGGAAATCGATACCGGCAGGTTGAGCTCGCCGCAAAGTTCGTAGATCGGATCGAGCTTGCGGTCATCCGAGAGCATCGGTGTTTCCGCTGAGCCTGGTTCGATCGAAATGCCGCGAATGCCCGGATGGCGGGAGAGGTCGCGCAATTCGGCGATGGCTTCCGGGATGTGGGAGAGATCAGTGCCGAGGAATCCCACAAAGCGTTTCGGCCACTTCTCGACGGTGTTGATGATTGCCGAGTTGCCGACGCCGCCCAGTTCGCCGAACGACGACCGCCCCATGACGACGCCGTAGGTGACGCCAGTCTCGTCCATCTCGCGAAACAGTTCGTCGATGGATTCCGTCCACGCCGACCGCGCGCCGGGGAAGCCGGGGACGCGTCGCGGGTAGTACATGGCCGTCTTGAACGTGGGGCCTGCCGTCCACTCGGGGATCGGCGGACGAAGACGCATGTCGATGATTCCGGGCATTCGCTTTTCCTCCTGCCAACAACAAATTGCGGCGACGGAAATATCGAGTGCCGCCACATTATTCGACAAAGTTATGTACGAAAAATAGCAGCGATGCAAGCGTTCGAGCTGAAGAGTGCGATCCGATTAAAACGTCGCAAAATCAATATATTGCCACCGTATATCGCCGTTGTTTTTGCCTGTTGCATCTGGTGCATCCAGATCGGTTGCAAGGGGTGAAACGAGGGGGAGAACCGGCCGGATAGATTGCCTTTTCCCGATCGGGATGGCCGGCAGTATTGCTTTCTCTTGAGTCCCGCCGCGGCTAGTCTGGTGCTGCAAAAATAGGGAGCGAAAGCCGGTGTGCTTTCGATAGTTGGACACCGATGGCAGTTCGCTCAAATCGCAGTTCCGGCCGCGCCGCCAGCAACGACATGACGGATCGCTCGGTGCGGAAAAGGACGCGGCGGACGGGGGGCGGAGACGCTGTCTTCGAGGCCCTGCGCGAACGCATATCGAGCCACAAGCTGCCGCCTGGCAGCAAACTGAGGGAGAATGATCTCGCGCGGGAGTTCGGGGTTTCGCGCACGCGGGTCCGGGAAGTTTTCGGTGCGCTCGAGCAACGGGGCCTGATCGAGCGCGTGCCCAATCGCGGCGCGGTGGTCTCCCGCCTGGAGCTCAAGGAAGCAGCCGATATCTATGACGTCCGCGAGTATCTCGAAGCGCTTTGCGTCAGGCGCGCGACGCTCAAGGCTCCTGACGGGGCATGGGACGACCTTCTCGCCAAGATCGAGCCGCTGATCGAGCACGAGTTCGATGACAACGAGTTCGACATCTATCTGACCTATCTCGACGACCTTCGCGCCCGTATGCTGCGTTATGCGGACAACGCGTTTCTTGCGCGGATGCTCAGCCTTATCGACGACAAGAGCCACGTCATCGCGCGCCGCGTTATCATCCTGCCCGGACGTTCGGCGATGGCCCTGCGCCTGCACAAGGACTTGATCGAGGCGATGAAGCGCCGCGATGCCGACGAGGCGGAACGCCTGCGACGCGAAATCCTCTCGAGCGCGCGGATGATGCTCGAGAAATACAAGCGCTTCGTTTTGTAAGGTTAGGGCCTAAGGCTTCGCGAACAGCTCGAAGACCGACGGGAACATTTTCGTCTGCCCGACCGATTTTCCGGCCAGCATGTAGAACTGGCGCGCCAGCTCGGCATAAAGCACGGGAGAATCCGTCATCTTTCCCAGATCGCAGGCGAGCGTCATGTCCTTGGCCATGAGCTCGTTGCCGATCAGTCCGTCGCCGTAGATGCCCTCGTTCGCGTACTTGCCCATATAGCTCTTGAGCACGACCGAGCCGCCCGAGCCGCTTTCGAGACCCTCGACCAGATTCTTGAGGTCCATGCCGGCCGCCATGCCGAGCGCGAGCGCTTCCGCATTCGACGCGGTGATAATGCCGACCAGCATGTTGTTGATCGTCTTGACGATCTTGGCGTTGCCGCACGCGCCGACAAAATCGCAGGTGCCAAGGCGCACCAGCCTGTCCTTGAACGTGTCGAATGCTTGCTGATTGCCCGAGACGACGATCGGAGACTTGCCGGCCTTGGCTGCCGGCGCGCCGCCGCCGATCACCGCGCCATCGAGGAATATCGCGCCGGTGGCTGCGATGGCCGTCTCGCACTCGCGCGCCAATCCGACCGATGTTGTGCTGAGATCGATGGCGCAGCCCTTGAACCCGCCGGCCAGGAGGCCGCGCTTGCCGAAAACGACCTCGCGCAGCGCATTGTCGTTCGTGATCATGATCACGACGAGGTCGCAGGTCGCGCCAAGCTCCGCCACATCCCTGGCTGCATGGATCGCGCCCCCGGCGAGCGCTGCCGACTTGGCGGGATCGACGTCGTAGCAGAACACTTCGTCGCCATTGACGGCGAGGTTGCGGGTCATGGGGGCGCCCATCGCGCCAAGGCCTACGGTGCCGATTTTCATGTGCGAACGATCCTTTAAGCGCCCTGCTTGCTGTTCTGTCCCGCCGCGTGCTCCATCCAGCGCAGCACGATCGGATAGTAGTTGGGGCCGTACCCCATTGCCTTCGTGCCACGGTAGGCGGCCGCGCTGAGTGCGCCGAAGAAGGCCGTCTGCCCGGTGCGCCGCGCCATCTCCTGCACGATGTCGAGGTCCTTCAGCATGTAGGTTACGCCGAATTTGCCTGCTCCGGTGTCGCCGGTCAGCGCATTCTTGGCGATCTGGTTGTTGAGCGCGTAACTCGCGCCCGATCCCTTGCGGATCAGCGGCACGAGCGCTTCCGGCGGCAGGTCCGCCTTCTCGGCCACGGCTACGGCCTCGGCCGTGGCCGCGACATTGACCGCCACCATGAGGTTATTGATGAGCTTGATGATCTTGGAGCTGGCAAGCTCGCCCGTTGCGACCACGGTCTTGGCGAATGCGTGGATCACTGGCGCGATTGCCGGATCGTTCGCCGCTGCGCTGTCGAGGTAGACGGCAAGCGTTCCGGCCTCCGCCGAGACGACCCCGAGCGTCGCGGCGCCGCCATGCAGGCTTGCACCCTTCGCCGCAAGGACTTCGGCGGCCTCCTTGAGAGCCCATGGTCCGATCGTGCTGAAGTCGATCACCGTCAGGCCCGCGTGCGCGCCTTCGACGATGCCGCCGGAACCGCACAGTGCGGCGAGGACGGCCTTCTCGTCCGGCAGCATGGTGATGACGATATCGCTGTTGCGCGCGACATCGGCCGGCGAGGATGCCGCCTTGCCGCCCCACGAGGTCGCATCGGCAAGGACATCCTTGCGGACGTCGAAGGCGAGCACGGATCGCTTGAGGTTGCGAGCGAGGTTCTTGGCCATGGGAAGCCCCATGGCGCCGAGACCGATGAAGCCGATGCGAGGGTCTGTCGGGGTTTTCGCCATTGCGGGTATTATCCTTTGAGACTGCGCATTGCCTCAGCCACCGAGGCGGTGTCAGGGAGGACGCGCGCGAAATTCGGGATGCCGACCGATAGCGAGGCTTCGTGGAGCATGCGACTGGGCGAGCAACAGGCCGCCGCAGCAACATGCATGTTGAAGCCGAGATCGAAACCCTGGCGGACGGTGCTTTCCGTCGCCATGTGCGTGAACACGCCGGCAACGATCACGTCGGTTGCGCCAAGGTTGCGCAACAGCGTTTCCGTTCGCGTTCCTGCAAACGCCGAGACGCCGATCTTGTGCACGATCTCCTCGCCGTCCTCCGGAGCGAGAACGAACTCGACATCCTTGCTGCCCGCCGCCATCGGCAGGATCTGGCGTGGCGCCTTGCCGGACTTTGCAGCCGCCGCGGTGCGCGGCGCATCGAGGGCTCCCGCCTTGAGAGCGCGTACGACGCCGACGTGAATGGTCGGCACAGCCAGCTTGCGGGCGGCAGCGAGGATGTCCGCGCCGGCCGCGATGGCCTTCTTGGGCAAATCGTCCGATTCCCAGGGAATGACGGGCGACTTCAGAATTCCGTTCTGGAAGTCGACCAGCAACAGCGCAACGCCCATCGTTCAGCTCCATGCCGCAGGGGATACAGCGCGATCTAATCACTGCGGCCCGGCATTGTAAAACAAAATTGTCGTAACTTACGTGGTGATCATGCGAAGCGAGAAGATGCGGAATAATCGCGATTTTAAAAGCTATGATGATTGGACGTTGCGTATTGTACAACAAAATTGTCGAATTTATCTGCTGACGAAACGGCGCGCGGGATATAGGCTTGAGCGAATAGCAGGAGACAGCCGCGTGCAGCAAAATCAAACGCCGAATCCAGCCGTGTCGCGTGTGGCGCGCGATGAGCGCGGCGAACGCACATCTTACGACAGCATCGAGATCGGCCAGGATCTCGGCACTCTCGAGTGGGTGGTGACGCCCGAGCTGATCGACAAGCAATGCGCGATGGACGGCGATTACGATCCGCTGTTTGCTCTCGACACGGGACCCTTCGATGGGCCGGTCTCCCCACCCCAGCTCAGCTACCGGCCGCCCAGGTGGCTCTTCTCCCGGATGTTCAATATCCGGGGCGTGTTCTATCGCTGGGACATGGAAAACATCGCGCCCATCCGGCCTGGAACGACCGTGACGGTCAGCGGCAGGATCACCAACAAGTGGATCAAGGGCGAGCGCGAGTTTGTCGAGTTTGAAGCAACGGGTACGGACCCCGACGGCAATCTGCTTTTCCGGACGCGGCGGGTGCACGTGCTCGACGTGATCAAGAGAACGGCGCCCCGCGACGGCGTCGGTGTCGACAGCGGCAAGAAGGCGGAGCGCATCTAGTGGACCAGTTCCCGGCTTATCTCGCGAACCACGCAGCGCCCGGTGCCTCGCTGCCGCCGGTGGCGTCCCGCTTCACCGTCGACATGTTCGGCGCCGGCGGCGTCAAGACCATACACAACGACCAGGAAGCCGCCGAGCGAGAGGGGCTTGCCGCACCGATCGCGGTGGGCCCCCAGGTTGCCGCGCTGATCTTTCGCATGATGCGCAGTGCTTTTGGCGAAGGCTGGATCAAGGGCGGTCGCTGCTCGCTGACATTCCGGCGTCCGACTCCGGTCAACGTCTTTGCCGTGGCGCGCGGCGTCCTGAAATCCAGGACGACCGATCCGGATGGCAAGATCCGCCTTGAGTTCGATGTCTGGGTGGAGACGGCGGACGGCGAGAAGACGGTTGTCGGCACCGCCAGCGGCGTCGTGCCGGCCCCGCACCGGGAAAGCTGAGGCCATGACAGGAACCCGGGACGACTGGAGCGATTGGGTCGGCCGGTCGCAATCGGAAGCCGACGTCATCGCGAGCGCGCCGCTCAATGGTTTGAACGCGCTTCTCGATCGCGACAGCAGGGTTGGGTCGGGCGAGGACGTGCGCCCCTGTGCGCACTGGCTCTATTTCCTGCCCTTCACGCGTCAATCCGAGATGGGCGAGGACGGACATCCCAGGCGCGGCGGGTTTCTGCCGCCGATCGACCTTCCCCGCCGGATGTGGGCCGGCAGCCGTCTCGAGTTCCCTGGGGTGCTCCGCACCGGCGACGTCGCCACGCGAACCTCGACCATCTTATCGATCACGCCGAAGGTCGGGCGATCGGGCCGGATGGTTTTCGTGACGGTGCGCCACGAGGTGGCAGGTCCGTGCGGCGTTGCCGTCCGCGAGGACCAGGACATTGTCTACCGCGAGCCGGCGCCGGCAGGCGGCGGCGCGGGAGACGCAAAATCGGCATCGGCCGAGCACACGTTCCTTGCGGAAGACCGGCGGACGATCGCGCCGACCGAGCTGATGCTCTTCCGGTTCTCGGCCCTGACGTTCAACGGCCACCGCATCCACTACGACCTGCCCTACGCGACCGGCGTCGAAGGCTATCCCGGACTCGTGGTGCACGGGCCGCTCATCGCGACGCTGCTGCTCGATCTGGTGTTGGAAAAGTATCCGGCCTCGCGCCTGCGCGCCTTCCGGTTCCGGGCCGTATCGCCGCTGTTTGCTCCCGAACACTTCGAGGTCGCGCGCGCACCAATCGCGGGAGGGAAGGTGGCGTTGCGCGCATGCTCCCGGTCCGGCGCCACCGCAATGGCTGCCGAGGCCGACATCGCCAACTGATCCGGGCAATGCCGACATGTACGATCTCTTTGCAATTCGCTATGCGACGTTCCAGGAGCGCAAGGCGCACGACAATTTCGCCATCCGCGACATGCATGATGGCGCGATGCCGCTCGACTATTTCGTCTGGATCGCGCGCCAGGGCGACAAGACCATCCTGATCGACACCGGGTTCAACGCCGATGCCGGGATGCGGCGAAACCGGCTCCTGACGGTAGCGCCGACGGTGGCGCTGGAGCGGATCGGCATTGCGCCGGCTTCGATCACCGACGTCGTGGTGACGCACCTGCACTACGATCATGCTGGAAATCTCGACAAGTTTCCCAATGCCCGCTTCCACATCCAGCGGCGCGAAATGGCGTATGCGACCGGTCCGTGCATGTGCGACGGCTTCTTCCGCCATCCCTTCGATTGCGAGCCCGTTGTGCAGATGGTGCGCTTCCTCTATGCCGACCGTGTCGTCTTCCATGACGGTCAGGGACCCGTGTGCCCGGGCATCGACGTGCATCTTGTCGGCGGGCATTCGGACGGCCTGCAGATCGTGCACGTGGCGACCGCGCGCGGGCCCGTGGTGGTGGCGTCGGACGCGCTCCACTTCTACGACAACATGCGTCGCGGAAACCCCTTTCCGCTGCTCTACAGCGCCGGCGACATGGTCGAAGGCTGGAAGACGATCTCGCGCCTCGTCGACGGCGATGCATCGCGCATCGTCGCCGGCCATGATCCGAAGGTGACGCAGCTTTTTCCGCGCGTACGCGGGACCGATATCGAGATGTTCGCGCTGCACGAGGCCGCCTCGGCCGGGTAGTGCAGGAGCGATGAACGGATGGAGTTCAAAATGACGAGGCGCGGTCCTCTCGACGGGATCAAAGTGCTCGAGCTTGGCCATATCGTCGCCGGGCCGGTGGCGTCGCTCATCCTGGCCGACCTCGGGGCGGATGTTGTCAAGGTCGAGCGCCCGGGCAGCGGCGACCAGACCCGCAGCAGTACCGGCAACCAGGGGCACTTCATCTCCTACAACTCCAACAAGCGCAGCGTGACGCTGGATATCGCGACGCCGGAGGGGAAGGAGAAGCTGCTCGGGCTCGTCGCGCGCAGCGACGTGCTCATCGACAACTATTCGCCCGGCGCTCTCGATCGGTTGGGCCTCGGCTTCGAGGTTCTGAGCGCGCACAACCCGCGTCTCATTCATGCGAGCATCAAGGGGTTTCTGCCGGGTCCTTACGGCGACCGCGCGTTGACGGACGAACCGGCGCAGATGATGGGTGGTCTTGCCTACATGACAGGCCCCGCGGGGCGGCCGCTGCGCGCCGGCACCTCGGTCGTCGACATCACCGGCGCGATGTTTGCAGCCATCGCCGTGCTTGCCGCGCTGAACGAGCGCAGCCAGACCGGGCGGGGGCGGCGCATCGACGTGGGCCTGTTCGAAACCGTCGTCTTTCTGGTTGGGCAGCACATATCCAAGGCGAGCTTGCTGGACCAGGTGCCCGTGCCGATGCCCGACCGTGGCATGGGGCGCGACATGGGGTGGGGGATCTATCGGATATTCACCACGGCCGACAACCGCAGCCTGTTCGTCGCGGTTTTGAGCGATCCGCACTGGGAACGGTTCTGCCGCGAGTTCGGATTGAGCGAACTCTGGAAGGATGAGGTGCTGAAAACGGCAAACGGTCGCGCGCAACACAGCGACAGACTATGCCTCGAGACCGAAAAGATCATCCGGTCGTTGACGTTCGAAGACGCAATCGCGCGGCTGGAGCGCGCCCAGCTGCCATTTGCGCCCATCAATACGCCGCACGATCTGCTGCGCGATCCGCATCTGGCGGCGCTCAACCTGCTGCAGAGCGTGTCCGCGCCGGATGGCCGGAAGGGTGTCGTTGCCGGCCTGCCGCTGGCGGCCGACGGATGGTTCTCGACGCCCCGGCAGAACCCGCCGGCTCTCGGGGGTGATGCCCGGTCCGTCTTCGAAGGATGACGGGCTCAGGCCGGACCTTTGGAGAACACAGCCAGCGCGTCGTCGAATGTGACCGTTCGTGACGATCGGATGTCCGCCTTCGAGCGCTCGAAGCGTGGGGCGACGGCCGGCTGGAAAATCCCATCCTGCACGACGTGGGCGTGACGAGCCTTGTTGGCGGGGTAGTCGATGGCCTCAGGCATGGTGAGTACCGGGGTGACGCACGCATCCGTTCCCTCGAAGTGCCTCGCCCATTCGTCGCGGGTACGCGTCCCGAACCGGCCGGCGATTGTCTGCGTGAGCGCCGGCCAGGAAGGCCGGTCGTGCTGGGTGATGGTCGCAGGATCGAGGTCGAGCCCGGTGATGAGCGCGCGGAAGAACTGCGGTTCGATCGCGCCCACTGCGACATGCTTGCCGTCTGCGCAGGCATAGCAGCGATAGAACGGGGCCGCACCGTCGAGGAGATTTGTGCCGCGCTCGTCGGTCCAGGCGCCCTGCTGGCGCAGCGCGAAGAACATGCTCATCAGGATGCCGGCGCCATCCGTCATCGCCACGTCGATGACATCGCCGCGGCCGGTGGCCTTCGCGGACAGGAGGCCCGCGAGGACGCCGGTGACGAGGAACATCGCGCCGCCGCCGTTGTCGCCGACGAGATTGAGCGGCGGAGGCGGGACGGTGTCGCGGCTGCCGATGGCGCTAAGCGCGCCGCTCAGCGCAATGTAGTTGAGATCGTGCCCGGCCGTCAGGGCGAGTGGTCCGGTCTGGCCCCAGCCCGTCATGCGGGCGTAGACGAGGCGTGGATTGCGTGCCAGGCACACGTCCGGGCCGAGGCCCAGCCGTTCCATCACGCCGGGTCGATAGCCTTCGAGGAGCGCGTCGCATCGCGAAACGAGGTCGAGCGCCTGATCGCGGTCCGTCGTCTGCTTGAGGTTCAGCGCGACGCGCAGGCGGCCGCGATGAACGATGTCTTCGCCGAGATTGTCGTGGACGGACTGTCCGCCCGGCCGCTCGATGCGGACCACGTCCGCACCGAGGTCGGCCAGGATCATGGCGCCGAGCGGCACCGGCCCGATTGCATCCATCTCGACAATGCGAATGCCGGCGAGCGGTCCGCTCATGGTGTTCTCCCTGTGGTGGCTGCCACCGCCATTGTCCGCCGGCTAGACCGCCGAGATGCCCCCGGTGACGCTGATGGTCTGCCCCGTGATCCGGGCTGCGGCAGGACTTGCAAGAAAGACGACAAGTTCGGCGAGGTCGCCGGCGGTGACGAGGCCCAGATCGGCCAATTCTTCCGCGCGCGTGAAAAGGCGGCGCGAGAAGTCGTCGTCCATCAGCCGTCCATACAGGGGCGTGTCCTTGACGATGCTCGGCGTCAGGCAGTTGACGCGGATGCCGCTCCGTTTGGCCTCCCATGCCATGCCCCGGCAAAACATCGTGATCGCGGCCATCGCGGCGCCGATCACGCTCTCGCCCGGCGTCGCGACCTTGGCCGCGTCGGATGCCAGGCAGATCACGGCGCCGCCGCCATTTTCCATCATGTGCGGAAGGATTGCGCGCGCCGGCAGGATGATGCCGCCCGCTGCCATCTCGATGGTCGGCATCACCTCGCCGAGGGGGATCTTGTGCAGCAGGCGTGGGCGGGGATCGCCGCCAGCGCTGCTGACCAGGATGTCGATGCGACCTGCCGCCGACACAGCCTGCGCCACCAGCGACTGCAACGCGTCGGGATTCGTCGCGTCGCACGCCATGAACAGGACCTCGGCCTTCGGATGCTCCGCTGCCAGCTGTGCGCGTGCGGCCTCGCCCCGGGCCGGCGAGCGGCCCGCAAGAACCACCCGCGCAAGCCCGGCACGCAGGAGTGCGCGCGCGCTCGCAAGCCCGATTCCAGCCGTTCCGCCGACCGCCAGGGCCGCGGCCTGTTCAAAGGGGCGCACCGTCATTTTCATCTCCGCCAGCGGTTGCGCTCCCGATAGAGCCCCTTCCAGCGCAATCACGCGGCCTTCGGCTTCATGCGCATCAGCGCCTGCCGGTCGCAGGTCCCGCACAGGACGCCATCCTGATTGAAGGCCTCGTGCCGCAGCGTGACGATGCCTTCACCGGGGCGGGACTTGCTAGGGCGCTTGCCCAGCACCGTCGTGCGGATTTTGACCGTGTCGCCCTCGAACAGCGGGTGCGGGAACTTGATGTCCGTCATGCCCAGATTGGCGATGGTTGTCCCGAACGTGGTGTCATTGACCGACATGCCGACCATGAGGCCGAGCGTGAACAGGCTGTTGACGAGCGGCTTCTTCCATACGCTGCGGGCGGCCGCTTCGTTGTCGATATGAAGCGGCTGGGTGTTCATGGTCAGCAGGGAGAACCACTTGTTGTCGGCCTCGGTGATCGTGCGGGTCCATTCGTGCTCGAAGACCTGCCCTTCTTTGAACTCTTCAAACCACAAGCCAGCCATCGCTAGTCCCTTTCCTCAAGCACGATATCGACCAATGCGGCCCCTGCAGCCACCGTATCGCCGATGGCGTGATAGATCTTGCCGACCAGCCCGTCCGACGGGGCCTTCAGCGTGTGAACCAGCTTCATGGCCTCGAGCTGGATCAGGTTGTCGCCTTTTTGCACGCGCGCGCCCGGATCGACAAACAACCGCGTGACAATACCCGGCAACGGCGCGCTGAGCACCGATTCATCGCCCGACGGGCCTTCCGTCGCCGCCGTGTTCTCGATATCGAGACCGACGCTCAGGTTGCGTTCTATGCCACCACGGGAGAGAGCGACGGTGGCGCCCTGGATGATTGCCGCGACATCCGCGCGGCGGATGACGGCTCCGTTTGCAGGGGCTCGCGCGGCGAGGCCCTCCGCCGTCTGCAAGACCGTGACGGCAATCTCCTCCTGAGCGTCGCGTACCAGAAGCTCGACCTGGGCCGGCCGGCGCTGGCCCATGACGCGAAATCCATCGCGGGCCTGCCAGGGCGACCGGCCGCCGACGGGTTGCGCACCCACCCAGGCCATCGCGGCCTGCGCATACACGTCCTGAAGCCGGCCGGCCGGTGGCGTCCAACCGCCCGGAAACTCGCTGGCAATGAAATCGGTCGTCAGTCGGCCCGCTGTGAATGCGGGGCGCTCGACGCAGGCCGCAAGCATGCCGATGTTGGTGTTGATGCCGATAATTGCCGTTTCGGACAAGGCTCGGCCGAGCTTCGCGACGGCGGTGGCACGCGTGTCGCCGTAGGCGATGAGCTTTGCGACCATGCTGTCGTAGTGGACGCCGATCTCGGAACCCGGGGCGATGCCGCTGTCGAAACGGATGCCTTTCGGGACGGTCAGCCCCAGGATCGTGCCCGTCGACGGCTGGTAGCCAAGCTCTGGCCGTTCCGCCGCGATGCGCGCCTCGATGGCATGGCCGCTGCGGCGGATGTCGGCCTGTGTCGCCGGCAGCGGCAGGCCGGCGGCGACGCGCATCTGCCATTCGACCAGGTCGATGCCGGTGATCGCTTCGGTCACGGGATGTTCGACCTGCAGGCGGGTGTTCATCTCGAGGAAATAAGGCTCCTGCGAGCCCGCCGCCATCACGAACTCGATGGTGCCGGCGGAGGTGTAGTTGATTGCCCGCCCGAGCTTCAACGCGCGATCGTATAGCTTTTCGCGCACCGCATCCGGCAGGTTGGGCGCGGGCGCCTCCTCGAACACCTTCTGGTTGTTACGCTGGATCGAGCAGTCGCGCTCGAACAGGTGTATGAGGTTGCCATGCGCGTCGCCGACAAGCTGGACTTCGAGGTGGCGGGGGTTCGGGATGAGCTTCTCGATCAGGATCGCATCGTTTCCAAATGCAGCCTTTGCTTCCGTTTGCGCAGAGCGCAGCGCTTCTGCGAGCTCGCCCTCCGCATCGACCCGGCGCATGCCGCGGCCGCCGCCGCCGGCTGAAGCCTTGATCAGCACGGGGAAGCCGATCTTGCGCGCTTCCCGCGCCAGGGCCGAGAGCGACTGATCGCTGCCGTGATAGCCGGGGACGGTCGGCACGCGCGCGGCCTCGGCGATCTTCTTCGCCTCGATCTTGGAGCCCATTCTGGCGATGGCGTCGGCGGACGGTCCGATGAAGACGATGCCGGCCGCATCGCAGGCGCGCGCGAAGGCCGCATTCTCCGACAGGAAACCGTATCCGGGATGGATCGCGTCCGCGCCGCTCTGGCGGGCAGCCGCGATGATAGCATCGATGTTGAGGTAGCTCTCGGCGGCCGCCGGCGGCCCGATGCGTACGGCATCCGTTGCGCTCCGCACATGCAGGGCGCCCGCGTCCGCATCCGAATAGACCGCGACCGTTTCGATCCCGAGCCGGTCGCACGTCCTGATGATGCGGCACGCAATCTCGCCGCGGTTTGCAACGAGCACGCGGCGGATGGGGCGGGGCGCGGTGGCGAACGGGCTCATGGTCACATCCGGTAGACGGGTCTGTTGGCGGGTGCCGCCGGACGCATCGCCCCGGTCGCCAGGCACAGCGCGAGCACTTTGCGCGTGTCGCGCGGATCGATGATGCCGTCGTCCCAGATCCGCGCGCTGCAGTAGTAGGGGTCGGATTTGGAATCGAACATCTGACGCAGCTCGGCCTCGTAGGCGGCAAGCTCTTCCGGACTCGCCGGATTGCGCGAAATGGACGCGCGCCGCAGGTCCATCAGCACGGACGAGCCGACGTCGGGGTTCATGCCGCCGAGGCGGGCATTGGGCCACATGAACATGAAGCGCGGGCGGAAGCCGCGGCCGCTCATGCCGTAATTGCCGGCGCCGTACGATCCGCCGGTCACGAGCGTATAGCGGGGCACGCGCGCGTTCGACACGGCATAGACGAGCTTTGCGGAATGCTTGGCGATGCCGCCGCGCTCGGCGTCAGAGCCCACCATGAAGCCGGTGGTGTTCTGCAGGAACAGGATCGGCACGTCGCGCTGGTCGCACAGCTCGATGAAGTGTACGCCCTTGAGCGTGCTGTGGGAGAAGAGCACGCCGTTGTTGGCGATGATGCCGACCGGAAGCCCCTCGATGTGGGCAAAGCCGCAGACCAGCGTCTCGCCGAACAGGGGCTTGAACTCGTGGAACTCGCTGCCGTCGACGATGCGGGCGATGATCTCGCGCTGGTCGAGCGGTTGCGAGAGGTCGGTACCGACGATGCCCGGCAGCTCGGCGATGTCGTAGAGCGGACGGCGCACGGCACGGATGTCGCCGCCGAGCGGCTGGGCGTAGTTGAGGGCGCCGACCATGTCGCGCAGCTTGGCGATGGCCTCGCGCTCATCGTTGGCGAAGTGATCGGAAACGCCCGACACCGTCGAATGCATCAGCGCGCCGCCGAGCGCATCGCGGTCGACCACCTCGCTGATGGCCGCCTTCACGATCTGCGGTCCGCCGAGGTGGATCGACGAATTGTTGGCCACCATGACGAATTCGTCGGAGAGCGCGGGGATGTAGGCGCCGCCGGCGGTGCACTCGCCGAACACCGCGGCCAGCTGCGGCAGCCCCTCGGCGGACATGCGGCACTGGCGATAGAAGGTGCCGCCGAAATGCTCCTGGTCGGGAAACACGTCCTCGAGGTTCTGCAGGTTGGCGCCGCCGCAGTCGACCAGATAGACGATCGGCAGGCGGTTCTCCCAGGCGATGTCCTGCGCGCGGATGTGCTTGCGCACGGTCTCCTTGTAGAAGGAGCCGCCTTTCACCGTCGCGTCGTTGGCGATGATGACGCAGGTGACGTTGCGGATGGTGCCGATGCCGGTGACGATGCCGGCCGAGGGCAGCGTGTTGTCGTAGAGCCCCCAGGCGGCGAGCGGCGACAGCTCCAGAAACGGCGTCAGCGGGTCGATCAGCAGATCGATGCGGTCGCGCACCAGAAGCTTCCCGCGCTGGCGATGGCGCGCGATCATTTTTGCGCCCCCGCCGGCGAGCGCCCAGTCGAACTTCTCCTGCAGCCCGTCGAGCAGGGTCCCGTAGGCGGCGGCATTGGCGAGGAACGTCGCGTCCTGCGGATCACAGTTGGTTTTCAAGACAGCCAAGGCGACAGGCTCCCTCGCTCGTTGCTCATGGACATGAGCGGCATGGTCGTTGCTCCGGTCATCCGAGCCACCGCTTGCGCCGCCGATAGTGCTTGATGTTCTGGAAGCGGTTGCGGCCCTCGGCGCCGGCATAACCCAGATAGAATTCCTGGACGTCCTGGTTGTTCTCCAGCTGCGCGCGCGTGCCATGCAGCACGATGCGCCCGCCGTCCATGACATACCCGTAATCGCATTGCGCGATGGCGGCTCTCGCATTCTGCTCGACCAGCAGGATGGTCAGGCCTTCTTCCTGCTTGTTGCGGCCGATG
>JBFWWW010000059.1:0-19020 GCA_050245975.1 Hyphomicrobiaceae bacterium
AAGAAGGACCACACCTACAACACCACCCTGTCGAAAGAAGCGCAGGCCTCCTCGCTGCTGGGCTCGACGGTCTACGAGATCTATCGCTATGCGAACAACCTCGGCCACGGCGGCTCCTTCGTCCCCCTGCTCTCCGGCATCATGGCCGCGATCAACGGCGACACGATACACCCGCTCCCTTCCGGCACGACAACATCCGGGAGCCGATGACGGCTCGCGGTTCTGGGAGATCGACGCGGGAATTGCCGAATGAGACGAGCCAACACCATCATTTTCGTCACGGACAATCATGCCCGCTTCGCCGCGGGATGCTACGGGGCGCGCGCGGCGCGCACGCCGGCCATCGATTCGCTGGCCGCGCGGGGCGTTCGGTTCGACAATGCCTACAGCGCCAGCCCGCTGTGCTGCCCAGCCCGGGCCGCGCTGGCCTCGGGCCGCTACCCCCATCAGACCGGCTTTTACGACAACGTCCTGGCCTATGACGGCTCGGTGCCGAGCTGGATGCACCGGGCCCGCGGCGCCGGCTGCAAGGTCGTTTCGATCGGCAAGCTGCATTTTCGCAGCAGCGACGACGACAACGGCTTCACCGAAGAACAGATTCCGATGCACATCCTCAACAAGAGGGGCGGCACGGCAATGCTGCTTCGCGCATCCGGCGGCGAGCTTCAGGCCACAGGGCAGTGGGAGCTCTACACTCAGCAGTCCGGAATTGGTTCGACGGTCTACCAGCAGTATGACCGGGACATCACGCGCAGCGCGATCGAGTGGCTGCGCCGGCAGGCGCACGCGGGATCCGGGCAGCCGTGGATCCTCTTCGTGTCATTCGCGAGCCCGCACCCGCCCTTCCGCGTGCCCGAGCACATCGACCGGATGTTCCCGCTGGAGGACATGCCCCTGCCGGTCGCGTTCAGAGCCTCGGAGCGGAGCAACCATCCCGCTATCGCCCATCTGCGGAAGATCATGGGCACAATGCCGATGGAGGACGAGACCGTCCTTCGCCGCGTTGCCAAGGCCTATCTCGGCCTCGTCAACCACGTCGACCGGCAGATCGGCGAAATTCTGGGAGAGATCGAGGGACTGGAGCTTGGCGATCTGCGCATGATCTACACGTCCGATCACGGCGAGATGCTCGGCACCCAGGGCGTGTTCGGCAAATCCTGCCTGCTGGAAGGCGCCATCAAGGTTCCCTTGATCATGTGCGGAGCGGGAATACCCCAAGGCGAAGCGCGCAGCACGCCGGTCTCGCACGTTGACCTGTTCCCGACGCTGCTGGAGTCGGCAGGCGTCGCGCCCTCGCCCGAAGACGGCGACATTCCGGGGACCTCCCTCTTTCGGCAGCTGCCGCCTGATCGGCTCCTATTTGCCGAGTACCACGCGACCGGGTCCACGGGCGCGGCTTTCGCCCTGCGCCGGGGCCCCTACAAGCTGATCTATCACGTGGACCATCCGAACGAACTCTTCGACCTCGACAGCGATCCCGACGAAACGCGGGATCTCTCGGGCCGGAAGGAATACCAAGCCGTTCTGGAGGAGCTGATCGGATGCCTGCGCGCGATATGCGATCCGGAAGCGGTCGACCGCGACGCCAAGCGTGCGCAGTCCGAGAAAGTCGCTGAATTCGGCGGGCGCGAGGCGCTGATCGGCGCCGGCACGCTTGTCTACACGCCGCCGCCGGGCAAAGCGCCAGAACTGCGCGAAATCAAATGACGGCAGACGAGGCTTCAGTCGCTTTGGATGATGTCCCGCGCACGACGGGTTGAACGAGCGGTTTGCAGATGAACGAAAAGCGGCCTATCGCGGAAACATGATGAGAAACGGCACGCCCCCGCCGGACGCGTTCATCGAGTTCCGGTCCATCAGGATGCGGTTCGGCGAGGCCGGAACGGCAATACCTCTCGTTCTTGACGGGATAGATCTTTCGATCGCCAGGAACGAATTCGTTTCCATCGTCGGCCGCAGCGGATGCGGGAAGACGACACTGCTCAACATCGCGGCCGGGCTCGTCAAGCCGACGTCGGGAGAGGTGTATATCGCGGGCAGGCGCGTCGACGGGCCGGGGCAGGGACAAGGCGTCGTCTTTCAGCAGCACGCACTTTTTCCCTGGCTGACGGCCGCGGGCAACGTCGCTTTCGGATGCCGCAGCAAACCCCTTTCGCAGGCGGAGAAGAAGGAGCTGGCGCTTCGGCTGCTGGACCTCGTCGGGCTGAAGCACGCCGCGGACAGATATCCCCGGGAATTGTCCGGCGGCATGCAACAGCGCGTTTCAATCGCCAGGGCGCTCGCGCTCGATCCCGAGACGCTGCTGATGGACGAGCCTTTCGGCGCTCTCGACGAGTTGACGCGCATCGATCTCCAGCAGGAGCTGTTGCGCATCTGGGAAGCCCGCAAGAAAACCGTCATCTTCATCACCCACTCCATCAATGAAGCGCTGATGCTGTCCGACAGGGTGATCCTGCTGTCTCCGCATCCGGGACGCATCCACAAGGACATTGCCGTCACGCTTCCCAGGCCGCGGGTCCGAACACATCCCGAGTTCAACGCCATGTACCAGGAAATCTGGGAAGGGTTGTCCAGGTGAGCGAGGGCTTCAAACGACGCGCGACCGCGCTGATTGCCCTTCTGGTGCTCCTCGCGGCATGGGAATACGCGTCCAGTGCGGGCTATCTCAAACCCTACCGCTTTCCGGCGCCCTCGCGCATCGCGCGCGCATTCATGGAACTGGTTGCAGTGGGCTTCCCCAGGGGGGTGACGATCTGGGCCCACACGCAGACCACCATCATCAGGATTCTTCAGGGATATGCTGCCGCCCTTTTGCTCGCGATCCCGCTGGGCTTCATTCTCGGCGCCGTGCCCGTCCTGGAAAAGCTGACAAATCCGTTGATCGTGTTCTGCCGCTCGATCGCGACACTCAGTCTTCTGCCGCTGGTGATCGTGTGGTTCGGGACAGGCGAGACCACGAAGGTCATCCTGATCGCCTACGGCTGTTTCTGGACCATGCTCTCCAACGTCATAGCGGGCGTGAAGTATGTCGATCGGACGCTGATCAGCGCCGCTTACACATTTGGCGTGAAAGGGCCGGCGCTCTACTGGACCGTCATTCTTCCGGCCGCGCTGCCGCGCATCTTCACCGGCGCCCGCATGGCCCTCGGCGTCGGATTCATGGTCATCGTCGGCGCTGAAATGATCGGCACCATCCAGGGCCTCGGCGCGCTTATCATGGAGGCGCGCACCTTCTACCGCAGCGATATCACCATCGTCGGCATGCTCGTCATTGCCGTCATCGGGTTCGTCATTTCCACCGGTCTCGTGCGGCTCGAGAAAATCCTCATTCCCTGGCATACCGGGCTCGAAGGAGTGCGACGGTGAGGTACCGCTTCGCGGTGAGCGACGTTGCATTGGGTTTTGCCGGCACGCTTGCTGTCCTGGCGGCCTGGGAGTTCGCTGCCCGCAGCGGCATCATCGATGCGGCGATCTTTCCAAGTCCGCTGCTGGCGGCGAAGAATGCGTCGACGCATCTCACCATCACGGACGTGCTCGTGCACACAGGCTGGAGCCTTCTGCGCGTCGTCGTCGGCTTTTCGATCGGGGCGCTGGCAGGCATCGTCATCGGAATCGCGGCGGGCTGGTACAGGATCGCCGGCTATTTCTTCGTCCCGCTGATCGAGCTGTTGCGGCCGATACCGCCTCTGGCCTGGATTCCACTGGCAATCATCTGGTTCGGCCTGGGCGAGTCCTCGAAGTTCTTCATGATATTCCTCGGAGCATTCTTCCCCGTGGTCACGGCGGCCTATTGGGGTGTTACGAGCGTCGACCCGGTCCTGATCCGCGCGGCCCAGTCCTTCGGCCTCAAGGGCGTTCAGCTGCTGGTGCAGGTCGCCATACCCGGCGCGGCGCCGGACCTCGCAACCGGCCTGCGCATCGGCTGGGGGCTGAGCTTCGGCGTCCTTGTGGCAGCGGAGCTCATCGCGGCCGAAAAAGGACTGGGCTACCTCATCATGCACGCGCGTCTGCTCGGCGACGTCAACGTGATCGTCGTCGGAATTCTCCTGATCGGCGCGCTCAATCTGCTGACCGACGCGCTGATTGCGCTGGGCATCCGCAAATGGATCGGCCAATGGCACGAGATCTGAGGCATGCGCGCATCTGACCCCGTCCGGGTCGCGGTCATCGGCACCGGCTTCATCAGCGACTATCACGTGGCCGGCATTCGCGCGGCCGGCACCGGCATCGTCACGACGATCGTCGGACGGCGGGCGGACAAAACCGCAAGCCGTGGCGCCGAACTCGGCATCCCCCGGTTCAGCACCGACCATCGCGAGGCGTTCGCCGACAGGGACATCGACGCCATTGTCATCGCGACGCCCGATGCCACCCACATGCCGCTCGCCGTCGAAGGGCTGCGGGCGGGCAAGAGCGTCATGGTGCAGAAGCCCATGGCGATGAGCAGCGACGAATGCCGCGCGATCATCGCGGCCGCCCGGGAAACGGGTTCGCTCCTCACGGTGAGCTTCATGCACCGCTACTTTCCGGAGGTGCGGTGGCTGCGAGAACAGATCGCCGCCAACGCATTCGGAAAAGTCCACGGGGTGCGGCTCCGCAACGCCACCCCGGGTGCCGGCTGGGCCGACTGGTTCTTCGACAGGAGCATGGTCGCCGGCGGCGTCGTGATGCAGCTCGGCGTCCATGGCATAGATCTCGTGCAGCACCTGTTCGGCCCGGTGCGCGAGCTCGTCGCGATGACGGCGACCATGAACCCGCACTGCTGGCTTCAGGATGGGCGGGTCGCGGTCATGCCGTTCGAGGATACCGCGACGGCGATCTACCGGATGGCGTCCGGCATCCAGGTGAGCCACGAGATGAGCTGGACCGAAGTCGCGGGATGCGATCGGTTCCGGCTCGAGGTGTATTTCGAGGACGGAACCGTGTGGCTGCGGACCGACCAGGGAGCGGCCCTGGCCAAGCGAAAAGGGGACGGTACGGCGGCAGGCTGGAGCGTGCCCGCGATCGAACCCGAGCCTCTCGGCAAGGCGCATCACGCCCACTGGCTGGATGTGGTCCGCAAGGTGGCGCCGCCTGACGACACCGCCGCGGCAGGGCTATCCACGCTGACCGTTGCCGAGCACATCTACCACGCGGCCGGCACGGGCCAAAAAACCACGGTCGCGATCCAGCCGCCGTCCCGCTGATCCCGCTTAGCGGGACAGCGCCGCCTTCACCTCGGCGCGCAGCTGATCGAGCGTGAACGGCTTGGTGATGACGCGGACCGCGTTGCTGCGCAGATGATCGGCCCGGTCGAGCTCGCCGGAAAATCCCGACATCAGGATGACGCCGATGTTGCGCCCTCCCTCGAGCACCTGGGCAGCGAGTGAAATACCGTCGAGGCTCGGCATCTGGACGTCGGAAACGAGCAGGTCGAAGCCGTCCGCGGCGGCACGGAACTGGTCCAGCGCCTCCGCTCCGTCCTGTGTCGCCACCACCTGGTGGCCGTCGGTGACGAGCGCCCGCTTGACGAAGTCGCGCGTCGCGGAGTCGTCATCGGCCAGAAGAATACGGGCCATCCAATCCTCCGGATCAGGTGCCAGGCGTCAACGGTCGATCAGCCGGCCCACGAAGGGCAACTCCCGGAACCGGTGCGCCAGGTCCATGCCGTAGCCTACCACAAACACGTCCGGACACTGGAATGCCGCAAGATCGGCAGTGATCCCGACACTGCGCGGCACCGGTTTGTCGAGCAGCACGCAGGTCGAAACGCGCGCGGCGGCGCGGGCCGCTATCAGATCCTTGGCAAAGGCCAACGTGCGCCCGGACTCGAGGATGTCGTCAACGATGAGCACGTTGCGGCCGCGCACGTCCGCCTCGATGTCGCGCAGGATTTCGACGTGCCCCAGCGACTTCGTTCCCTTGCGATAGCTCGACAGCGAAAGAAAATCGACTTCCGGCGCCAGCCCGGCCCGGTAGAGCGCGCGGATCAGGTCGGCTGCGAACACGAAACTTCCCTTGAGGATCGCGATGACCAGGAGGTTGTCGAATTGCAGATCGCGTATCTGCAGCGCGAGCGCCTCGATCTGCTCGGCGATCCTCTCGGCCGGGAAGACGATTTCTATGCTCTCGCGCATATTTGGGGAGTTTGCCATTGCTCTTTCGAACCTGCTTCCGGTATCAGTGGAGGCCGCATCCAGGGCCTGCGACGAGCCCGTCATGGGCCCCATGAGGACGCCACAATCGTGGCGGATTGATCGATTGCTCTCCGTTCACCAGGAAGGTTCTAGCGGCCCCGTCCGGCAAAGGGTTGGAAGCGCGTGATCCGATTGCAGAGCGTCGGCCTGAAATACCCCCGCGGAGTCGAGGTTCTGCGCGACGTCAACGTGCACATCCGGCCCGGCAGCTTTCACTTTCTCACCGGCCCGTCCGGCGCCGGCAAGACGTCCCTGCTTCGCCTGCTCTTCATGTCGGCCCATCCTTCCCGCGGACAGATCTACCTCTTCAACCAGGATGTATCCCACGTTGCACCCCAGCGTCGAGCCCAGTTGCGTCGCCGGATCGGCATCGTCTTTCAGGATTTCCGGCTGCTCGATCACCTGACGACCTGGGAGAATGTCGCCCTGCCGCTGCGCGTCGTCGGCAAGCGGCTGGCCGACTATCGCGAGGACGTAACCGATCTCCTGCAGTGGGTCGGCCTCGGCGAGCGGATGCATGCCTTCCCCTCGGTGCTCTCCGGCGGAGAAAAGCAGCGCGCCGCGATCGCCCGCGCGGTCATCGGCAAGCCGGAGCTTCTGCTCGCCGACGAGCCGACGGGCAACGTCGACCCGCAGATGGCGCGCCGCCTGCTCCGTCTGTTCATCGAGCTGAACAGGCTCGGCACGTCCGTCATTATCGCCACCCACGATCATCAGCTGATGCGCCAGTTCAAGGCCCCTCGGCTCGAGCTGCATGACGGCCATGTCCAGAACGTATGACCATCCGGCACAGCCTCCCGCATGGGAGGAGGATGCCTACGTGACGCCCCGCACGGGCATGCCGACGCATACGGCGCCGCCGACGGCCGCGCGCCGTCCGACGCCAGGCGCCGAGCCGGCGTTTCAGGACGACACGCTGGATCCCACCGCAAAAAAACGCGCACCGCGGCGCGACAGCGTGCTCCGTCATGCGCCGATCGTCCCGGCCGGGTCGGTCACCGGCCGCTCGCTGACGCTTGTCATCACCATCATGTGCTTTCTTGCCAGCCTGACGGCCGGCGCCGTCTACATGATGAACCAGTCCGCATCGGCCTGGATGCGCGACATAGCGAGCGAAGTCACCGTCCAGGTGGAGGCGACGGAAGGCACGGATGTCGATGCGGTCGTGCGCGACGTCACGCTCTTCCTGTCCGGGCGGCCCGGGGTCCGCACCGTCAAGCCTTTCGGAATCGAGGAATCGGCCAAGCTCCTCGAACCCTGGCTGGGGCACAGCGACGCGTTGAAAAATCTGCCGATCCCGCGGCTGATCGCGCTCGAGATCGACCGGGCGGAACCGCCGGACGTACCCGCGCTCAAGGCGCAACTGGAAAAGCAGTTCAAGAACGTCTCTCTCGACGACCACCGTCACTGGCAACAGCAAATCCGCACCGTGACGCGGTCCTTCGCCCTTGGCGGACTGGCAATTCTGCTGCTTGTCGGTGCGGCCACGACCGCGATCATTGTTTCCGCCACCAAGAGCGCGATGGCCTCGAACAGGGAGATCGTCGAGGTCCTGCACTTCATCGGCGCAACGGACCGGTTCATCGCCCGGGAATTCGAAAAACACTTTCTGCGTCTTGGCGTTCGTGCCGGCATCGTCGGCGCCCTGTGGGCGATGCTAGTGTTCCTGGCGCTGCCGACGCTGATGGAGGTGCTCGGCGGCGGCACGGTGACGATCACTGAGATTCGGCGGCTGGTTGGGGCCGGATCGCTTGATCTTGCGGGCTTCGTTCTGTTGGCCATTGTCGTCGTCGTCATTGCGGCGCTGTGTATGTTGACTTCCCGGATCGGCGTGTACCGGATACTCAACAGCCAGCACTGACTGCGGCGCACATGGCAGCGCCGGTGGGCAGCGCCGGTGGGCAGTGCCGGTGGGCTATGCCGGTGCGATCCGCAGCCGCGCGCAGTGTATGCGTCTTTGTCAGCAACTCCCGATAGACCGAATCGCGATCGTGGCGAGAAACAGGAACAGCGAACCGTCAATGGGCGCCGGACGATGGCGTTGGGGCGTCATTGCCCTCGCGGTGGCCGCGGTCGTGTTCATTTCGGGGTTTCTGATCTTTGCCCAGAAGGTCGCGGGCTATCGGCCCTCGCAAGAGCCGGCAGACGGCATCGTCGTTCTGACGGGCGGCGAGCAGCGCCTCAACGAGGGACTGCGGCTCCTTGCCGGCGGTCGCGGGCGCCGGCTGCTGATCTCCGGCGTCAACAAGCATACGACGCGCGCCGACATCAAGCGGACGACTACCAGCGATCCGACATTGTTCGAGTGCTGCGTCGATATCGGCTACGAGGCGCTCGATACCATGGGGAATGCGGACGAGACGCGAACCTGGGTCGATACGTGGCACTTCCGGCGCCTGCTGATCGTGACGTCGAGCTATCACATGCCGCGCAGCCTGATCGAGCTCGGGCGCGCGATCCCCAATGTCACGCTCGTCGCCTATCCCATCCAGTCGCGGAATTTCCATCCCGACACGTGGTGGCGCCATCTCCCCAGTGCGCGCATCCTGCTGTCGGAGTATATCAAGCTGCTCCGCTCGGTGACCCACTATGGCCTCTCGCGGCTATGGCCATGGGGCCGGAGCATACCGCTCGCCCACGGCGAGCGTGCCGCGGGCAAGTGAGGCTGCCGCATGATCCGCTCGCTGGTCTTCGCCGCGGCCTTCTATATCAACACCGCGATCTTCCTGATCTTCGGCAGCTGGCTCCTGTTTGCGCCGCGGTCCTGGGCCATGGCCGGGTTGCGGGCGCACGCTCGCGTCAGCGTCTGGCTCCTGAAAGTCATCTGCGGCACATCGATGGAAGTGCGAGGCCTCGAGAAGCTGCCGAAGTCAGCCTGTCTCGTCGTCGCCAAGCATCAATCGGCGTGGGACACGTTTGCCCTGATCCCGCTCTTCCGCGATCCCGCGATCGTCCTCAAGGACGAGCTCAAATGGATCCCGCTCTACGGCTGGTTCTGCATCAAGTTCGGCCACATCCTGGTCCGGCGCGACAAGGGCGCTTCTGCGCTCAAGGCGATGATCCGCGATGCCCGCGAGAGAGCCGCGCAGGGCCGCGAAATCTTCATTTTCCCGGAGGGGACACGCCGCGCGCCGGGCGCTCCGCCCGACTACAAGCCCGGCTACGTGGCTCTCTATGAAGGGCTTAAAGTCCCGTGTGTGCCGCTGGCACTGAACTCGGGCCTCTACTGGCCGCGACGCAAGATTGTCCGCTATCCAGGCCCGATCATCGTCGAATTCCTCGATCCGATCCCTCCGGGCCTGCCGCGCGCCGAATTCCGCGCTCGTCTCGAACCGGCACTGGAGAATGCTGTCGGCAGGCTGATCCAGGAGGCTGCGGACTCACCCCATCCGCCCCCTGATCCCATGGTAAACAAATAGGGAATATATAGAGAACATTCATTGACTGAGCGGGGTTGGAGCCCTATATTGCAGGTCTCGTTTCACAATCAACCTCGTCGATTGGCATGCCCGCCGCGTCCGACTTCATGCTCCGGATTTCCCGGCAGATCTGGGAGGCAAAGTATCGGCTCAAAGCCCCCGACGGGCAGCCGATCGACGCCACCATAGCGGACAGCTGGCGGCGGACGGCACGGGCGATCGCAGCCGCAGAGCCGAAGCGCAAGCGCGAGCATTGGGAGAAGGCCTTCTCCGATGCAATGGCCGATTACGCATTCTTGCCGGCCGGCCGCATCCTCGCGGGTGCCGGTACGAGCCGCAGCGTCACGCTCTTCAACTGCTTCGTCATGGGCCAGATCGAGGACGATTTGGCATCCATCTTCGACAACGTGAAGCAGGCCGCACTGACGATGCAGCAGGGCGGCGGCATCGGGCACGATTTTTCCACCCTCCGGCCCAAGGGAGCGCTCGTCAAAAGCATCGGAGCGGACGCCTCCGGTCCCGTCAGTTTCATGGACGTGTGGGATACCATGTGCCGGTCGATCATGTCGGCCGGCGCGCGGCGCGGCGCCATGATGGCGACGTTGCGCTGCGACCATCCCGATATCGAAGCCTTCATCGACGCCAAGTCGGACCCTGCGCGCCTGCGCAATTTCAACCTGTCGGTGCTCGTCACGGACGCCTTCCTCAAGGCCGTCCGAAATGGCGCGCCCTGGGACCTCGTGTTCGGCGGCAAGGTAGTTCGCACGGTGGACGCGCGCGTGCTGTGGGACCGCATGATGCGGGCCACCTACGACTACGCGGAGCCCGGCGTCATTTTCATCGACCGGGTCAACGCGCAGAACAACCTCCGCTACTGCGAGGAGATTTTCGCGACCAATCCGTGCGGCGAGCAGCCGCTGCCGCCCTATGGCGCCTGCCTGCTCGGCTCCATCAACCTGGCCCGTCTCGTCGCGCAGCCCTTTGCGCGCGGTGCCGCCCTCGACGAGCAGCGTCTCGAGACGCTGGTGGCAACGGCCGTGCGCTTCCTCGATAACGCCATCGACGTTTCGAGGTATCCGCTGCCGGCCCAACGCACGGAGGCGCAGAACAAGCGGCGCATCGGCCTCGGCGTCACGGGCCTTGCCGACGCGTTGATCTTCTGCGGCGTCCGCTACGGGACGGAGGAAGCGGCACGCCTTGCCGGGCGCTGGATGGAAGCGATCGAGACGGCCGCCTATCGTGCCAGCTCGGCGATCGCCGCCGAAAAAGGCGCCTTTCCGCTGTTCGATGCCGAGCGCTACCTCGCAGCGCCGAATATCGCTCGTCTGCCGGCCGATATCCGCGAGACGATCCGCAAGACGGGCATCCGTAACGGCCTTCTGACGTCGATCGCACCGACGGGGACGATCTCGCTTCTCGCGCACAATGTCTCGAGCGGCGTGGAGCCGGTGTTCGACTTCGTCCATCGCCGCCGCGTGACCAACGCGGACGGCTCGTTCCGCGAGGAGACGGTCGAGAACTACGCCCACGCCGTTTACCGCGCCATGTTCGGACCCGACGTTCCGCTCACGCCGGCCTTCGTGACGGCGGCCGACCTGTCTCCGGGCCAGCATCTCGACATGCAGGCCGCCCTGCAGCGGCATGTGGACAGCTCCATCTCCAAGACCATCAATTGTCCGGTCGACATCAGCTTCGAGGACTTCAAGGACGTCTATCTTCGCGCCTACGACCGCGGCCTGAAGGGATGCACCACCTATCGGCCGAATGCGGTCACGGGCTCCATCCTCCAGAGCGGAACGGCTCCCGCGCAAGTCGCCCGGACTGGCGAAGTGGGCGAGCCGACCGCGGCCGTCGCACTGCCCGCCGAGCGCGATGACGGCGTGATCTACATGGCAGACCCGCTCGAGCGCGACAGCGTGCTGTCCGGCGCGACGTACAAGCTCAAGTGGCAGGGGAGCGACCACGCGCTCTACATCACGATCAACGACATCGAGCGCGATGGCCGGCGACGGCCGTTCGAGATCTTCATCAACTCGAAGAATCTCGAGCACTATGCGTGGACGGTCGCGCTGACGCGCATGATCAGCGCCGTGTTCCGGCGCGGCGGCGACGTGTCGTTCGTCGTCGAGGAGCTCAAGGCCATTTTCGATCCCCAGGGCGGCCAGTGGTCGGACGGCCGCTACGTGCCGAGCCTCATCGCCGCCATCGGCGAAGTCATCGAAGGGCACATGCGGAGCACGGGGTTCCTGCGATCCCAGGAGGCAACGGCCGCCATCCCCGCCGAGACAGCGCTGCGTGACGGTGGAGCCTCGCCGACCGGCGGCGGGGCCATCCCCCGTGGCCGGACCTGCCCGCGGTGCGGCACCTTCCCCCTGCTGAAGCGGGAGGGGTGCTGGGTGTGTTCGAACTGCGACTATTCGAAGTGCGGATGATCGGCTTCGGCACGACGGCGTGAAACCGGATCAGGGGGAATGCGTTATGTGCATGTCACTCATCCGATTTCCGCTGAAATCCGGATAAAACGTTGTAGATATTACTATTTGCCTTCTGTGCGCGCGTTAACCTGCCTGCGGAAATCCCAGCAATGACCACATTTCGCACTGGATAAGTCCCCAAAGACGCCCATGTTGCGCGTTTAGAATGCTTAAAATATCGGCTGAAAGGTTGTGACGTCATGCCAGCGCGTATCCTGCGTCCCGTCCACGAGGATGTGGCTCGTCCGAGCCACGAGACGGCGGCGTTTGCCTCGCCTGCAGGGACGCCGACCCGCTTCCAGTTCTGGCGGGGAGCTTCAGGCCGCCGCTACGTTCATTCCGTCTACAGCCTGATCGAGTGTCCGCCGTTCCCGCGCGTGACCTACCTGCTGGTGCGGGCGGAGCGGGACGGCACGCGCACGGTCCTCCATGTCGGCCACGGAAGCGACCTGTCGCAGACGCTCAATCTTGCGCGCGTCCGCATGCGCGGCGCGCAGCTCGGCGCCAACGAGGTCCATTTGCATCTGCTGTCCGAAACCGAGTCGCAGCGCCAGCTCGTCGTCTGCGACCTCAGGGCGGGTCTGCTCGGCACCCTCGGCGCCGAATGCGCTCCCGCCGTCCAGACCTGACCTCTGGCCCCCGCCCCCGAGACCTCTAGCTCCCGAGCCGCATTCGATAGAGAAACCGCCTGCGCTGGTCGGGTTTCATCCGCGGCGCGCGGTTTCCGCTGCGCGGCTCGGCGCGGATGATGCCTCTGGCCGTCGGCGTCGCCAGTCCGCCATCCGAAAGCTGCGCCGCATGCGGGGCGATCAGGCCCAGCAAACGCTCCAGGTCGCGTTCGCGGATCCCCAGCGCGCGCAGGTGGCGCACCGTGTTGACGAGATAGTCCAGGTTCGGCCCCGACGTTCCTTCCGCATTGCGGATGAGATGGGCCTGCCGGGCAAGAGACAGGCGGCCGGTATAGCTCGGGTGCGCCCGCTCGACGATGTAGGTCATGGCCGGCGTTTCGCGACGCGGCTCCGTCATCAGCTCGACGGGCACCATCGTCTCGCGATAGACGCCGCTCAGCTGCTCGCGCGCGCGCAGATAGGCGACCGTCTCGGCGACGTGCTCGGCTGCAACGCGATACGCGATGCCCTCGCACGACCAGCCCCTGTCGAGCCCGAGGACAAGGCCGGGCCGCGCCGGACGCCCGCGGTGATGGGTCGAATAGATGCAGAAGCAGCGGTGATAGCCGCGCAGCCGCGCGTGCACCTGCTCGATATGGCGGAAGCCCGGCCGCCACATGAGCGATCCGTAGCCGAACACCCACAAATCGTCGCCGGCCAACGTGATCTCCCTCGCTGCGGGCTAGCCGGGCTTTGATCCCGCACGGCCCGCCGCCGTCTCGCCGGCCTGCGGCCCGTGCCGGCCGAAGTCGGGAGCCGCGGTGTCCTGGCCCGCCTGAATGATGCCGCGGCGGATCGCGCGTGCCTCGGTGAACAGGCGGAACAGCATGTCGCCGTCGCCGAAGCGGATGGCGCGCTGCAGCGCCGTCAGGTCTTCGGTGAAGCGGCCGAGCATCTCCAGCACCGCGTCCTTGTTGTTGAGGAACACGTCGCGCCACATCGTGGGGTCGGAGGCCGCGATACGCGTGAAGTCACGGAAGCCGCCGGCGGAGAACTTGATGACCTCCGAATCCGTCACGCGTTCCAGATGGGCCGCCGTGTTGACGATGTTGTAGGCGATGAGGTGCGGCACGTGGCTGGTGATGGCGAGCACGAGGTCGTGGTGCTCGGCCGACGTCACATCGACGCTCGAGCCGCACGCCTCCCAGAACGCCTTCAGGCGGGCGACGGCATCGGCGTCCGCGCCCGGCGAAGGCGTCAGCACGCACCAGCGGCCGTCGAACAGCTCTGGGAACCCCGAATACGGGCCGGAGTGCTCGGTACCTGCGATGGGGTGGCCGGCAATGAAGTGCACCCCGGGCGGAATGTGCGGCTCGACGTCGCGAATGACGGCCGCCTTCACCGATCCGACGTCGGTGACGATCGCGCCGGGCTTCAGGGCCGGCGCAATCTCCTCGGCAAGACCGCCACATGCTCCGACCGGCACGCACAGGATGACCAGGTCGGCTCCGGCCGCCGCCTCGGCCGCCTTCTCGTGGATCTCGTCCACCAGGCCCAGCTCGACCGCGGCCTTGCGGGTTTCGTGCGTCCGCGCGCTGCCGGAAATCGTTCGCGCCAGCCCGCGCCGACGCATCGCGTGACTGAGGGACGAACCGATGAGGCCAAGCCCGAGCAGGGCGACGCGGTCGAACATCGGCGCCGGCTGACCGCTCATGGGCGCCTCACGAACTCGGAGAGCGCATCGACGACGGCGATGTTGTCGGCCTCGGTGCCGATGGTCATGCGCAGCGCGTTGGGGAGCCCGTAAGCCCCGACACGGCGCAGGATGATCCCTTTCGACTTCAGATGCTCGTCGGCCGCCGTCGCGCCGCGCTTCGCATCCGCGGGAAAGTGGATCAGGATGAAATTGCCCACGCTGGGCGTCACTTCGAGACCGATCTTCTCGAGCGCCGCGGTGGTCCACGCCAGCCACTTGTCGTTGTGACGCACGGCCGCCTCGACATGCGCGCCGTCGTCGATGGCCGCGATGCCGGCAGCGATCGCAGGCGCCGTGACGTTGAAGGGGCCGCGGATGCGGTTGAGCACGTCCGCCACGGCAGGAGGGCAGTAGGCCCAGCCGAGCCTCAGCGCCGCAAGACCGAAAATCTTGGAGAACGTGCGCGTCATCACGGTGTTCGAGGTGGTCGCGACCAGCTCGATGCCGGCCTCGTAGTCGTTGCGGCGGACGTACTCGCTGTAGGCCGCATCGATGACGAACAGGACATTCGGCGGCAGACCCGCATGCAAGCGACGCACCTCGTCGAACGGAATGTACGTTCCGGTCGGATTGTTCGGGTTGGCGAGGAACACGATGCGCGTGCGCGGCGTAACGCGCGCAAGGATGGCGTCCACGTCCGTGCGATAGTCCTTCTCCGGCACGGAGACCGGCGTCGCCCCGTTGGACAGCGTGTTGAGCCGATAGACGAGGAAGCCGTGCTCGGTGAACACCACCTCGTCGCCAGGCCCGGCATAGGCGTGGGTCAGCAGCGCGAGCAGATCGTCCGAGCCGTTGCCGCAGACGATGCGGCCGGCGTCGAGGCCATAGCGCCGTGCGATCGCCTGCCGGAGCTCGGCGGCCGAACCGTCCGGATAGCGCTCGAGCTGGTCCGCCAGGTCCTTGTAGGCAGCGATCGCCTTCGGGCTGGGGCCGAGCGGCGTCTCGTTGGACGACAGCTTGATCGGCTTCAGACCGCCGGGCACGGTGGCCTCGCCCGGGATATAGGGACTGATATCGAGAATACCCGGTTTCGGTGCGGGCTCTTTGGCGGTCATGGCGGGTCTCATTGCGTGTCGCGTGATGCGGTGCGATTGATAGGACTGCGAGGCCGCGAAATCAAAGCCCAAAATCAAAGAAGGCATTGACTTTCCGGGGCGAGGGCCTAGCTAACGGCTTTTGCTGCGGGCAGGCGCCGTGCGCGCTTCGATCGGGTGGTACGGGTTGGCAGCACCCGTCCATTTGCAGGGCCAACGACATGACCACGGCAGACCCGCGAGAGGCCCGGAGCGCAGCCAGAGCGAGCGCGCAGGAAGCCACCGATCCCAGCAGCAAGTTTGTCGATTTTCCGGCCTCCGAGCCGCTGCAGCTCGACTGCGGAAAGGCGCTCGGACCCTTTCGCATCGCCTACGAGACGCATGGCACGCTCAATGCGGCGAAGTCGAACGCCATTCTCGTCTGCCATGCCCTGACGGGCGACCAGTACGTGTCGAGCAAGCATCCCGTCACCGGCAAGCCCGGCTGGTGGGAGACGATGGTCGGCCCGGGGCTGCCGATCGACACCGAGCGCTTCTTCGTCATCTGCTCCAACATCCTCGGCGGCTGCATGGGTTCGACAGGCCCCGCCTCCACGGATCCGCGCACCGGCAAGGCCTACGGCCTCGACTTTCCGATCATCACCATCGGCGACATGGTGGACGCGCAGGTGCGTCTGATCGATCATCTCGGGATCGGGCAGCTCTTTTCCGTTGTCGGCGGGTCGATGGGCGGCATGCAGGTTCTGGAGTGGGCGGCGCGTTACAAGGACCGCGTCTATACCGCCATGCCCATCGCCACCGCGGCATGGCACACCTCGCAGAACATCGCCTTCCACGAGGTCGGGCGCCAGGCTGTCATGGCCGACCCCGACTGGTGTCAGGGCCGCTATCTCGACCTCGGCAAGACGCCGCGCAACGGCCTCGCCGTGGCGCGCATGGCCGCGCACATCACCTACCTCTCCGAGGAAGCGCTGCAGCGCAAGTTCGGACGGAACCTTCAGGAGCGCGATACAAAGACATTCAGCTTCAACGCCGACTTCCAGGTCGAAAGCTATTTGCGGCACCAGGGCTCGACCTTCGTCGACCGGTTCGACGCCAACAGTTACCTCTACATTACGCGCGCCATGGATTATTTCGACATGGCGGCCGAGCATGGCGACGTGCTCGCCAACGCCTTCAAGGGAACGAAAACGCGCTTTTGCGTCATCTCGTTCACCAGCGACTGGTTATATCCGACGCGCGAGAACCGTGAGATCGTGCAGGCCCTGAATGCGGTCGCCGCCAACGTCTCCTTCGTCGAGATCGAGAGCGACAAGGGACACGACGCCTTCCTGCTCGACGAGCCGGAGCTGTTCGCGACCGTTCGCGGGTTCCTCGGCTCCGCAGCCGAAAAGCGTGGCATCGCCCCGCGGGAGAGACGCTGATGCTGGCGACAGACGGACAGACGCATACGCCCGTTCGTGTCGACCACGCGATCATCGCCGAGATGGTCGAGCGGCGCTCGCGCGTCATCGACATCGGCTGCGGCGACGGCGCGTTGATGCATTTGCTGGCGGAGACGAAGGACGTCGACGCGCGCGGCATCGAGATCAGCCGTGAGCGGGTCAATGCGTGCGTGGCGCGGGGGCTGTCCGTGATCCAGGGCGATGCCGACCGCGACCTGCCGGACTATCCGGACGATGCTTTCGACTATGCGGTTCTCAGCCTGACGATTCAGGCGACGCGCAATCCGCGCGTCGTGCTCGAGCATTTGCTGCGCATCGGCCGCCGCGCCATCGTCTCGCTTCCGAACTTCGGCCACTGGAAGGTGCGCGGCAGCCTGCTCACGACCGGGCGCATGCCGGTCACCGAGAACCTGCCGGATGCCTGGTACGATACGCCCAACGCTCACCTGTGCACGATCAAGGACTTTTTCGATTTGTGCGCCCTGGTCGAGGCCCGCGTCGAGCAATCGGTCGCGCTGAACAGTTCGGGACAGCGGCTCGGCACGTGGGTTCCCCTGACGATGCACAATCTGCTGGGCGAGAAGGCGATCTTTCTGCTGTCGCGGCGGTACAAATCGGGCTCGGCCTAAGGGGGCGACTGGCGCCGTGCGGCGCTCCCGGGGGCCGAAGCGAGCTCTCCCGAAGCCCGCACCGTTGCCGACCGTCCGATCGGCGCGGTCAGCTCCTTGCGCGCTTCCACGATGTTCACACCGGAAAATCCCGGCCACAGACCGGCGCCGACGCGCTCGCACATCGTCGACCAGCGCAGGATCGCACGGCTGCTGAACGGGGGGATGAACAACGAGCCCGACCAGTCCGTCGGCGTGAACAGCGCATTGGTCAGAAGCTGCTCGAGCTGCCCGCGGCTGTAGGGGCGTCCCTGACCGAAGGGTGTTGTGTCGAGGCGCGCCCACACGCCGCGGCGATTGGGAACGACAAGGAGCAGGCGGCCCTCGGGCGTCATGATCCGCCACATCTCGCGCAGCAGGGGCCCGGGCCTGTCGGCCAGCTCGATGCAGTGCACAGCCAGCAGGCGATCGACCGAATTGTCCGGCAGAGGCAGCGCGTCCTCGCTCACCATCGCAACGCGGACGGGACCGGAGCTGGGCCATACGAGCGCACCCTGCTCGGCCGGCATCAGGGCGCCGAGCCGGGCCGCCTCGGTGCGGTACAACCCGAGATAAGGCGCCGCGTAGCCAAGACCCACCAGCGTCATGCCATCCGCGCGCCGCCAACGCGCACGGATGCGGTGGCCCAGCAGACGGCGGACCACGCTGCCGAGCGGGCGGGCGTAAAAGTTGCGCAGATCGGAAACATCAAGATGCATGCGTGGCGAAATCCCCGCGCGCGCCGGCGGCCTCTTGGAAACTTGCGGCAGCGCCTGCTAGGGTGACGCTTGCCCTTGGAAATGCAAGAAAAAGGAACGGTCGCAGCCCTATGGCAAAGCTCGAGATTCACCAATTTCCGTGCCTGAGCGACAACTATGGCGTCCTTATCCACGACGACGCCAGCGCCACGACGGCCGCCATCGACGCCCCTGACGCGCGCGCCGTGGCGGCCGCACTGGCCACCACCGGCTGGCGCCTGACGCATATCCTGACCACGCACCACCATGCCGACCACACCGACGGCAACCTCGCGCTCAAAGCGGAAACAGGCTGCCGCATCGTCGGTCCCAAAGCCGAGGCCGCCAAAATCCCGGGTATCGACGACCAGGTCGGCGAAGGCGACACCTTCAAGTTCGGCAGCTTCGACGTCAGGGTTCTCGATACCCCGGGTCACACGGCCGGTCACATCAGCTACGTCATCCCCGCGGCCGGCGTCGCATTTGTCGGCGACACGCTGTTCGCCATGGGATGCGGGCGCGTGATCGAAGGCACATACCCCATGATGTGGCAGTCCCTGAAAAAGCTGATGGCGCTGCCGCCCGACACCCAGGTCTATTGCGGGCACGAGTACACGCTCGCGAATGCCCGCTTCGCGCTCACGATAGAGCCGGAGAACAAGGCGCTGCAGAAGCGGGCCCAGGACGTGGCCGCGCTGCGCGCCGAGAACAAGCCCACGCTGCC
>JBFWWW010000060.1:0-18862 GCA_050245975.1 Hyphomicrobiaceae bacterium
GAGCCGCTGCAGAGCCTGTTGAAACGCGCGCGGTCCGCCGGGCTCGGACTGATGCTGGCCACGCAATCGCCGGGCGACCTCGACTACAAGTCGCGCGACCAGATCACCTCCTGGTTCATCGGCCGCGTTCGCGAGGACACGGCGCTGCGCAAGCTCAAGGCGGCGTTCCAGAGCGAATCCGGCCTTGATCCGGCTGCCGTCCTTCCAGGGCAGACGGTCGGCGAGTTCCATCTGGTGCAGGAGGGGTTGGTGCGGTCCCTGAAGGCGCAGCGGTCGCTCATCAGCGCCGAACAGGTGCCGTTCGACCGCATCGAGCAGCTCGCCAAAGAGACAAAAGGTCAGGACGAAAAGCAACTTAGGCTATTTGGCTGATATGGAATGTTAGAGTCGCGGAGCGGACGAAATCCCGGCTTCGGGGCTGCGTCTTTTCGGCACCTAGCAGAAAAATGATTTTTCAACAGGAAATTTCCTTATAATTGCCAGTACCATGATGTTTTCGTCCGTCTGCTGGGACTGAGGGGTTCGGCAAGCTGGCGAAAAGGCGGTGCGGGCCGCCTGTATGTTGCGGTTGTTGCGGGGTAGTGTCGTGATTGATCGGTCATTCATACTGATGGCGTTGGCATGCGCTATTGCTCCCATTGTCGGAGCGGGCATCTACGTGCTCGTCAGCGCATTCTGAGCCTTGATTGGGATCGCAGTTGCCGACGGCGCGTCCGATTGCCGCCGGACCGGCGGTCTTTTCCTGTTTTTGGGCTGACCCGATCACATCAGCAGTGGACAACTGCCTGATGCCCCCCTTACCGATAGCGGGCACCGTCTATCGGAGGAAACCAACATGAAGCTCGTGCGATTTGGCGCGGCAGGCTCGGAGAAGCCGGGCCTGGTCGATGCGGATGGTACCATTCGCGACCTCTCCGCCCACATCAAGGACTTTACCGGCGATATGCTTGGCGCCGCGTCTCTCGACAAGCTGCGCAAGATCGACACCAAGACATTGCCGGCGGCACCCGCCGGCGTGCGGATCGGTGCCCCGGTTGCCAACGTCCGCAACTTCATCGCCGTCGGCCTCAACTATGAGGATCATGCGCGCGAGACCGGAGCGGAGATTCCGAAGGAGCCGATCCTTTTCAACAAGCTTCCGAACTGCATCGTCGGTCCGAACGACAACGTCATGGTGCCCAAGGGCTCCAAGAAGCTCGACTGGGAGGTCGAGATCGCGTTCGTGATCTCGAAGCGCGCCCGCTACGTGGAAGAAAAGGACGCCCTGTCGTACATCGCGGGCTACGCGGTCTGCAATGACGTGTCGGAGCGGCATTTCCAGGCCGAGCGCGGCGGCCAGTGGATGAAGGGCAAGTGCGCCGAGACGTTCGGTCCGCTGGGTCCGTGGCTCGTCACGCCCGACGAGATCAAGGACGTCCAGAACCTGGACATGTACCTCGACGTGAACGGCAAGCGGATGCAGACCGGCAATACGAGGACGATGATCTTCTCGATCAACTTCCTGCTGCACTACATCACGCAGTTCATGGTGCTCGAGGCCGGCGATGTGGTGACCACGGGCACGCCCCCGGGCGTCGGCCTCGGCATGAAGCCGCCGGTGTTCCTCAACGCCGGAGACACGATGACGCTGGGCATCAAGGGCCTGGGCGAGCAGAAGCAGAAGGTCGTCCCGTTCGAGATGTAATTACGGGTCACCCGACAAAGAAAAAGGCCCGCGCGGTGCTGCCGCGCGGGCCTTTTTCTTGTTCCGATCCGCTTAAGAGCGTCCGAATTTCTGCTGCCCGCCGTTGGCAACCGCGTTGGCATCGGACAGCTGCTGGGCCAGAAGCTTCAGGGCGTCGGCGAGCTGGAGCCAGCCCTCGGTGCTCCGCCGCGTGGACTTCCAGTGCTCGGCGGCCGCGATATGGCGCAAGCGCAGGCGCTCCAGGTCCGAGAGATGACCTTCGCCGTCCTGGCGCTCGTACTCGTCCTTGATCTGCCGCAGCGTCAGCTCGAGCGCCCCGTTTTCCTTCAGCATTCCAGCGTGGATCATGCGCTCGCACTGCTCTGCCGTGTTCTCGATGAAGCGCCTGCGCTGCGCGTCGGTTTCGTCGTCTTCCTCGGAAAGCTCGGCGAGAAGCTCGCGGCGCGCCTTGTCCAGTGCATCCTCGCGCGCCTTCTCGATGCGGAGCAGCTCATCGCCGATTGCCGCATCGGCAGACCCGAGCTGCTGCATGGCTTCGATGGCCGCAGCGGGGATGTCCTTGTCGATGAGCGGCAGGAGCAGCTCATAATCCTCGTAGTTGAGGCCGATGGCCGTCAGCATCCGGGTGAGAATGCGCGCTTCCGGGTCGGTGTTGGGGGCGTCGTCGAACGAGTTGAGTGGCGGCGGGCCGGAATTGCCGTCCGAGAACCGCGCCGGAATCTGCTTCATTGCGCCGTAGCCGGGGAGCTGTGCGGGACCTGTGTTGAGCGAGCCGCCCTGCCGGTAGGCACCGGGGCCGGCGATCTGCGGTTGCTCGCCGTAGGGGATGATCAGGGCCTTGGCGCGGATGCGCAGGAGCGTCTTGTAGAGATCGCGGTGGATCTCGTACCTGGTCGCTTCATCCTTCTGCCGCTGCACCTTGCCGACGGTGGCGCCGGCATTGAGCACGCTGCGGGTCACGCGCAGGAGGTGCTTGGCCTCCTCCTCGTCCGTCTCCTCCTCGCGGATTTTTTCAAGGTCGACTTCGCTCGTGAAGCCGTCCTTGCCGTTCATGGCGTGGACGTGCCGCAGGATGTCCTCCGCGTTGCGGCCGACATCCGGCAGCAGCGCGACGGTGACGATCTGCTCGAGCTCGTTGCGTTCGGCGTGCTCTTCGTCGGCGTTGAACTCGTCGCGTGCGACCACCGACAGGAACTCGAACAGCTCGGGGCGGACGAGATACCGGTTCGGCTGGTAGGCATCCCGGCCCACGGCGCCGATGGTGGCGCCGGCATTGAGCACCCGCAGGATGCGCCGACGGCTCGGCGTGTGGTCGTAGGGCAGCATGACCTCTGCGGTGAACCCATCCGTCGCCGCGATCGGGTGCATTGCCTCAAGGACGAGGGTCGCGTTCTCGAACTTGTCCGGCAGCAGCGCATTCTCGATGATCGCTTCGAGCTGGTGTGCGCTGCGCGCCTTGACGGTGGGGACGTCCGACAGCGGCGAGCGCACCGCGTTGGCTCCGAACAGGCCGGCCATGAACACGAGACCGTCGACCGAGATGGCAATCACGAGGGCAAGGTAGGCCAGGCGGTTGCCGTCGTAGAACGCGTTCCAGGTCACGACGAAGCGGTGGGCCTTGTCGTCGCGGATCAGCTCCATGAAGTTGATCTTCGAGCGCAGGGCCTCGGTGTCCTTGCTCGGCAGGCCCGAGTCCACAAGGCACTTGCGGGCGAACCCGAAGAACGAGTCGGTCGTCTTCAGGGGCGCCAGCTTGTCGCCGCCGACGCAATTGGCGTCGAATGCCTTCGTTCCGGCTTCGAGCGTGAACACCATGGCGGCGGCCTCGGCGGCGCGCTTGGGATCGCAGTCGATATTGGCGAGCTTGCTCTTGGTGGCCGGTGTCGACGACAGGGCCGCATAGATCTGGTTGCAGCGCTGCTGAATGGCAGCCAGGCGATCGGCGGTCGGAGTCGCGCGGAACTCGGCACGGTCATTCTCCAGCGCCGGCAGCATGCGGCTCGGATCGATGCGCGTCTCGGAACTTCCGGTCACGGAGTCCTGAGCCATCTTGATGCGCTGGTTGGCGGTCTCGGCCTCGCCCTTGAACCGTGCCAGCTCGCCATCGACCGCGGATAGCTCGCGCTCGAGCTGGGAGATGCGGGTATCGGATGCGGCAAGGCGCTTCTGAGCGTCCTTCACGCGCTCTTCGCCGATCTTGTAATAGTCCTGGAGCTTGCCGAGCTCGCCCATGCGCTGGCGATAGACGGGCCCCTTGCCTTCCTTGAGGGTGCCCTCGACGCCCCGATCCTCGGCCATCGCCTCGACCCGCTTGGCATCGATTTCCTTGGCCCGGTTGTCGAGCTCGTTCTTCTTCTCGGCGTACTCGGCGGCCAGCGTCGGGCGCTCGCCCCTCAACCGCGACAACTCGTCGGTCAGCGCGATCTTCTTGCTGGCGAGACCGGCCTGTCCGCTCTGTGCGGTGGCGATCCGCTCCTGCTGTTGCTTGATCGCGCGGTTGCGGTCCTCGATCTGGTCGTTGAAGTAGCGTTCGACCTCGGATGTGGAGTCGCGCGCGACATTGATCAGGCGCACGAGGCTGGCTTCGTAGGATGTCCAGCCGTCCGTGTGAAACAGAGCTTCGGATTCCTCGATGCGGCGCTTGTTGATCGTCTGCTCGATATCCGAAACCAGGCCGGTGATCTGGTTTTGCGCGCGCAGCTCGCTGGCGCGGACGCGCTCGGCAGGCGGGAACAGCGCGTTGAAGTGAGAGTCGAAGGAAAAGAAGACGCTGGCGCTCATGCAGACGAGAAACATGACCCACAGGACCACGTTCTTGGCGATCACGCGAGCGCTCCGCAGATCCGGCGCAGCGACGTCGCTCCCGCGCATCAACACCAGCATCGCGATCACCAGCAGTGCAGCGAGGACGTAGAAGAGCTTGTCGGCATCGGCGGTCCAGCCCTGCCGGTAGGTATCGGGGTTGCTGAGGCTGAGCACGCCGCTCAACTGGAGGACGATCATCGAGAGCACAGCGAACAGCAGGACGCCGACGAAGGCGCTGAGCAGCGGGCGTGACCAGCCCGATGATCCGCTGGCGCTCTGCTGCGACATGCCGGACGCAAAGCTCTCGCCGATGAGCCAGGCGGTGATCAGCATCACGGACTGGATGCCGAACGCAATGGCCAGCGACAGCATCGGGTAGCCGCTGAAATTGCGCAGGCCGTCCCAGGTCGTCCACCCGGAGGCCAGAGAAAGGACGATGGCCGCCGCTCCGAGCAGGGCAAGCTGCCAATTGTCGAAGATCATCTCCTCGATCACCGCGCCGACGCGGCCAAAGAACCGTGCCGAACGGCGCAGGACCCAAATGGCGGCGACCGCCGCGGCGATGAGAAGCCACGTGTTGGGGTTGGTCAGAGCGGCAAGTACATAGTCGACCCAGCCCTTGAGGTCGAAAGCCGGCCCCTGCGCCACACTGTTCATACTAGCCTCCGCCCGCATCAGCCACGCTCGTGGCTGCCCGCGTGTCCTCCGCCGGACGACGCTCGACAATCCGTTTCTGGAGAGATCGGATCGCGACCGATCCGCCCTCCGGAGCCCGGTACTTGACCGGCCCGCTTACCGCATACTTTCGCCGCACAGGAGCATAACCCCGTCTTACGGGCGCTTTGGGGGCTCCATTGCGGCAATTTCGGACATGCCGCTCCGGGGCCCGCCTGTCCAACGGACGCGCCTCCACCCTTTGCTGCATTATTTTTGCCGGGGTGGATTGATGCAAGGGTGACCTTCGTCTCTGGAATGGCTTTTCGTCCAGATACTTACCGGCCATCCGGCCCTGTCCGAACGCAAGAAGAGGGTTAATTCCGTCTCCGGAGCAGGAGGGGGTCTATTAAATCTCCGTAATATCGCGCCGAAGCTGTGCACAAGGGCCCGCAACGCGATGCCGGGCGCCACGCTCCGAGGCGTTAAGGCCGTCGCCTTCAAGCCCGTCGCCTTCGCCAGGCATGTCGAGACGCAGGTTGATGCGCTGCCAGTGATGACCGCCTTCGCCCCGAATCTGCGGTCGACGTATTCGGTTCAAATCCCTGCCCGACCCGCCGAGACGAACGATCGCGGTTGACTCTGGCCTGAGAAAGGCCAGGTGATATAAGGGCTTCGATTGGTGGGGCACGCAGCCCGACGATTCGAGGACCACCAATGACAGAATCCTTCCCGGCCCTGGAGCACGATCACGCCCATTGCGTTGACGACGCCATCGAGCGTGCGCACAAGGCGATGGCCGACCGTGGCTTGAGGATGACGCCGCTGCGTCTCCGGGTGCTGAACGAGATCGCCGGATCCCACTGTGCCGTCGGCGCCTACGACCTGCTCGACAAACTGGCGAAAAAAGGCCGCCGGCTGGCCCCCATCTCGGTTTACCGGGCAATCGATGCCCTGCTCGACGCCGGTGTCGTCCACCGGCTCGAGAGCCGCAACGCCTTCTTTGCCTGTCATGCCGGTCACGATCAACGCCGGCGCCTGTTGTTCCTGGCCTGCGACCAGTGCGGCAGGGTTGCCGAAGTGGAGGGCGAGGAGGTTTTCTCCGAGATCGAGGACCTGGCGTCCAACGCGTCGTTTTCCCTCAAGCGCTCGATCGTCGAGGCGTCGGGTCTGTGCGCGTCCTGCGTCCGAGGCGGACCGCGCGTGCAGGCGTCCTCATGATCGAAGGACGCGAGCTTCGCGGCGCGCAGCGTATGCTGTCGGAAGGGGGGGATGCCGACCTTGATGCTCACAATGCGCGTGACAGCGGGTGCGCGGCCCATGCGCCTGATCCCAAGCCCGTCGATGGACTGTCCGACGCCCTGATCGAGGCGCGTCAGATCGCGATATCCCGACGCGGCAAGGATATTCTGACCGGCGTCGATCTCGCCATAGGCCGGGGAGAAATCGTGACCCTGATCGGTCCGAACGGGGCCGGGAAGACGACGCTGGTCCGCGTGCTGCTCGGACTGGAAAAGCCTGACCGCGGCACGGTCCTTCGCAAGCCGGGCCTCGAGATCGGCTACGTCCCGCAGCGTTTCGACGTCGATGCAGCGATCCCGCTCACCGTGGCTCGCTTCATCGCGCTCGGGGGCCGTGGCGACCCGGACGCGATGCATGCGACCCTCGAAGAGGTGGGCGCGCGAGGTCTCATGGACCGGCAGTACTCGGAGCTGTCGGGCGGCGAGCTGCAGCGCGTCCTGCTGGCGCGCGCCCTGTTGCGCAATCCCGACCTGCTGGTGTTGGACGAACCCGTGCGCGGTGTCGACTACGCGGGGGAGGCAGGTCTCTACAAGCTCATCGGCCGCCTGCGGACGGAACGCAACCTCGGCATCCTTCTCGTGTCGCACGACCTTCACATCGTCATGGCACAAAGCGACCGCATCGTGTGCCTCAACAGCCATATCTGCTGCTCGGGGGCGCCGCAGTCCGTCGCCGAGCATCCCGAGTACCGCAAGCTCTTCGGCAGCGGCGCCGATCGCCTTTATGCCGTTTACCAGCATCATCACGACCATGAGCATGATCTGTCCGGGGCGCCGCTCGCCCACATGAGCCGCGCAGGCGAAAGCAAGCCACGGGGCGGCTCCGATGCCTGAGGCGTTCCTGCTCAGGTCGCTGTTCGCCGGCCTCGGGCTTTCGCTCGTTGCCGCGCCGTTCGGCTGTTTTATCGTCTGGCGGCGGATGGCTTATTTCGGCGAGACCGTCGCGCAGGCGGGCCTGCTGGGCGTGGCGCTGGGCCTGCTGCTGCAGGTGGACATGACGGCCAGCATCGTCGCGGTGACCATCCTGGTGGCGCTCGCGCTGCTGGCCCTGAGCCGGCAAAGCATCATTCCGTTCGACTCGCTGCTCGGCCTGATCGCGCACTCGGCACTTGCGGCCGGCGTCATAGCTGCATCGTTGCTGCGCGGCCCCCAGTTCGACCTCATGTCGTTTCTGTTCGGCGACATCTTCGCCATCACCACCGGCGATCTCGTATGGATCTATGCGGGCGGCATGCTGGCGCTCGCCACCTTGTTCTGGATATGGCAGCCGCTGCTGGCGCTGTCGGTGCACGAGGATCTCGCGGCTGCAGAGGGCATCGCGCGACAGCGGACAAAGACTGTGTTCGTCCTGTTGCTCGCGTTTGTCGTTGCGGTCGCCATGAAGATCGTGGGCGTGCTGTTGACCATCGCCTTCCTCATCATGCCGGCCGCAGCCTCGCGCCCGTTTTCGGAGACGCCGGAGCAGATGGCCGTGATTGCATCGATCTTTGCCATGCTGGCGGTTGTGATCGGCCTCTTCATATCCGTGGCGCTCGATACGCCGGGCGGTCCATCCATTGTGCTGGTACTGGCAGGTCTGTTCGTCATGGCGATGATACCCGTGGCTGCGAGGGCGAGGCGATGATCGGGCCGAACAAGCGCCGGACGTCGACGCCGGTCAATGTCGGTGGCGTCATCGTCGGCGGCGATGCGCCGGTCGTGGTGCAGTCGATGACCAACACCGACACTGCCGACATCGGCGCAACGGCCCAGCAGGTGGCCGCACTGGCTCGCGCAGGGTCCGAACTGGTGCGCATCACCGTCGACCGCGACGAGGCGGCGAAGGCCGTCCCGCACATCAGGGACCGGCTGCGCAACATGGGACTTGCTGTCCCGCTGGTCGGCGATTTCCACTACAACGGTCACACGCTGCTGACCGACAATCCCGCCTGCGCAACGGCGCTCGACAAGTATCGCATCAATCCCGGCAACGTCGGCTTCAAGGACAAGAAGGACCGCCAGTTTTCGGCCATCATCGACCTCGCGCTGCGGCACGGGAAGCCGGTGCGGATCGGTGTCAACTGGGGCTCGCTCGATGGGGAGCTTCTGACGCACCTCATGGACGAGAACGCCCGGTCGGCCGAGCCTCTCGATGCGCGAGCGGTGACGCACGAGGCCATCGTGCAATCGGCGTTGCTGTCGGCGGCGCGAGCCGAGGAGCTCGGCCTCGGCGCCGACCGGATCATCATCTCCGCCAAGGTCTCGGCCGTTCAGGACCTCGTCAGCGTGTACCGGATGCTGGCCGACCGGTGCCGGTACGCGCTGCATCTGGGCCTGACCGAGGCCGGCATGGGCTCGAAGGGCATCGTGGCCTCGACCGCGGGCATGAGCATCCTGCTGCAGGCGGGCATCGGCGATACCGTGCGGGTGTCCCTGACGCCGGAGCCCGGCGGGGATCGCACGCTCGAGGTACGGGTCGCGCAGGAGATGCTGCAGACCATGGGCTTGCGCTCGTTCATGCCGGTGGTGGCCGCGTGCCCGGGCTGCGGACGCACGACGTCCACGGTCTTCCAGGAACTGGCACGTGATGTCCAGGATATGATCCGCGACCGCATGCCGGTCTGGAAGACGCAGTATCCGGGCGTCGAAACCCTCAATCTGGCGGTCATGGGCTGCATCGTGAACGGGCCCGGCGAATCGAAGCACGCCGATATCGGAATCTCCCTGCCGGGTACCGGAGAGATGCCGGCTGCGCCGGTCTTCATCGACGGCAAGAAGGCGATGACCCTGCGCGGCCCGCGCATCGCCCAGGAGTTCAAGATCGTCGTCGAGGACTATATCGAGCGGCGCTTCGGCGTGGGGCAGAAGCGCGCCTGACACGCGCCGTCAGTTGTCCCGCCAGACCAGAAACGCGACGGCCTCCCGCAGGACCTGTGCCCTGGCGCCGAAAAGATCGAGCGCGGACAGCGCATCGACCTGCGCCTTGCCAAGCTTGTCGCGTGCGGCGGGCTCACCCAGCAACGATACGAGAGTCGCTTTGCGGGCGTCGGCGTCTTTCCCGACGGCCTTGCCCGCCTTCTCCGGCGTGCCCGCGACGTCGAGCAGATCGTCGGTGATCTGGAACATGAGCCCCAGCCGATCGCCGAAGCGCGCAAGAGCCTGGCGTTCCGCCGCGCCGGCACGGCCGAGGATTGCACCGGCCTCGCAGGCAAACCGGATGAGAGCTCCGGTCTTCATCGCCTGCAGGTGAAGGACGTCGGCGACGGTGGGATGCGCCGGCTCGCCGAGCTTGCTGGCGGCAAGATCGAGACACTGGCCGCCGACCATGCCGGCGGGACCCGCCGCCTGCGCCAGAGCAAGCGCCAGTTCGGCGCGCACCGCCGCATCGGGATGGGTGTCGGGACGCGCCAGGATCTCGAAAGCCAGCGTCAGGAGCCCGTCGCCTGCCAGGATCGCGGTCCAGTCGTCGAAGGCCCGGTGAACCGTGGGCCGGCCGCGCCGCAGGTCGTCATTGTCCATGGCCGGCAGGTCGTCGTGGATGAGGGAATAGCAGTGCACGCACTCGAGCGCGCCGGCGGCGGCAATCGCGGCGTCGGCCGGCACGTCGAACAGTGCCGCGGATTCGAGGACGAGAAACGGGCGAAACCGCTTGCCACCGGCCAGTGACCCGTGCCGCATGGCTGATACAAGCCGGCGCGGACCCGCCTGGTCCGTCAGCAGCCGGTCGAGCCATTCCTCGGTCAGTCCGGCGGCTGCGGAGAGCTTTTGCGCGAAATCCATGCCGATCCCATGCTACGGGTATCCGCCGTTGTCCAGCGTTCGGATCCATGCCTCTGCGCCGCCAAGATTTATCGCTCCCGTACGCCGGCTTCTGCCGCGACCGCCCCTGCGCGGGGGACTGATGACGACCTACCCAGACCAACCCGACGCTCCCGGCGAGCATCTGCGGCCACCCGGTGGACTGGACAGCCAGCGTCCCGGCCCGTTCGAGGTCACTGGGCCGACGCGCACGGAGCATCAGCCGGCTGTGGCTCCCCTGCACGTAGCGGCGCGCACCGGCCGTTGGCCGGCGGTCGCCAAGCGTGTGGCTCTCGGACTGGCCATGGCGGCGGCTCTGGTCCTGCTGGTCTGGCTGGCGCTGATTGTCGTCTACCGCTTCGTCGACCCGCCGGCATCTACGCTGATGCTCGCGGAGCGCCTGCAGGGTGGGCGCGTCGTTCAGGACTGGCAGCCCCTGGCACGCATATCTCCCAATCTCATGCGGGCCGTGGTCATGTCCGAGGACGCCCGCTTCTGCAGCCACCACGGCGTGGACTGGGACGAGATCGGCAATGTCATCGAGCAGGCCGGCGACGGCCCGCTGCGCGGCGGCAGCACCATTTCCATGCAGGTGGCCAAGAATCTCTTTCTCTGGTCGTCGAAAAGCTACGTGCGCAAAGCGATCGAGATCCCGCTGACCCTCGTCATGGAGGTGGCGTGGCCGAAGGCGCGCATCCTGGAGATCTACCTGAACGTCGCCGAATGGGGACCCGGGACCTTCGGCGCGGAAGCGGCCGCCCGCCGCTATTTCCGCAAGCCCGCCTCGCGGCTTACGGAGTATGAGGCGGCCCTGCTGGCGGTCGTCCTGCCCAACCCCATCGCGCGCAATGCAGGCGCTCCGGGGCCGGGAACCCGGCGCCTCGCCCAGCGGTTGCTGTTGCGCATGCGCGGATCGGGCCCCTATGTCGGTTGTCTGCCGCTGCGGCGCTCGCTCTACTAGCGCGGCGCAGTGTCTCTGGTTTTCCGCCGGGAATGCCGCTATAAGCCGCGGCAACATGCCGTTCGGGGTCGGGCTTGCGGGCCTATGGCTCCATCCCTTCCCTGGCACAATCGCAGTTTTTTGGAGGCAACAATGGCCGTTCCGAGAAAGAAAACCTCTCCGATGAAGCGCGGCAGCCGCCGCTCGGCCGACGCCCTCAAGGCGCCGACCTATGTCGAGGACAAGAAGTCGGGCGAGCGCCGCCGTCCCCACCACATCGATCTCAAGACCGGCGAGTACAGGGGTCGCCAGATCCTGCCCGCCAAGTCGGACGTCTGATCTTCGGATGCTTGAGTTTCCGGACGCTTTGGCTCGATAGTGGCTTGGACTGATCGCCAAGCCTACAGGCCGAGGTTCGCTCCGGCCGGATTATCGTCACTGCCGTCAGTCTTGCCGGACGGCGACGCGCAGAACTCGCGACCGTAAGGGAGATGAGGAATGTCCATCAGGGCGCTGCCGCTTATCATCATCGCGTTCATCTTCTACAACGTCGTCGTGTTCCTTGGCGGCAATTCGCCTCCCGACCAGATCCTTGCGACCAAGATTTTCGAAGTGCCGATGCTGCATCGCGACCCGACCGCGCGCTGGGTCTTCACCTGGGGCGACCTCATCATCCTGATGACGATGCTGCTGCTGTTCGTCGAGCTTTTGAAATCGACCTACACGTCTGCGGCGTCGCTGCTCGACCACGGCTTCTCGATGCTGGTCTTCATTGCCAGCCTGATCGAGTTCCTGATGGTCAAGCAGGCAACGAGCTCGGTCTTCTTCTTCATCATGATCGCGTGTCTGATCGACGTCGTGGCCGGCTATACCATCGGCATCCGCGTTGCGCGGCGCGATTTGAGCATCGGCGCCGACCTCTGACGATTGCTAGCCTCTGGGAAACGAAAAGGCCGCCGAGCGGGATCCGCGCGGCGGCCTTGATGCGTCGGCGGTCGGCGAGGCCGACCTCAGCTCTTGTCCTGCGTCAGTTTCTCGAGCTTGGCCTGCATGGCCTTGAGCTCCGCCTTGAGTTCGGCGAGCTCGGCCGATTTGCTCTCGGCAGCGGGCTCGGTCGCCTTGGGGGCGGATTCCTCGGGCTTGGACGCACCCGACTTGATCCCCTGGAAGGGTGAGAACATGGCCATGGCCTGCTCGAACATGGCGAGGTTCTTGCGCGCCTGCTCCTGGTAGGCATCGAGAGCGCCTTGCGGGGTGAACGCCCCGGCGAACCGCTGCCGGAAGCGCTCCTGCTCCTTGGCAAGCGTTTCAAGGCTGGCCTGCAGGTAGCTCGGCACGAACTTTTCGACGCTGTCGCCGTAGAAGCGGATCAGCTGGCGCAGGAACGGAATGGGCAGCAGCGTCTGCCCGGCGCCCGTCCGGCTCTCCTGCTCAACGATGATCTGGGTCAGGACCGAATGCGTCAGGTCGTCGCCGGTCTTGGCGTCGAAGACCACGAAATCGCGACCGGAGCGCACCATGGTCGCCAGGTCGTCGAGCGTCACGTACGTGCTGGTTTCAGTATTGTAGAGCCGACGGTTGGCATACTTCTTGATGACAACCGGCTCTTTTTTGTCCGTCGATTGATCGCTCTTGTTGAGCATTCCTGCCGCCCGAAATTACTGGCCGTGCCCGGACCGTTGCCCAGAACGTTAGCATGGGCGCAGCTTGAGAAACCAGTCCGAAAAAGAGTGAATGCTTTCTGACGTTGCAATTGCACTCCAAAACAGCTCTGCTTATCGTCATGAGGGATATTGAGCTTTATTGCCCCGGCGGCCCCGCGCCATCGCCCTGGCTGCGTCTCGACCGCCGGCGGCCTGCATCAGGAGAGCTGAATGGATAAGGATCAGGAAACGATCGTCATTGCGTCCGCGGTTCGCACGCCGGTGGGTTCGTTCAACGGCGCCCTCTCGACTCTGCCGGCGCACGATCTCGGCAAGATCGCCATCTCGGAAGCCCTGAAGCGGGCCAACGTCGAGCCCGGCGATGTCTCCGAGGTGATCATGGGGCAGATCCTGTCTGCCGGCGCGGGCCAGAACCCGGCGCGTCAGGCGTCGATCGGAGCGGGGATTCCCGTGGATGCGCCGGCCTGGGGCATGAACCAGCTCTGCGGCTCGGGCCTGCGCGCGGTCGCCCTGGGCGCGCAGCAGATCCAGCTCGGCTCGTCGAAGATCGTCGTTGCCGGCGGCCAGGAGAGCATGAGCCAGGCGCCGCACTGCTCGCACCTGCGCGAGGGCACGAAGATGGGCGACACCAAGTTCATCGACACGATGATCAAGGATGGCCTGTGGGACGCTTTCAACGGCTATCACATGGGCAACACGGCCGAGAACGTTGCCCGCCAGTGGCAGATCACGCGCGAGGAGCAGGACCGCTTCGCCGTCGCGTCGCAGAACAAGGCCGAGGCGGCGCGCAAGGCCGGCAAGTTCAAGGACGAGATCGCTCCGGTGACCATCAAGACCCGCAAGGGCGAGGTCACGGTCGACCAGGATGAGTACATCAAGGACGGCGTGACCTATGAGTCGATCGCAAAGCTCCGGCCGGCCTTCGAGAAGGAGGGCTCGGTCACGGCGGCCAATGCGAGCGGCATCAACGACGGAGCGGCCGCGGTCGTCCTGATGACGGAAGCGGAAGCCAAAAAGCGGGGGATCAAGCCGCTGGCCAGGATCGTGTCCTGGGCCCATGCCGGCGTCGACCCCTCGATCATGGGGACCGGGCCCATTCCGGCCTCGAAGAAGGCGCTGGAGAAGGCCGGCTGGACCGTGAAGGACCTCGACCTGATCGAGGCCAACGAAGCCTTTGCGGCGCAGGCCTGCGCCGTGAACAAGGGCCTCGGCTGGGATACCGATAAGGTCAACGTGAACGGCGGTGCGATCGCGATCGGCCATCCGATCGGCGCATCGGGCGCCCGGGTGCTCACGACCCTCCTGCACGAGATGAAGCGGCGCAATGCTCACAAGGGGCTGGCGACGCTGTGCATCGGCGGCGGCATGGGAGTGGCGATGTGCGTCGAACGCGACTGACGCCGCCTCCATTCTGATTAATATAATCCTCGGCCGGCATTCGCCCGGCCGAGGATTTCTTTTACAGTGCCATAAAAAGACGAGTGTCCTGGAGGAACAGCATGGCTCGGGTTGCAGTGGTGACGGGGGGGACGCGTGGCATCGGTCACGCGATTTCCACGGCTCTGAAGAACAAAGGTTTCCGCGTGGCCGCGAATTACGCCGGCAATGATGCGGTCGCCAGGCAGTTCCAGGCCGAGAGCGGAATCCCGGTCTACAAGTTCGATGTCGGCGACTGGGCCCAGTGCGAGAAGGGCGTTGCCCAGATTGCGCGCGACCTCGGGCCGATCGATGTTCTCGTCAACAACGCCGGCATCACGCGCGACGGCATGCTCCACCGCATGACGAAAGACAACTGGGACGCCGTCATCCGCACAAACCTCGACTCTGTCTTCAATATGACGCGCCTTGTTATCGACGGCATGCGCGCGCGGGGTTTCGGCCGCATCGTCTCCATCTCGTCGATCAACGGCCGAAAAGGTCAGATGGGACAGGCCAACTACTCGGCCGCCAAGGCCGGATTGCTCGGCTTCACGAAGGCGGTCGCGCTGGAGGGGGCGGCGAAGGGCATCACCTGCAACGTGATCGCGCCGGGCTATATCGCGACAGAGATGGTGGCTGCGGTGCCAAAGGACGTTCTGGAATCCAAAATCCTGCCGCAGATCCCGGTTGGCCGCCTGGGACTGGCCGAGGAGATTGCACGCTGCGTCGCCTTCCTCGCCGCCGAGGATGCCGGCTTCATCACCGGCGCTTGCCTGGATGCCAACGGCGGGCAGTACATGGCCTGATCCGCGAATGGTCGACGTGGAGGCCGAGGGGGGCGGTGGCGCGACCGCGCGAGGTCTTGTCGCGGTCCTGCTGTGGTCAGGGCTCGCCACGTTGACCGCGGCCAGCGGTGCGATCCCTCCGCTGCAGCTTGCAGCGATGAGCTTTTCCGTCGGGACGGTCGCCGGGCTTATCCGCATGCTCCTGCGCGGCGAGCGCTTCGCGGTTCTCAAAGGCATGCCGGCCGGCGCGCTCGTGCTGGGCATCTACGGCCTGCTGGGGTTTCACGTCTGCTATTTCTTCGCGCTCCAGAATGCCCCGCCCGTCCCGGCGAGCCTGATCGTCTATCTGTGGCCGCTGCTGATCGTCGTCCTTTCGGCATTCCTTCCCGGTGCGCTGGGTGGAAAGGGGCTTGGCTGGTGGCACGTGACAGGTGCCGTGCTCGGATTTGCCGGATGCGTGATGCTGCTGGCCGGCGGGGGCTGGCACGGCGACATTTCCGGTGCCGGCGCCGGCGCCGGGTTCGCTCTGGCTTTCGCCGCGGCGCTCATCTGGTCCACCTATTCGGTTGCCAGCAGGCTGTTCGCAGGCGTTCCAAGCTCAAGCCTCATCGTGAGTTGCGCGGCCACCGCCGTCGCGGCGGCGCTGCTGCACGCCGCGCTCGAGACGACGCGGTGGCCGGCAAGCGCAACGGGATGGCTGGCCATCGGTGCGCTGGGCGCAGGACCGGTGGGCCTTGCGTTCTATCTCTGGGACGAGGGCATGAAGCGCGGCAACATCAGGATGCTGGGCGTCGCGGCCTATTTCACGCCGCTGCTGTCGACACTGCTGTTGATCGCCTTCGGGCTGGGGGTGGCAACACCGCGCATCTGGGCGGCGGCGGCCCTGATCGTATTGGGTGCGCTTCTGGCAGGCGCCGATACGATCGGGTTGGTCAAAAAGAAAGCGCCCCGGCCGGACCGGGGCGCTTCGCAGGTCTGAAGCCTGATCTCAGCCGCGCAGGCGCGTTCGCACGATGCGCGGAAACTCGTCGTCGGTCGCATCGGGCTGGCCCGTTCCCAGGCCCGGCGATGCCCGCCGGGGTTCAGCACCCTCGGACGGATCGAACGACCACCAGCGACCGCCGCGACCATCGCCGGCCGCCGCGGGCTCGTGCCGCATGGGGGCCTGCTGCCCCGGGTGTGCGGCAGGTGCGCGTGCCGGTTGGGCTGACGGCATCGTCCCGCCCGCGAACCACGCATCGATCAGGTCCAGTTCCTCGGCCGACAGATTGATGCCCTGGCTGCGGCAGCGCGCGACCACGAAATTGCGGAAGCGGCCCGCGAAGAGCACGGCCGACGCACCCTGCTCGAACCAGGGATCGGCCTCGCTGACAACCTCGAGGACAAAGCGGACATCGTCCTTGCGTGCATCAAGCCCGCGCTCCTGAGCGCGTTGCACGATGCGCGTGATCGTCTGCGCGCCGGCGAGATTGTTCTCGTTGATCTCCTGCGCGATCACTTCGAACAACAGCCGGTATTCCGAGGGCGCGAGGCCCGGGGCCTGGCAGGCCTCGTGAATGCGCGCGATCGACTTCTGCACCGCCGTGGGGGCTTCGACGCGCGGCGCAGGAGCTGCCGCGGCAGGAGTTGCCGGGGCGGAAACCCGCTGCTGCGGGGCCGGCTGCTGGCGAGCCTGAGGGTGCTGCGCCTGGGGAGCAGCATAGGACTGCTGCTGAGGCGGCGCGTACGGGGCCTGCGGGGCGCCGATCATGGGCCGCGCGGAGGCCGGGCTGGCCTGTGCCGGTGCGCGCGGCGGCGGCAGCTCCATCCGGTCCTCGTAGGACGGCGGCGCGATCGTCTGCTGGGGGCCATGCCGCTTGGGGTCATAGGCGAAATAGGGCGGCTCGGTTGTCAGGCGCAGGTCCTCGGGGAGGCCCTGCCGCAGCAGCTCGCGGAAGCTGCCGGCACCTGCCCAGCTCGTACCGATGGTCTTCTCGTGGCCGATGGCCCGCAGCGCGCGGTCGGCAAGCGCCTCGAGCGGCACCGGGGCGGCAGCGGCGCGGATGCCGGTGGCGATCTCGGCGATGATCTCGGCCCGGATTTCCTCCAGCCGTCCCGTCGCGGTCAGCATCTGCGCGGGCTGCCCGTCCTCGCCGGCCGCAGGGAGACGCCCGTCGAGGAGCAGCGCGATCAGGTCCGCCTCGCGAATCTCGCCGTCGCTGATCGCCGTGTAGGGGGCGGCCGTATAGTCGTTGGCGAAGATCACCGTCTGGCGCGCATGCGCGCGCAGGCGATGCAGAACCGGCGTGAAGTCAGCATCGCCCGACAGCAGGATGAACTCGTCGAAATGGGTCTGATGCGTCATGTAATCGCGAACATCCATGACCATGCGGATGTCGGCGGAGTTCTTGAGCTGCTGCGTCAGGGGCGGGCAGTCGACGACCTCGAACCCGGCACGCAGGAAGTGATGGCGCACGAACGGGAAGGAGTTCATGTCCGTCGAGTTGTCGTTCGGGTTGCGGCGCGGCACGGGATTGCCGTAGCAGCGGTTCATCACGATGCGGCGCTTGGACTCCGTCAGCGTGCCATTGGTCGGCGTGATGATCTGGCCGCTCTCGATGGCGCGGATCCAGGTGCCGGCTTCCTTGGCGAAGCGGCGCGCGGCTTCCTCGCTCTTGCGCTTCAGCGAGAGATAGATGTTGTCATAATCCACAAAGACCGCGCAGAGGCACGGTCCGGCAGCATCCCGCTTCATTGGCAACAACCCCCGCTTGCCAAACTGTATGTCTCCACAACCCACACTTTCCGAGTCGGGCCGTCGCGGCAAGCGCACACCGGCCTCGGCCGGCGATCGAGCGTGAAAGCCGTTTATATACAGTATGTTGACTGCAATAATAGTCGTGGGTGAAAGTGGATAACTGTGGCCGACTTAGGCGCGTTCAGCGCGTTCGATCGGAGCGGGTGATTCGCCCGGGATCGAAGCCCTCCGGCGCGATCTCGAATCGGGTGAACTCAAATCCCGGCGCGACCGTGCAGCCGACCAGTGTCCAGTCGCCGAGGCTCCGCGCCTGTTGCCAGGCGGTCGGCGGGACCACGGCCTGCGGCTCTTCGCCGTCCCCGAGCCTCGTGCCGAGGCGAACCGTGCGCGTGCCGCTCTCGTCGACGATGCTGAGGTCCAGCGGAGCCCCTGCATAATGATGCCAGATCTCCGCCGCATCGACGCGATGCCACCGCGACTGTTCGCCGGCCCGCAGCAGGAAGTAGATCGCCGTCGAGACGCTGCGGCCGTGCGCATCGGTTGCCGCGTCGCGATAGGTCTCGCGGAATGCGCCGCCTTCCGGATGAGGCTGCAGCCCGAGGAGGCGGACCACATCATCCGCGGACAACGCCGGCCCCGTTTCCGCCATTGGGCTAGCTGCGGTTCTTGCGATCGCGGATTTCTCCGAAGATCTCAGCGTCCGATTTGCCCTGCATGCCGAGCCGGCGAACGATGTCGGGGCTGTCTGGACGCAGGAAGGGGTTGGTTTCGAGCTCCACGCCGATCCGCGTCGGCAGAGTGGGCTTGTTCTCGGCGCGCAGCGCGGCCACGTCCTGGGCGCGCTTCTGCAGGGCCTTGTTCTCCGGCTCTATCGTGAGAGCGAAGCGGGCATTCGCGAGCGTGTACTCGTGCCCGCAATAGACCTGGGTGTCGGGCGGCAGCGCCATCAGCTTTTTCAGGGACTGCCACATCATGGGATATGTGCCTTAGATCACGCGCCCGCATCCCATGGCGAACAGCGTGTCGCCGACAAATGCGACGCCGGCCGCGGGGATGAAGTAGCTGATGTGACCGGCCGTGTGCCCGGGGGTATCGA
>JBFWWW010000061.1:0-18755 GCA_050245975.1 Hyphomicrobiaceae bacterium
CGCCATCCCGGACACGCCAGACGCGCCGGTCAAAATTAGAAAGTGAGACACGAAGAGACCATGAACCTGACACACAGCGACGTCCAAAGCATCCTGAAGATCATCGACGCGGCCGAGCACCTCAATGAGATCAAGTTCGTTCACAATGGCTTCGAACTCCATGTCGTCCGGCAAGGCGGTGCGACCATGCTGCAGACGCCAGCCGCGGCGCCCGCCCCGGTGTCGGCAGCTGATGTCAGGCTGTCGACGGCGCCTGCCAAACCTGCAGCGCCGGTAGCGAACGTCGTACCGGAGGGCAGCGTCGCCATTCGCGCGCCGATGCTTGGGACATTTTATCGGGCCTCCGGCCCTGGCGAGAAGCCGTTTGTAGAGATCGGGCAACGGGTTCGTGCCGACGATACGGTCTGCCTCATCGAGGTGATGAAGCTGTTCAACTCCATTCGAGCCGGCGTGGATGGCACGGTCACAAAAATCCTTGTCGAGAACGGGAGTTTGGTCGAGTTCGACCAGACGCTCGTCGTCGTGACGCCTTCGGCATAGGTCGCTGAGATGTCGGCGCCACCTTTCAAACGCGTGCTGGTCGCCAATCGCGGCGAGATCGCGGTTCGCATTATCCGGGCCTGCAAAAGCCTTGGTATCGAGACTGTTGCCGCTGTTTCGGCGGCGGACCGGGACAGCATGGCTGCGCGTATGGCCACGCGCACTATTTGCATCGGGCCACCTGCTGCCAAGGATAGTTATCTTCGAGCGGACACGCTCGTCACCGCCGCTAAAGGGGCGGGATGCGAGGCGGTTCATCCGGGGTACGGATTTCTATCGGAGCGGTCCCAGTTCGCCCGGCTTTGTGAAGAGAACGGCATCGTTTTCATCGGGCCTTCGCCCTCTGCCATCGCGGCCATGGGCGACAAGCTGTCGGCCGTCTCGATCGCTGAAAAGGCCGGCGTTCCGCGCGTTCCAGGCTCTGGACGGCTCAGCAGCGCGGCGGATGCGACCCAATTCGCCCGCCAGCACGGCTATCCCATTCTGATCAAGGCCAGTGCAGGCGGCGGCGGGCGCGGCATGAGGGTCGTTCGCCATCCCGATGATCTCGCGCGCGAGATCGATGCGGCTGCTGCGGAGGCACAGGCTGCGTTCGGCGATCCCTCCCTCTATGCGGAGCGCTTCATCGAGCGGGCTCGGCACATCGAAATTCAGATCCTGGGAGATAATCACGGAACGGTTGTTCATCTCGGGGAGCGCGATTGCTCGACACAGCGCCGTCACCAAAAGCTGATCGAGGAGGCCCCGTCACCAGTGGTCGATGCGCAGCTGCGGGAGGAATTGGCGGGTGCTGCCGTCAGGCTCGGCCGCGCCGTCGGCTATTCCGGAGCGGGGACGGTCGAGTTTGTGTTCGATGAAGAGTCGCGCGCCTGGTATTTCCTGGAAATGAACACCCGCATCCAGGTCGAGCACCCGGTCACTGAAATGATCACCGGGCGCGACCTTGTCGCCGCGCAGATTTGCATTGCTGCCGGCCGGCCGCTCTCATTCACGCAGGATGACATCCGATTCGACGGCCACGCGATCGAGTGTCGAATCAATGCCGAGGATGCGATGCGGAATTTCGCTCCCGGTCCCGGGCGGCTGGCGACTTGGGTTGCTCCCGTCGGTGCCGGTGTCCGCGTCGACACGCACTGCTATCCGGGCTACTTGGTGCCGCCCTACTACGACTCCCTTCTCGCGAAGGTGATCGCACACGGCCATACACGCGCCGAAGCGATCGAGCGCATGCGTTCGGCGCTGCAGGCGCTTCGGGTGGAAGGCGTGCCGACCACGGCACCGTTCCATCTGCAGGTGCTCGGTCACGAGGACTTCAAGAGCGCGGCCGTCACGACGCGATGGGTCGAAACGATCTTCATGCCGCAGATTGCTGCCAAAGACGCCGCCGAATGACGGTTGGTGCTCAACGCAACTGGGAATATGTGGCATCACCCATCCGATTTCCGGGCGGAGGCCCAAGACACAAGGACTGACAATGAAGCCGACGATTCTGACATGCGCCATTACCGGCACGTTTCCAACGCGCGCGCACAATCCGGCGCTGCCGGTCACGCCTGAAGAAATCGCTGGCGCCTGTATCGGCGCCGCCAAGGCGGGCGCTGCCATCTGCCATATCCATGTGCGGGAGCCGAGTACCGGCCTGCCGAGCATGAAGCTCGAATACTACCGCGAGGTCGTGAAGCGGTTGCGCGCCAGCGACACCGACCTGATCATCAATCTCACGACCGGCCCGGGAGGAAGGTTCATTCCCAGCGACGACGAGCCGGCGAAGGCTGCACCTGGCACGTTGCTGACGACGCCCGAGATCCGCACGGAACACGTCGTCGAGCTGAAACCGGAAATCTGCACACTCGATCTCAATACGATGTGGTTCGGCGGCGGCGCTGTGATCAACTCACCGCGGAACCTCAAGCTGATGGCAGAGCGCATCTATGCTGCGGGCATCAAGCCGGAGCTCGAAGTGTTCGATACCGGCGACATAGTGCTGGCAAATGACCTTGTCGCGGATGGCACGCTCAAGCTCCCTGCGCTTTTCCAGATCGTCACGGGGATCAAGTACGGCATGCCATCGACGCCCGATATGATGCGCCTGGCAAAGTCATTGCTACCGAAAGATTGCGAGTGGGCGGCATTCGGTCCGGGACGTCACGCCTACACGATGCTCGCGCAGGCTTTCACGCTCGGCGGCCATTGCCGCATCGGCATGGAAGACACGGTTCATCTTGCGAAGGGAGTGCCCGCTCCCAGCAACGCTGCCCTGGTGGAGAAGGCCGTTCGGATCATTCAGGAGCTGGGCGGCAAGATCGCGACGGTCGCGGAAGCCCGGGCCATGCTCAATCTATCCAAGCGCTGACAGACTTGCGCAATAGCCGATGGGATATCGCGCCAGTTTTCGCCCCGCATCAGGTATGACGTGGCCATTCGTGCTCGGCTCGTATGACGACACGATGAATATGTAGTATCACTGAGTAATTTCATATACTTAAGCGACTAAGCGCGTTGCCCGCAATGTTGATTGTGGGGACGCCATTGCTGAGTCTCGCCCTTCGATATATATCGTCAAATATAGCGCAAGCGAGGTCCCGATGAAGAATGTAGCGATGTTTGTTGCTGGGGTATTTGCCGGAGCACTCCTCGTGGCAAGTCCCTGGGCGGCGACACCCGCCGTGGCTCAAGGCGACGATGTGGTGGTTTTTGCCGCAGCCAGCATGAAGAACGCACTCGATAACGCTGCCGCGAGTTGGCAGAAGGAGAGCGGCAAGACTGTAAAGATTTCCTACGCAGGGAGTTCGGCGCTGGCAAAGCAGATTGAGCAGGGCGCCCCTGCGCAGATTTTCATATCGGCGGACCTGGATTGGATGGACTATCTGGCCAAGAAGGATTTGATCCGGCCCGACACCCGATCCAACCTCCTCGGCAATAGCATTGTTCTTGTTACTCCCAAGGACAAGGCGGCGAAGATCGAGCTGAAAGAAGGCGTCAAGCTCGGTCCGATTTTGGGCGATGGCCGGCTGGCAATGGCCAATACGGCATCCGTGCCCGCGGGCAAGTATGGAAAGGCGGCACTGGAAAAGCTTGGCATCTGGAATGACGTTGCAGGGAAGGTAGCGCAAGCTGACAATGTTCGTGCCGCGCTGCTCCTGGTATCTCGTGGCGAGGCCGCGGCTGGTATCGTCTACAAGACAGATGCCGCTGCCGATGCGAATGTGACCATAGCAGGCACGTTTCCGGATTCGACCCATCCCCCGATCATCTATCCGGTTGCGCTGGTCAAGGGACAGAACAGTGCCGACGCCAAGGCTTTCCTCGACTTCATCAAATCAGCAAAGGCGAAGGGCTTTTTCGAAGAGCAGGGGTTCACTGTTCTGGGCGGCCAGTCCTAGCTTATTCTGCGATATGGTCTCGCCGGTGACGCGATGGATTGGCTGACGCTGAGTGCCGAGGAATGGACGGCGGTGCATGTCAGCCTGAAGGTGGCGGCCGTTGCGACGGTCGTCAGCCTTCCCTTCGGTGTGATGGTCGCACTCCTGCTGGCGCGTACCAGGTTCTGGGGGCAATCCCTGGTCAATGGCATCGTCCTGCTGCCGCTGATCCTTCCCCCCGTTGTCACAGGCTATCTGCTGCTCATTCTGTTTGGTCGCAAAGGCCCGATCGGCGCGTTTCTCGCCGAGCACTTTGGTCTTGTGTTCTCGTTCCGGTGGACGGGGGCGGCGCTGGCCTGCGGCATCATGGGCTTTCCGTTGCTGGTTCGGGCGATCCGGCTTTCCATCGAAGCGATCGACACACGGCTTGAGCAGGCGGCAAGCACCCTCGGTGCGAGCAGGATGTGGGTTTTCCTTACCGTGACGCTGCCGCTTGCGGCGCCCGGTCTCCTTGCCGGCATGATCCTCAGTTTTGCAAAGGCAATGGGCGAATTTGGTGCGACGATCACATTCGTCTCGAATATTCCGGGCGAAACCCAGACATTGCCGTCAGCGATCTATACCTTCACCCAGGTCCCCGGCGGGGATCTTGGCGCATTGCGGCTGACCGTGGTTTCGGTCTGCATCTCGGTTCTGGCATTGATCGGTTCGGAAGTTCTCGCCCGCAGGATCAATCGGCAGCTTGATCCAGCATGACGCTTGCGGTCGACATTCGCCACCGTCTGGGAAACTTTGCCCTCGACACACGCTTTACGACAGGACCGGGACTCACCGCGCTCTTCGGGCGCTCGGGATCGGGCAAGACTTCCGTTGTCAACGCCATAGCCGGACTGTTGGCGCCAGCCCAGGGACTGATCCAGGTTGACGACACGGTGCTCATCGATACGTCGAGGAACGTGTTTGTTCCCCCGCATCGCCGGCGGGTCGGCTACGTTTTTCAGGAAGCGAGATTGTTTCCGCACATCTCGGTCCGCCAGAATCTCCTCTATGGCCATTGGTTCCTGCCGCGCTCGGAGCGCACCGCAAACCTCGGTGAGGTGGTCGATCTCCTGGGGATCGAACGGGTTCTCGATCGCAAGCCAGGGCGTCTTTCCGGTGGCGAGAAGCAGCGTGTTGCCCTCGGCCGCGCGCTGCTTGCCAATCCGCGCTTGCTTCTTATGGATGAGCCGCTGGCAGCGCTGGACGAAGGGCGCAAGGCCGAGATCATTACATACATCGAGCGGCTGCGTGACCATAGCAGGGTGCCCATCGTCTATGTCAGCCATTCGCCGGCGGAGGTCGTCCGGCTGGCATCGACCATCGTCGTGCTCGATGAGGGACGGGTGGCCGCTGCCGGGCCCACGGCTGAAATCATGGGACGTGTTGACCTCTTCCCTCTGATCGGAAGAGAGGAGGCTGGTGCGGTTATCGATGTCGAGGTGGCCCGCCACGATACGAGGTTCGGCCTGACCGAATTGCGGTCGGCGGCCGGCTTGTGGAGGGTCCCGCGTCTCGACGCCTCCGTGGGCGAGAAGGTTCGTTTGCGTGTGCGTTCACGCGACGTCATGCTCTCGCTTTCGGCGCCGGAAAACGTCAGTGCGCTCAATGTCCATGCCGGTGTTATCGCCGATATTTCGTCCAGCGATGGTGCCACCGCCGAAGTCCGGATCGACTGCAATGGCGAGATACTGCTGGCGCGGTTGACGCGCTATTCGATCGAGCGCCTCAATCTTGCACCGGGCACCAACGTGTATGCGCTCATCAAAACCGTAGCCCTCGACCGCCGATCCGAGGACGGACCTTTCGCAGCAGTGACAGCTGATGCATGAGGCGCTGGATCAGCCGCGCGTACGGGTGCCCGCTGCCGGTTTGTCGGGCAGCGCCGACTTGAGAGCACGCAGATCCGCCGCGGCTGCGGATGCCGCAGCGCCTTCAATGGCGCGATAGCGGGCGACGACGTCGCGCCCGAGAGGCGTCAGCCGCGCGCTTCCGCCGCCCGTGCCGCCCATCTGCTTGTCCACAAGCGGCGACCGGAAAATCTTGTTCACCTCGTCCACCAGCATCCAGGCCCGTCGATAGGACATGCCCATCTCCTTGCCGGCAGCGGAGATGGAACCGTGCTTGGAGATCAACTCCAGCAACGCGATCTTCCCGGGCCCCAAGTAGCCGAAGGGTCCGAAGTCGACCCGAAGCGTCAATACAGCGCGCCGCTCCGGTGGCGTCGAAATCCCGCTTGCTTGCGATGAAGAGTGAGGGCGCGTGCGTGGCATGGGAGCTCATTGAAATAGTAATTCGGCAGCCTAATCACAGCGGCGCTTCGCTGCGCGGTCAACTACTTGGGGGAGGTTTGTCTTGTCTGGCGCGCGGCTGGGGACGCGTCGAGATTTCCATCAGCAACCCGCCAACCGCCATTTCGACAAACTCCCGATGCGTGACCGTGCGGCCGGCAAGGCAGCGCTCCAGAACCCAGTCGAAGCCGTTGACTTTGAGGGAGCTGGCGCAACTCGGGACACCGATGACGGTCGCATCGTCCATGCGACCGTAAAGCAGGAGGTTGCCGGGATCGACAGGCATGCCCAGGTGAACCACATCTCCGCCGGCGGCTGTTACGGCCGCGGGTATGACATCCCCGCGATCGACGATAGCCGAAGCGCCGAAAACAAGCAGAGGGTCGAGTTTCAGTGCGGCGAGCCGCACCAGCGCTGCTTCGACCTCCTGGGTGTCGTGCCTGACTGTCTCAACACGGACAACTTCGCTGCCGAGTTCCGCCACTCGCTGGGCAACGGCCGAGGACTTTTTTGCGAGCATCCCCTCCTTCTCAGAGCCCGTGCGCGTGAGCAAAAGGCCTGCTTGGTGAGTCCGGAACGGTTCAACCGCGATGGCGCCACCGTTGCCACGCAGGCGGCGTTCGGCCTCGGCAACGACGGCCTCCGGTAAAGCGAACGGGATGATCTTGACCGTTGCAACCATCTGTCCGCGTGTGACGCGCGCGAAGGGTGACAGCGTGGCAATGGTCAGGCCTTCATCGATGCCGTTGGCAGCGATGATTGCTTCCCGCTCGATGATCGCCAGACCGTTCGCGACCGAGAAAACGTTGGAGCGCCCGGTCGACGATTTGCCGAGCACGGTGCCGGAACCGGCAACGACGGCGGCAATCCGCGCTGCGGCCTCGTCCTCCGGAACGTCACCGGGTTCGAGGCGCGCGACCATCAGAGATGTCACGCCCGAACCGGCCAGCGCCGCGATGGTTTCTTCGGTCAGCCGTGAGCCCTTGCGGACGGTCTGGCCGCCCACACGCACGGTGTGTGCGAGAATGGCTCCGCCAGCCTCCGAAGTCTCGACCGTACCGAATTTCACCAGCGCCTCTGCGTTGCTGCTGACGGCGTTCACCAGCCGACAGCTTATCCTAAAGCGTAGATTGGCGTTGGCTGCCGGTCAAAACAGGTTGTTAGGGCGTCATCCCGGACTTTTGTCCAGCGGCTGCACATAGTGCCAGCACGGCGGATTTAACGGCCGCATCGCTGAATGGCTTGTCAATGATCGGCATCGACAGAAACCTCGCCTCTATCCCGCTCTTGGTGTATCCGCTCAGAAACGCGAAGGGGATCGACAAGGACATGAGACGGTCTGCGGCAGGCCAGATCTTTTCTCGTCCGACCTGCACATCGAGAAGCGCGGCATCGAACGCGGATCCGGTATCGATGGCAGCCAGCGCCTCGCTCAGGCTCGACGCCGTGCCGACAACGACGCAGCCGAGATTTTCAACGACATCCTGGAGACTCATGAGCACGAGCGGCTCGTCTTCAACCAGCAGAAGCCTGAACCCGCGAAAGGGGTCTGCATCCTCACCCATGCTGTACTTCACGCTCCGGTTGCCGCGCCGAGCAGGCGATGCGGACGAGGTTCGCTCGGCCGGGAGTGATAGTCCGCCATAGCATGGCGAACAAGCCCCAATCGATGCGCGCGGACCTAGTTTCCGAACCGATACTTAAAGCCGGCGGTGAGTTCCAACTGGGAGGAACTGAGCTCGATGGTGTGGGCCGCATTGCCAATGGCCGCGAGTTCCGCTCCGCTGATGCTGCTGTTCGGCGCATAGATAGCAGCAAATTCCAGATCGAGGCTTGGCGCGAGCCGCCAGGTTGCGCCAGCTGTCAGGTGATGCTGCGTCGTGTAGGGCAGCAGGATATTCGTCGTTACGTCGGCCGACTTGATAGGGCTGGTATTGTAGGAATATCCAGCCCGCAGTGTCAGGGAGTCGGATATCCGATATTCAACACCCAGCTTGGCGATATCGATATCGCGCCAGCCGAAGCCCGGACCGTCCGCCGCGCCGAGCAGGCCAGGGCTTGACGATGAATTGGCGAGTGCCGCCGTCCCGCTGTACCAGATGCGCTTATAGTCCAGCATGACGGTCAGGGCCGGAGAGACATCGTACGCGACGCCGACCTGCGCGGTCGCGGGAATGTCGAACGAACCGCCATCGGCCAACAGGCCCCTATAGTCCTCGAAGCGAGACATCCAGATCGGTGTCGACCCGGCCAGCCCGAACCGCAACGATGGTGTCAGGCTCCACTCGATACCTGCGCGCAGACCGCCTCCCCACGAGAGATCAGTATTGCGGTTTGTCAGATTGCCGGGGTCGCTGGAGGTCAGCGGCAGCGCTGAAAGTCCCTTCACCTCCAGCGTCTGCAGCGCAACGACCGGAGCGATGCCGACCGACAGATTGCCGAACCGTTTGGCGCCGGCGATCGAGTAGAAGTATTGCTGCAGATTGAGGCCGGCTTTTCCGCCGCAGAAGACGCCCGATGCGCAGGCATTCGCCGTTGCGCCCTGATACTCGCTGTTGATGCCGGAATTGCTGTAGCTGGTCGTTGTTACAACATCAAAAAACGGCAGCCAGTTGAACCGGTAGGTCGATGCGGAATTGGTGACGAGGAACCAGTTGTTCTCGCTTTCGAGCGGTCCGCTTGGCGTGAAGCCCGCGGCGCCGGTACCCTCAATCTGGCGCTTCGCATAAAGCCCGGAGAACGAGTAGATGATTTCGGTCGGGGCATGAATGATGCCGGCGGGGTTGAGAGACGCCGCCGTCCCGTCACGGCTGTCAGCGACACCGGCGCCAGCCAGGCCCTGCTGCCGGGCGCCATATCCGGTCTGGAAGTAGCCGTCGGTGGCAGCGGCGGGGCAAGCACACACAGTTGCGACGGCGAAAACGGCCGCAAAACTGCTGATCGTACGCCTCAGCCACATCCCAATACGCATGCTCTGCCCCAACAAGAGACCGGCGGGGGCGCCGCTCACTCCGAATGAATAGCAGCTGGAGCGGGCGTCGCGTGTTGCTCGCTCACAACACCGGTCGCCATTTTGGGCAGATCAGGCTGCCTGGCGGCCGTAGTAGAGCATCACGACGTGTTCGGCCTCGGCGAAAAACAGCCAGCGCTCGAACACGACGCCCACGGCGACCGACAGTGCGGCGATAACGGCGAGCAGGAGGTCCGCGATCGGGTTGAAAAGGATCGAGAGCAGGCTTGCGGCGATGGGGATAAGGAAGGCTGTGATCACGGTCATGCGCCGCAAACGCTTGGCGTGTTTGCGCGCGATCGCATATCCCATCTCGCGCATGACGTAGTTGGGCTGGGTGTGCGGCGGGTCGAGCACGCGCACCGTGCCGAACCGGCCGAGACCGGTTGCCGAGCCGATGGTGTGGTCGCGCGGGGCTTCATCGATCGTTCGCCAATAGAGCAGCTTGAGGACCATGGCCACCGCCAGGAAGCCTGCGGCCAGCGCTGCCGCCGGCACCCAGGTGACGCCGAACAGCTCCAACACCAGATTGAGCAGCACGGCGCCTGTCGCGAGCGCGAGGGCGAGATAGATCGGCGTGACGAGCGTCTGGTTCCAGGCGCGGATGGTTGTGAGCGACTGATAGATCATGCCGGTGCACCAGACGGTCGCGAGACCAAGGAGCGCGGCAAGCAATGCCAGCAGCGAAAAGATCCCGTCGTCGGTTTCGAAGAACACCCAGGCGAATGCGACAAGACCGGCCGGGACATAGGTCGCGACGGCCAGGACGCCTTCGCGCGAGAGCCACGACGACCGCCACTGGCTGAAAGCGCGCCAGGCGCGCTCCGGACGACCAAGGTGAAGGGTTGAGGATAAGAGCCCGGCGGTGATCAACCCGAACGCCAGCGTCCAGGCAACGAAGCCGAACCACCGCTCCGGGTTGAGAAGTCCGAAGCTGGCAAAGAGCCCAAGCCAGATGAGCAGGCCGTAGCCCGCGCCCGAGGCCGTCGTGAAGAGGATTACAGAATAGGCAGGATGCATTTCGGTGTTCTGTGTTGGAGCTCAGACGGCGGAGAGCATGCGGTCTGCCCAGGCAAACAGCTTCTCGACGGCGGAACCGGTGGCGACGGGTGTTGCCTGATCCGGCGTTGCCACCGTGGTCGCGGCGTCTCGCCGTGGGCGTGGCGGCAGGTACTTGTTGACCGGTTTGTAGCCGAACTCCGGCATCAGGTCGAAGCCCTCGCGTTCCGCAACGAGCTTGGAGACGTCGCTGCCGGGATCGCCCAGATCGCCATAGTGCCGCGCCCCCGTCGGACAGGCTCTAACACAGGCGGGGATACGATCCTCAGGTGCGAACGTCTCGTTATAGATGCGGTCAACGCACAGCGTGCACTTCTTCATGACGCCCTGGGCGTAGTCATATTCCCGCGCCCCGTAAGGGCAGGCCCATGAGCACAACTTGCAACCGATGCACGTGTCGGGGTTGACGAGAACGATGCCGTCCTCGCCTCGCTTGTAGCTTGCGCCGGTGGGGCACACGGTGACGCACGCGGGCGTCTCGCAATGGAGGCAAGACCGCGGGAAATGAACCGTGCGACTGGTCGCTCCCTCGCCGACATCGTAGGCATGGATGCGGTTCAACCACGCGCCGTGCGGGTCGGCGCCATAGGGCTGCTGGTCGGACAGCGGCGCCGAGTAACCCCCGGTGTTCCATTCCTTGCAGCTCGTCGCGCAGGCCTGGCAGCCCACGCAGGTATCGAGATCGATGACGAGCCCGAGCTTTTTCTCCGTCGTGGCCGGCAATGTGGTCATTGCGCGGCCTCCCGGAACTCGGCGCCGAACACGGAAACGCGTGGCGTCGCAGGATGCGGGGGCTGGTCGAGCGGTTCGAACCGCGGCCAGGTCTCGTGCGCTTCCTCGGGAAACGCCCTCTCGATGCGCACGCGCAGGTCATACCAAGCCGCCTGCCCGGTGACAGGATCGCTGTTGGCGTAGCGATAGCCACCGTCGCGCGCCGGCAGAAGCTCGGCGATCAGATGGTTGAGTAGAAAGCCGCGCGTCGCTTCCGGCGCGTCATTGTCGAGCGCCCAGGCGCCCGCCCGCTTGCCGATGGCGTTCCAAGTCCAGGCCGTGTCGGCATTGACGCCCTCCATCAGACGCACCTGCGCCCGCACGCGTCCGATCTGGCTCGTGATCCAGACCCAGTCGTCATCCGAAATGCCGAGCTGCGCCCCGCGCTCGCGGCTGATGTAGAGGCGGTTGGCCGCATGAATCTGGCGCAGCCATGCGTTCTGCGATCCCCAGGAGTGGTACATCGCCATAGGCCGCTGCGTGATGGCGTACATGGGAAACGACTGCGTATCGACGATGGCGGATTCGAACGGGGCATACCAGAACGGCAGCGGATCGAAGTAGGTGGCAATACGCTCGCGATGGGTGGCCGGCGGCTGCACCGCACCGTGCCCTTGCGCGGCGAGCCGGAAGCGCTGCATCGGCTCGCTGTAAAGCTGGAAGATGATCGGCTCGGCGTTGCCGTTGAACCCTTTGGCGTGCGCGAACTCGAGGTGAGACTTGTTGACGTGCTTGAAGTAGGTCTGGTCCGGCGCGAGATGGTGAATGCAGAAGCCGCCGTTCTCGATGTAGCGCTCGAGTTGTTTCGGGTTCGGCTTGCCGACGCCAAACTCCGTGCCGTCCGCCCCGCGCCAGCCGGCCAGCGGCCCAATGCCCGGCGAGCGTTCGTGATTGACGATGTAATCGGGGTAGCCGCCGGGATATTTAGCCGTTCCATCGGCATTGGCGAAGCCGGGCAATCGGAGGCGGTGTCCGAGGTCGATGAGGACATCCTGGAACGGCCGGACATCGCGGTCGGGCTTCATCACCGGATGCCGGATCGCGTCTGCCGGGCCGTCGGATTCCGAGATCGGCCTGTCGAGGAGCGAGATGCAGTCCCACCGCTCGAGATAGGTGGTGTCGGGAAGCACAAGGTCGGAGTAGGCGACCATCTCGGAGGCGTATGCGTCCGAATAGATGATCTTCGGAATCCGATAGTCGCCGGTCTCGGGGTTCTTGGCGGTCAGATGGTCGAGCGTCGCCGACGTGTCCATGGCCGAGTTCCAGCTCATGTTGGCCATGTACATGAACAGGACGTCGACCGGATAGGGATCGCCCGCTGCCGCATTGGTCAGGATCATGTGCATGAGCCCATGAGCCGCGAACGGCGCGTCCCAACTGAAGGCTTTGTCGAGGCGCGCGGGCTTGCCCTCGGCATCGAGAAGCAGGTCCTCGGGCGCGGTCGGAAATCCGAGGTGCGGACCCGGCAGCGGCTGGCCGGGGACGACATGCTCCGGCTTGCCGCGCGGCTTGAGGCCCGGCGGGATCGTCTTGGGGTAGGGAGCCTTGTAGCGAAAGCCGCCGGGGCAATCGATCGAACCCAGCAGGATTTGCAGGATGTGAATGAGGCGGCAGGTGTGGAAGCCATTGGAATGGGCCGAGATGCCGCGCATGGCGTGCATCGAGACGGGCCGACCGATCATCTTGTCGTGGCGACGGCCGGTCCAATCCGTCCAGGGAATGTCGAGCACGACTTCCTGTCTGAAGGCGGCTTCCGCCAGCTCGGCCGCGATGCGCCGGGTCGTGGCGGCGGGGATGCCGGTCTCGCGTTCGGCAGCTTCCGGCGTGTAGCGTTCGTCGAGATAGCGCTCGGCCATGAGCTGGAAGACAGGAACGACGGACTGTCCCGATGCGAGCCGATACGTGCCCGACAGCGCAGGCTTCACGCTGCTGTCGTAGGCGCTTTTCGCCGCGCCGGCTGTTTTGCACCAGACCAGTGGTTTTCCGTCCTCGCCGCGTGCAAAGAGACCGTCATCGGCCGAGCCAGGGCTGCGTATGACGAGCCAGGGCGTATTCGTGTAGCGGATGAGGTAGTCGAGATCGATCTGCTGTGTGCGCAGCAGCTCATGGATGAGGGCGGCGACGAACATCCCGTCGGTTCCCGGCTTGATGCCGAGCCATTCGTCCGCGATGGCGTTGTAGCCGGTGCGTACAGGATTGATCGAGACGACTTTCGCGCCCCGTTTCTTCAAGCGGCCGAGGCCGATCTTGATCGGGTTCGACGCATGGTCCTCTGCCACGCCAAACAGCAGGAAGTAGCGTGTGAGGTTCCAGTCGGGCTCCCCGAACTCCCAGAACGAGCCGCCGAACGTGTAGAGACCGGCTGCGGCCATGTTGACCGAGCAAAAGCCGCCATGAGCGGCATAGTTGGGCGTGCCGAACTGCATCGCCCACCATCCAGTGAGCGACTGGCTCTGGTCGCGGCCCGTGAAGAACGCAAGCTTGCGCGGATCCGTTTTGCGGACCTGTCCCATCCAGCTCGTCGCAAGCGTCAGGGCCTCGTCCCAGGAAATTTCCTTGAATTCGCCCGACCCGCGGGGGCCGACACGCAGCAGCGGCGCGCGCAGGCGCGCAGGTGAATAGTGCTGCATGATCCCGGCCGAACCCTTGCCGCACAAAACTCCACGGTTCACGGGATGGTCGCGGTTGCCGTCGATGTAGCGGACCTTGCCGTCCTTGATGTGCACGCGGATGCCGCAGCGGCAGGCGCACATGTAGCAGGTCGGGTATTTGATTTCGTCTGCGGAGGGTTCTGAATAGGCGACAGTCGGTTCCATCTTTGCGTGGGTTCTTTCCAATCATCCGCCTTTTACGGCGACAGTTTCGGCTTCATCGAGTCGAATGGTTTTCTTCTTCTTGAGATAGTCGCCGACGACATCCCAGATCGGCGGGCCTTCCGTGTCCCGGTTGATCGAGGCCCAGCCCGCGACAGCATAGTCCTTCGTAGCCTCGATCGGCCGGTCTGTGCGCAGAAGCCGCATGTTGCCGATGCGGTTGCCGATGGTCTTGCCGACGTCGCAGGTGAAGGCGAGGCCGCCGACCCGCACCATGTCCCCGCCCTGCTGGTAGTAAGGATTCTCGTTGAAGAGGTTGTCGGCGACATCCTCCAGGATTTCCTTCAACCGCTGGCCGGAAAGGGTCGTCCGGTAGCACTGGGGATAGGTGATGGCGGTGGCGTTGAAGACGTCCTCCCAGGTGATGTCCTGCCCGGGCAGCAGCGATGTTCCCCAGCGGAAGCCTGGCGACAGGGCGATCTCGGCGTCCCGCTCCTGCAGGATGGCATCGCAGATGAGATCGTCGAACGTGCCGTTGAAGTTGCCGCGACGATAGAGCAGCGTCTCCGTGCGTGCCAGCGGGGTTTTGAGGCGGTCGAGATGCGGCGCCCTGATCTCTTGCACCAGACGCGCCATGTCCGGGTCCGGCTTTATGGCGTCCGACAGGACCGGGATGAGGCTGTAGCTGAAATCCGCAATGCGCTTGTTCTGCACATCGATATCGAGGCGCGAGAGGAATTTTCCGCTCGATCCGGAAGCGACGAGCAACGTGCCGTTGACTTTCAGCGGTTGCGGCAAGGCGTCGTGCGTGTGGCCGGTCAGGATGATGTCGAGGCCTTCGATTCGGCCGGCCAGCTTGCGGTCGACGTCGAACCCGTTGTGCGACAGCAACACGACAACGGCAGCGCCGGCGCGCCGTGCTGCCGCGACGCTCTCCCTGATCCTGGTCTCGCGAATGCCGAATGACCAGTTCGGCACCATCCAGCGCGGGTTTGCGATGGGCGTGAATGGAAAGGCCTGCCCGATGACGGCGATCGGCACGCCGCCCTTCTCGAACATGCGCATGGAGACAAAGGCGGGCTCGAGCCATTCGTCGTTGAAGACGTTGGCGGCAAGGAAAGCGGCTTTGCACTCGCCCTGCCGGGTCTTGTCCCCGAAAATCTGGAGAAGGCGCTCCTCGCCCAGGGTGAATTCCCAATGACCCGTTGTCGCCTCGATACCGAGGGCGTTGACGATGCGGACCATGTCGGCCCCCTTCGTCTGCAGGGCCGTATAGGAGCCCTGCATGGTGTCGCCGCCGTCGAGCAGCAGCACGTTCTCGGACCGTCGTTCCGACCGTATCGCATTGATGAGGCGCGCCATGCGGTCCATGCCGCCGACCTTGCCGTATTCGCGCGCCAGCGCTGTGAAGTCCTCGTCCGTCAGCATGTAAGCCTGGGCGGTGCCTGGCTTGATGCCGAAATGATTTAGAAAGGCCTCGCCCGTGAGATGCGGCGGCTGCCCCTTGGAAGCGCCGACACCGATATTGACCGACGGTTCGCGAAAGTAGATCGGCATGACCTGGGCGTGACAGTCCGCCATGTGCAGGATCGTCACTTGGCCCTTCGGCGTGAACCCCAGGAGTTCGGCTTCGGAAAGCTGCTGCTTCTGAGCGAGTGCCTTGAGCGGCCGTCCGGCAATGGTCGCAGCGGCAGAGGCGACGGCCAGAAAATCGCGTCGAGAAAGCATGATGCAATCCTGCTTGGATGGCTGCGCCAACCCGGCCATGCGCCGACGCTGCTGAGGATAACATCAAAATATGCGAATGTTCGTTCGTCAAGGTGCCCCATGCCGTCCGCCGCCAGCGTTCTGGAGTGCAGAACTGCCTTTTCAGCGACTGAGGCGTGGTACGAAAAACTGCCTGAGAGCGTCAAGCAGAGCGTCGGGCGCTTCGGACATCATCATGTGTCCACAGTCGTCGAGCGCGATGGTTGTGCTCCCTGCAACGGCCTGCGCGAGCTTCTCGCCATTGCGCGGCGGCGTCATCACGTCCTGTTTGCCTGTGACCACAAGTGTCGGGCAGGTAACCTGCTTTGCGGCTTCCGGTCCTGTCGTCCAGTCATTGCAGAGGGCAAGGTCGCGATAGAGGATTCCGGGCGTGTTGCGGTCGAACAAGGCCAGCGTGGCTCCGGTCATCCACATGCCGGGGGCGGGGTTGCGGCCAATCTTCGCAGCCGGACGCAACGCCCATGCCGTCATCATCTCATACGCATCGTGTGGCCGGTCGCGTGCAGCAGACAGCAACTGTTCATTGACCGGCACCGCTGCCGCAGTGCCGAGAAGGGCGATCGCGGTGACGCGGTCCCCTAGTCGGGCCGCGGCCTCGAAGGCAATGGCGCCACCCATCGAGTGGCCGACCAGGCCCGCGCTCGCGATGCCAAGCGTATCCATCAGGGCGACGACCCACCGCGCTAGTTCGTCGATCGAACCGAGTTGCGGTCCGGCCGAGCGGCCATGGGCGGGCAGATCCACGGCCAGCGCGGAAAAGCCGTGCCAGGCGAACCAGCGGGCAGGGAGCTGCCAGCACGTATGATCCATGCCCGCGCCATGCAGGAAGATGAGCACGCGGCTCTTGGCGTCGAACCGCCGTCCGCCTGTTGCTGCATGCACCTTCGCGCCGTTGACGGTGAATTCCATGTGCTAGCCCTTGAGCGCTGCCTTCAGCGCCTGGTCGAGATCACCCTTGAGATCGTCGATATCCTCGAGCCCTATGGACAGGCGGACGAGGTCTTCGCTGACGCCGGCCGCCTGCAACTCAGAGGCATCCATCTGTTGATGAGTGGTGCTGGCCGGATGGATGACAAGCGATTTTGCGTCGCCGACGTTGGCGAGGTGGGAGAAAACACGCAGCCGCTCGATGAGGCGCGCGCCGGCAGCGCGGCCGCCCTTGATACCGAAGCTCATGATCGCACCCGAGCCCTTCGGCATCAGGCGCTGGGCGAGAGCATGGTCGGGATGGCTTTGAAGGCCCGGATATTTAACCCAGGCGACGTCCCCGTGCGCTTCCAGGAATGATGCAATCGCCGTCGCATTTGCGACGTGGCGCGCCATGCGCACGGGCAGCGTCTCTATCCCCTGCAGGAGGTAGAACGCGTTTGCCGGACTCATGCAGGCGCCGAAATCGCGCAAGCCTTCGGCGCGCGCACGCGTGATCATGGCCGCAGGTCCGAACTCGTCCGCTAAGGCGAGGCCATGGTAACCGGCATAGGGCTCGGTCAGCGTTGGAAACTTGCCTGAACCGACCCAGTCGAAGCCGCCCCGGTCGATCAGAAGTCCGCCGATGGCGATGCCGTGGCCGCCCAGGAACTTCGTCGCCGAGTGAAAGACGATGTCGGCTCCATGGTCGAACGGGCGACACAGGTATGGCGTCGTGAATGTGGAATCGATGACGAGCGGCAGACCATGCCGGTGCGCCACCTCAGCCACGGCGGGAATGTCCAGAACCTCAAGTCCGGGATTGCCGAGCGTTTCGCCGAAGATCGCGCGAGTGTTGCCGCGGATGGCGGCTTCGAACTCTTGGGGCTTGCGCGGATCGACGAGGGTCGTTTCGATGCCGAAACGCGGCAGCGTGTGCACCAGCATGTTGTGAGAGCCGCCGTAGATGCGCCGCGAGGCCACGATGTGGCTGCCGGCTCCCATGAGCGTCGCCACCGCGAGATGGAGGGCGGCCTGCCCGCTGGCTGTGGCGACGGCACCAACGCCGCCTTCCAGTGCGGCGATGCGCTCCTCCAGCACGGCCACGGTCGGGTTCGAGATGCGCGAGTAGATGTGGCCGGTCCGCTCCAGGTTGAAGAGCGATGCTGCATGCTCGACGTCGTCGAAGACGAATGACGTCGTCTGGTAGATCGGCACCGCGCGCGATCCGGTCGTCGCATCCGGCTGCTGCCCCGCATGCAGGGACAGCGTATCGAAGCGGGGAAAGCGCGCGCTGCTCATGGGTTGCCGGTCTCCAGGAAAGCGGCGCAAATCCTACGCTGTCCGCAGCAGTGGCAGTAAAATCCGCGCATCTCAAACCGCTCGCGTTGCGTCGCCGCTCAATAGGTCTTGGCCTTTTCGGCCGCTCCCAGGCCCTTCACCTCGCGGACGGCCTGCTGCGCGCCAACGGCCAGCAGCCTCACGTCATTGAGGATCGTGCAGAACTGGAAGCCGTCGTCGTATCGCTTCTTGGCGGTCGCGGGGCCGTCTGTATGTGCGCCGGCAATCAGGCCCTTGGCGCGCGTCTTGCGGGCAATCTCCGCAATCGCGGCCAGCACGTCTCCGTCGGTCGGGTCGAGAGTGGGTGTCTTGCCCATGCTGAGCGACAGGTCCGACGGGCCGACATAGACGCCGCTCAGCCCCTTCACAGACAGGATGGCATCCAGGTTCTTCACGGCCTCGCTGGTCTCGATCATGGCAAGCAGCAGCACCTCGTCGTTGGCGTGCTGCCAGTAGTCGCCGCCGGCGTACTGCGCCGCGCGGAACGGGCCGAAGCTGCGCGCGCCGCCCGGCGGATAGCGGCCGGCCGATACCAGCGCTTCGGCTTCCGCCTTGGTGTTGATCATCGGGCAGATCACGCCATAGGCGCCGGCATCGAGCACGCGCATGATGTGGCCCGGGTCGTTCCACGGAACACGCACCATCGGCGTCGCAGCGCTGAGGTTGATGGCTTGCAGCAGCGGGACGACGTCGTTGATGTCGGCAGCGCCATGCTGCATGTCGATGGTGACGCTGTCCCAGCCCTGCGCGGCATAGACTTCGGCGGCGAACGCGTTGGGAATTGCGATCCATCCGTTGACGGCGCGTCCGCCTCCGGCGAGCAGCTTCTTGAGTGCATTCATCTTCATCGGAGACTCCG
>JBFWWW010000062.1:0-18591 GCA_050245975.1 Hyphomicrobiaceae bacterium
CGGCGCATAACCATAGGTCTTGCTGAACTTGGCCGCGAAATCGTTCCAGCCGCGCGGATCGGGTCCCGCATACCAGGCCCCTGCCAGCGCATCGAGGTGCGCGGCACCCTGCGCTTCGAGGCCTCCGGTGCCGATCAGCTTGGCGCGTTGCAAGTCGATGCCGGCGCGAACCAGCATCGGCGCGATCGCAACCACCTGGTCCTGGTCACCGGGAAGGAATACCGCATCGACCGGCGCACCCTGCTGCTCCGCCGCCATCACAACGTCCCTGACGCGCTGCACGGCCTCCGCGATCGCGGCCCGGCTCGCCGGCGCATAGCTTTCCAGCGCCACGATCGTCCCGCCGTTGCGGGCAACGGCCTCGCGGAAGCTGCCCTCCGAGATCTTGCCCGTCGTATCGCCGGCGATGAGCGCGACATAGCGCTTGCGGCCCTGGCTGGCGGCGTAGTCGATCACGCGGCGCACGTCCTGCCCCGGCAGGAAGCTCAGCAGATGCACGCCATGCCCCGCCACCTGACGGTCGGTCGAGAACGCGATCATCGCCACCTTGGCGCTGCGCACGGCCGGTGCGGCCGCCGTCACCGATTTCGCGAACAGGGGGCCGAGCACCAGGTCCGCACCGTCGCGGACGGAATCGACCGCCGCGGCCATTGCGCCGTCGGGCGTGCCCTTGTCGTCCTTGACCAGGAGCTGCACGGCCTGGCTGTCGCGTTCGAACAGCGCCAGCTCGCCGGCCTGCTTCATCGCCTTGGCGATGATGGCCGTCTGCCCGCTGCCGCTGAGCGGCAGCAGCATGGCGACCTTCACGCCTTTTTTCTGCCCGTCCGGCGCGCCCGGCGACAACGAGGCCGTCGTCTGAGGGCTCCCGACGGTGGTGTTGCCCGAGCAGCCCGCAACGGCAAGCGCGAGCAGCACGCAGGCAACCCCGCCCGCGCACCGTCCCGATGCTGCCTGCCAGAGCGAACCCCAGAACGAACCCACGAATCGGACCTCGCATATCCTCTGCGCGTTGTTAGACCGCTCCCGTCCTCCCGGCCAGCGCAATTGCGCAACAGTCGTTTGGTCTGGATGCCACGGCGGGTTCCGAAGCATACTGCGCCGAAGCACCCTGACAACCGCGAGAAGGCCGTGTCCCGAAAGCAGGATAGCCGCGACGACCCGGCGACGGTGGCCCAGCGCGCCGCGGACCACCTTGCGGCGGCGCTGGCGGCTCCGCTGGCGCCGGGGCTTTATGTCGTGGCGACGCCGATCGGCAATTTGGGAGACCTTTCGCTGCGCGCCATCTCGGTCCTCGCGCGCGCCGACGTCATCTGCTGCGAGGACACACGCCACAGCCGCACGCTGCTTGCGGCCTATGCCATCTCGCGGCCGACATCGGCCTACCACGAGCACAATGCCGAGGCCGAGCGGCCGCGCATCCTGTCGGAGCTCGCCGCCGGCCGGCGCATCGCGTTGATTTCCGATGCCGGCACCCCGCTGGTCTCCGACCCGGGCTTCAAGCTGGTCCGCGCGGCTGCCGAAGCGGGCCATTCCGTCATCCCCATTCCCGGCGCATCGGCCCCGCTGGCGGCCCTTGCCGCGGCGGGTCTCCCGACCGACGCCTTTCATTTTGCCGGCTTCCTGCCGCCGAAAGCCGGCGCCCGCCGGGCACGCCTCGCGGAGCTTGCCGCCATCGATGCCACGCTGGTGCTGTTTGAAGCGCCCTCCCGTCTTGGCGATACGCTCGCCGAGATCGACGCCGTCATGGCGACGCGCGAACTCGTTGTCGCGCGCGAGCTGACCAAGCTGCACGAGGAATTCCGGCGCGGGCCGGCAGCCGAACTGCGCGACTGGGCACGACGTGCGGAGCCGCGCGGCGAAATGGTCATCCTCATCGCCCCTCCGGATGCGCCCCCCGAGGTTCGCGATGCGGACATCGAGACCCGCCTCGAGACCGCTCTTGGCAGCATGAGCTTGCGCGACGCCGCCCGTGCCGTGGCCGAGGACCTCGGCGTGGCGCGCTCACGCGTCTACGACCTCGGCCTCCGTTTGCGGAAGGGCTCGGATGGCTAGCCGCAGCGCAGCGCCCTCACCGGAGCGCCTTCGCCGCTATCGCCGCGGCCTGCTCTCGGAAATGGCCGCTGCGGCGCTGCTGACGGCGAAGGGATATCGCATCCTGCAACGGCGCGGCCGCACCCCCTTCGGCGAGATCGACCTCATCGCGGTCCGCGGCCGCCGTCTCGCCTTCATCGAGGTGAAGCGGCGCAGCACGCGATCGGCGGCCGAGGCGGCCATCACGGCCCGCCAGGTTTCGCGCATCGCGCGCGCCGCCGCGTTCTGGACCAGCCGCCATCCCGCCTACGCCGGGCATGAGCAGGGGCTGGATGCGGTCCTCGTCCTGCCGTTCCGCTTGCCTGTGCATCTGGTCAACGTCCTGGAGCCGCCCGCCCGGCCGCCGTCCAATTCGCGTTGACATGGCGCCCCGGGCACCGTTTGCATGACGCACCCTGGGGCTGCCGGCCCCGCCAGAAGGCCTTTGCGCGCATGACCCTCAAGATCGCCTGCCAGATGGACCCCATCGACCGCATCGATATCAGCGGCGACTCCACCTTTGCCCTGCTGCTCGAGGCGCAGCGGCGCGGGCACGACATCTTCTACTACACGCCGCCCAATCTCTCCCTTCTGGGCAGCCGCCTTATCGCCCACGGCACATCGCTGACGGTCAAGGATGTCGCCGGCGACCACTTCAGGGTGTCGAACCCGCGCACCGTCGACCTGTCGGAGCTGGACGTGGTGCTGCTGCGCCAGGACCCGCCGTTCGACATGGCCTACATCACCACCACGCATCTTCTCGAGCGCATCCAGCCCGGGACGCTCGTCGTCAACGACCCGGCGCACGTCCGCAACGCGCCGGAGAAAATCATGGTGCTGGACTTCCAGGACCTGATGCCGCCGACGCTCGTCACGCGCAATCCGGCCGACGTGAAGGCCTTCCGCGACACGCACAAGGACATCATCCTCAAGCCGCTCTACGGCAACGGCGGCGCATCCGTGTTTCGCGTCGGCGCCGACGATACGAACCTCAATGCCCTGATCGAGCTTTTCCAGTCGGTCTTCCGCGAGCCGTTCATGGTGCAGCAATACCGTCCCGAGGTGCGTGCCGGCGACAAGCGCATCATTCTGGTCGACGGCGAGGTTGCCGGCGCCGTCAATCGCGTGCCCGCGCTCGACGAGACGCGCTCCAACATGCACGTCGGCGGCGCCGCCCGTCCGACCGACCTGACGCCGCGCGATCTGGAGATCTGCGCCCGCCTCGGCCCGGAGCTCAGGCGGCGCGGTCTGCTCTTCACCGGCATCGACGTCATCGGCCCCTACCTGACCGAGATCAACGTCACCTCGCCGACCGGCATCCGCCAGATCAAGGCCTTCGGCGGCGCCGATATCGCCGCGCTCATCTGGGACGCGATCGAAAAGAAGGTGGGCCGCTGAGATCCTCCACAGGCCGGCAGCGGACAGCCTCGTGTTCGCATTTTGTTCTTGACCGCGTGTTTCGCTCTCCCTAGGCTGCGCTGGCGTTCCCAACGTCCCAGCCGCACGGGGCCAGCATGTACGGGCAGATTGCCACCGTCGCATTCGTCGGCATCGAGGCGCGCCCTGTCGAGGTGCAGGTGCGCATCTCCTCCGGCGGCCCCGCCTTCGCCATCGTCGGTCTGCCGGACAAGGCTGTCGCCGAAAGCCGCGAGCGCGTGCGCAACGCTCTGCATGCCGTGGGACTGTCGCTCCCGTGGCGCCACGTCACCGTCAATCTGGCGCCTGCCGACCTTCCCAAGGAGGGCAGCCATTTCGACCTGCCGATCGCGCTCGCGCTGATGGTGGCGATGGAAGCGGTCGCGCGCGATGCGATCGACGGTTATGTGGCGCTGGGCGAGCTGGCGCTCGACGGCTCCATCCGCGCCGTGCCGGGCGCCCTTCCCGCTGCCATCGGCGCCAATGCACTCGACAAGGGCTTGATCTGCCCCGCCGCCTGCGGCCCGGAGGCTGCGTGGGCCGGCGAGGACATGCGCATCCTGGCCGCGCCGCATCTGCTGTCGCTCGTGAACCACTTCAAGGGCCTGCAGACGCTCGCGCGCCCGCGGCCCAACCTCGAGCGCCAGGCAGCGCCGCTGCCGGACCTTGCCGACGTCAAGGGACAGGAAAGCGCCCGCCGCGCGCTCGAAGTCGCGGCCGCCGGCGGTCATAACCTGCTGATGATCGGGCCGCCGGGTTCGGGCAAATCCATGCTCGCCGCGCGCCTTCCGTCCATCCTGCCGCCGCTCACCGCCGCCGAACTCCTCGAGGTCTCGATGGTGCAGTCGCTCGCCGGCGAGTTGACCGGCGGACGGCTCGCATTGGCGCGGCCGTTCCGCGCGCCGCATCATTCCGCCAGCATGGCGGCGCTCGTGGGCGGCGGCAGCCGCCCCCGGCCGGGCGAGGTGAGCCTCGCGCACCGCGGCGTGCTGTTTCTGGACGAACTGCCGGAGTTCCAGCCGCAGGTCCTCGATGCGCTGCGCCAGCCGCTCGAAGCCGGCGAAACCGTCATCGCGCGCGCCAACCACCGCATCACCTACCCCTCGCGGATCCAGCTCGTCGCGGCGATGAACCCCTGCAAGTGCGGCAACAGCGCGCCGGGGCAGCCGTGCAGGCGCGGCCCCCGATGCTCGGAGGACTATCGTGCGCGCGTCTCGGGTCCGTTTCTCGATCGCATCGACCTTCAGATCGAGGTCCCGGCCGTTTCGGCGAGCGATCTCGTCGCCCCGTCGCCGTCCGAGGACAGCGTGACCGTGCGCGCCCGGGTGACCGCCGCACGCGAGCGCCAGCTTGCGCGCTTCGCGGCGCTCGGCGCGTCCGGCGTGACGACGAATGCGGAGTGCTCCGGCGCGCTTCTGGAACAGGTCGCTCGCCCCGACGAGACCGGGCTTGCCCTGCTGCGGCAGGCATCGGACCGGCTACATCTGTCAGCACGCGGCTTTCATCGCACGCTCAAGGTCGCGCGCACCCTGGCCGATCTCGACGGCATGGACAGCGTCGGCCGCGTTCACATCGCGGAGGCGCTGAGCTATCGCGGCGAGACGCTGCAGCAGCGCAGCGCGGCCTGAGCGCTCTTGCTCGGCCGCGCCGCCGTCAACCGCCCGCGATCTGCGGCAGCACCTGGACGTCGCTGCCCGGTTCGATGGGCTGAAACAGCGCGTCCTGATAGATCTGGCCGTCGATGGCGACGGCCAGCCCTTCCTCGAGGTGCGGCGCCAGCGCGGGATAGCGCTTGCCGAGCTCGGCGAAAAGCTGGCGCACATTGCGCGCTGCCACGTCGAGCTCGGTCACGCCGCCGGTGAACTGGCGCAGGTTGCCGATCAGGGTCACGTGCGCCATGCGGGACACCTAGATCTTTGCCGTCCCCTTGGCGCGCGCCTCTTCCAGGGCCTTCAACACCCGCGGCGGCGACAGGGGGATCTCGGTGAACCGGATCCCCGTTGCGTTGGCGACCGCGTTGGAGATGGCGGCGATGGGCGGCACGATGGGTGTCTCGCCGACGCCGCGCACGCCATAGGGATGGCGCGGGTTCGGCACCTCGACGATCACCGTGTCGATCATCGGCAGGTCGCTCGCCACCGGCATCCGGTAGTCGAGGAAACCCGCGTTCTGCATCCGGCCGTCGTCGCCGTAGACGTACTCCTCGCTCAGCGCCCAGCCGATGCCCTGCGCCGCGCCGCCCTGGTATTGGCCCTCGACATAGCTCGGATGGATGGCACGGCCGGCATCCTGGATGGCCGTGTAGCGCACCACCCATGTGCGGCCCGTCTCCGGGTCGACCTCGACGTCGGCGATGTGCGTCGCCAGGCTCGGTGCGGCTCCGCCGGCATTGATGCGCGAGTAGCCGACAATGGGGCCGCCCGTCTTGCCGGCCATCTTGGCGATATCGACGAGCGTCAGAGGCTCGTGCTTGCCGGCATTGGGTCCGGCCGGGCGCACGGCGCCCTTCTCCCACTCGACCGCATCCTCCGGCAGCTCCCACAGCTTGGCGGCGCGCTTGCATGCCTCCTTGATGATGTCGCGCGCGGCCTCCACCGTCGCCATGCCGCTCGAGAACGTCGCGCGGCTGCCGCCGGTGACGAAGTTGTAGCCGAGCGCGCTCGTGTCGCCGATCGAGACGCGGATCTTCTCCAGCGGTACGTTCAGCTCCTCGGCCGCCATCATGCACAGCGAGGCGCGCAGGCCGCCGATGTCCGGCGTGCCGGCCGTCAGCGACAGCGTGCCATCCTCGTTCAGCACCAGCGACACCGTCGTTTCGCCGCCGATGTTGAACCAGAAGCCGGAGGCCACGCCGCGGCCCTGGTTCTTGCCGAGCGGCGTGCGCAGGTGCGCGTGCATCTTGGCGGCTTCGAGCGTCTCGACAAGGCCGATCGGTCCGAACTTCACGCCGTAGGCGGCACGCGTTCCTTCCTTGGCGGCATTCTTCAGCCGCATCTCGATCGGATCGATCTTCAGCGTCAGCGCGATCTCGTCGATGACGCTTTCGACGGCGAACTCCGAGATCGGCCCGCCCGGAGCGCGATAGGCCGCGACCTTCGGGCGGTTCGTGACGACGTCGTACCCCGTCACGCGCACGTTCTCGATGTCGTAGGGCGCGAAGGCGCACATGCAGCCCGGCTGCACCGGCGAACCGGGGAACGCGCCGGCCTGGTACTTGAGCACGGCCTCGCCGGCGACGATGCGCCCGTCCTTGCGCGCGCCGATCTTCACCCAGACGTGCGCGCCCGATGTCGGTCCCGTCGCCTTGAACACCTCCTCGCGCGTCATCACCATCTTGACCGGGCGGCGCGCCTTCTTCGACAGCGCCAGCGCCACCGGCTCGAAATAGACGACCGTCTTGCCGCCGAACCCGCCGCCGATCTCGGACGCCGTGACACGCAGCTTGGAGATGTCCCAGCCGAGCAGGCGTGCGCAGTGGGCGCGGACGATCCAGTGGCCCTGGGTCGAGACCCACAGCTCCGCCTGCCCGTCCTCCGACACGCTGGCGACGCACGCATGCGGCTCGATGTAGCCCTGATGCACCGGCTTGGTCTTGAAGGCACGCTCGATGATGATGTCGGCCGCCGCAAACCCCTTGTCCGCGTCGCCGTGCCGGATATCGATCCGTTTCGCGACGTTGGACGGCGTCTTCGGCGGCGGGTCTTCCCCTTGCGTGATCATCGTCTCGTGCAGCAGCGGGGCGCCGGGCTCCATCGCCTCGACCTCGTCGATGACGTGCGGCAGCACCTCGTAGTCCACCTTGATCAGCTTCAGGGCCTGGGCGGCGATGGCCGCGCTCGTGGCAGCGACGGCCGCAACAGGATGGCCCTCATAGAGCACCTTCTCGCGCGCCATCACCGAGCGCACGACGTCGCGATAGTTGATCATCATCTCGCCGGCCGGAATGAACTCCGACGGCTGGTCCTTGAAATCGTCGCGCGTCACCACGGCCTTTACGCCCGCGAGCTTCTCGGCCGCGGACGTGTCGATCGATTTGATGCGCGCATGCGGATGCGGGCTGCGCAGGACCTTGCCGACCAGCTGGCCCTGCATGTTCATGTCCGCGCCGAACTTCGCGCGACCCGTGACCTTGTCCACGCCATCGGGACGGATCGGCCGCGTTCCAACCCAGGTGTACTCGCCCCCCGGCTGTTTGACCTTCTCCTGCATGGTCAGGCTCCTCTCATCTCGGCGGCCGCATCGAGCACGGCGCGAACAATCTTGTCGTATCCGGTGCACCGGCAGAGATTGCCGGCCAGCCAGTAGCGCACTTCGGTCTCGCTGGGATCGGGGTTGCGTTCGAGCAGGGCCTTGGACGCGACCAGGAAGCCCGGCGTGCAGATGCCGCACTGCAGGGCCGCATGCTCGAGAAATTTCTGCTGCAGCGGATGCAGGGCATCACCCGTCGCAAGACCTTCGATGGTGCCGATCGACTTGCCGTCGGCTTCCACCGCCAGCATGAGGCAGGAGCACACCAGCCGGCCATCGACCGTGACGCTGCAGGCGCCGCAATCACCCGTGCCGCAGCCTTCCTTGGTTCCTGTCAGGCCGACGCGGTCGCGCAGCGCGTCGAGCAGCGTTTCGCCCGTCTCGCACAGGAACTCCGTGGTGTCGCCGTTGATCGTCGTTGTTATGTGATGCTTGGCCATCAGACTTTCCTTGCCCGTTCCAGTGCAATGAGCGCCGCGCGGCGTGCCAGCACGCCGGCGATCTTGACGCGGAACTCTTTCGTCCCGCGCTTGTCGTCGATCGGCCGGCAGGCCGCCCGCGCCGCCGCGTCGAGGCTGGCGAGCGCGCCTTCGTCCACCGTCGTGCCGATCAGCGCCTTGGCCGCCGCGTCGACGCGAAGCACGCGCTCGGCCACCGCGCCGAGCGCGACGCGCGCGTCCGTGCACGTGCCCTTGCCGTCGAGCGCCAGGTTGACGCCGCAACCGACCACCGCAATGTCCATCTCCGTGCGCGGTATGAACCGCAGGTAGGCGTCGGCCGCATGCGCGGCACGCTTCGGCAGCAGGAAGGAGGCGACGATCTCGCCCTTCGCGAGCGAGAGCTTGCGCACGCCGACCACGATATCCTCGACCGGAACATCCCGGCGCCCCTTCGGGCCGACCACCGTCGCGAGCGCCCCGGCCGCCACGAGCGCCGGCACGCTGTCGGCGGCGGGCGAGGCATTGCACAGATTGCCGCCCATCGACGCCCGGCCCTGGACCTGGGTCGACCCGATCAGGTTTGCCGCCTCGATGACGCCCGGCCACTGCGCCTTGAGCTTCGGATGTTCCTTCAGCTCGGCGCCCGTGACGGCGGCGCCGATCCGCCATCCGCCGCCCTCTTCGCTGATGGCCCGCGTCTCCGCGGCGTGCTTGATGTCGACCACCAGCGCGGGGGCGATCATTTCCGTCTTCAGCTGCACCAGCAGGTCCGTGCCGCCGGCCAGGATGCAGGCCTGCCCTGTTTCCGCGGCCAGCAGCTCGGCAGCGCGCTCAAGCGTTTCCGGCGCCTCATATCGCATGACATCGCCCTTCAGCCAGTGAGTGGAATGTTTCTAAGGATGGCACGCCGGACCGGGCCGAGCCAAGTCCCTGCCGACAGAGATTTCATTGCCGGCCGCGAGAGGTTATCGTTCCGGCTCGCCATCGGGCCCACCATCCGGCCCACCAATGGACCACTGTACTCGGGCGTCGTGTGCGCTAGAGTGCGCTCCAACAACAACCTTGACGATTTATGGGGAGGTAAACCGATGGCTGTGTCTCGTCGCAAATTCCTGTCCGCTGCCGGCCTTGCGGTCGCTGCGCCCGCGGTGCTGCGCGCGGGAGCGGCGCGGGCTCAGGCCGTGGTCACCCTCAAGCTGCACCATTTCCTGCCGGCCGTGGCCAACGGCCATGCCAAGATGCTCGCGCCCTGGGCGAAAATGATCGAGCAGGATTCCGGCGGCAAGATCAAGATCGACATCTACCCGTCGATGCAGCTCGGCGGCACGCCGCCCCAGCTCTACGACCAGGCGCGCGACGGCGTCGCCGATATCGTCTGGACCCTCCCGGGCTCGACACCGGGCCGGTTCCCCTCGACCGAGGTGTTCGAATTGCCGTTCGTTGCCGCGCGGCGCGGCATCGTCAACGCGCTGGCGGGCGAGGAGTATGCCCAGGCCCATCTGGCCAACGAGACCAAGGACATCAAGCTTCTGTGCTTCTGGGCGCATGACCACGGCCTGATCCATGCCACGCGCCAGGTCAAGACGATGGAGGACCTGAAGGGGCTGAAGCTGCGCTCGCCCACGCGGCTCGCCGGTGAGGCACTGAAGGCGCTCGGTGCCACCGCCATCGGCATGCCGATCCCGCAGGTCCCCGAAAGCCTGGCCCAGAAGGTGATCGACGGCTGCGTCGTTCCCTGGGAAGTCGTGCCCGCCATCAAGGTCCAGGAGCTCGTCAAGTACCACACGGAGATCCCCGGCACGCCGACGCTCTACACGGCCAGCTTTTTCCTCGCCATGAACAAGGCCAAGTACGACAGCCTGCCGGCCGACCTGAAGCAGGTGATCGACAAGCACTCGGGCATGGCGTTCGCGCGTCTCGCGGGCAACATGTGGGACAATGCCGGCAAGGAAGTCTCTGAGATGGTGAAAAAGCGCGGCAACGTCATCACCGCCATCTCCGAGGATGAAAAGGCGCGCTGGATCAAAACGACCGAGCCGGTAATCAGCTCCTGGGTCAAGCAGATGAAAGACAAGAACATCGACGGTGCCAAGCTGCTCGAGACGGCGCGCGCCCTGATCGCGAAGCACGACAAGGCCTGATCGTCGCGCGCGAGGCGGGCCGTCGAGGTCCTGCCGCGCGCGCATCGGTTCGGCGGCCGCACAGCCGGAGCATCATCTCCAAGTCGCAATCAGCTGATGCCGGGCATTCGCCCGGGCGCTTGACCCGCGCCACCGAGCGTGTGGCCGCATGGCTGGCCGTGGCTGGCGGCATCCTTTCGCTTGCAATCGCTTTTCTCGTCGTTGCCAGCGTGATCGGCCGCTGGCTGTTCGACAGCCCCATCAACGGCGACTTCGAATACGTGAAGATGGCGACGGCCGTCTCCGTGTTCTGCTTCCTGCCCTACTGCCAGGTGCAGCGGACGAACATCTATGTCGACACCTTCACGACCGGCCTCTCGCCGCGCGTTCAAAGCCGGATCGACGGGCTGTGGGACATCGGCTACGCCGCGTTCATGGCTGTCATCGCCGTCTGCCTTCTCCACGGCACGCTCGACGCCCTGCGCAGCGGCGAGACGACGATGATGATGCAGATCGTGATCTGGCCCGCCATCGGCGTGTGCAGCGTTTTGTGTGCGCTGCTGGCCCTCACCGCCGTGGTCACCGCAGGACGCATGCTGCGGGGCGGCCGATGAGCGGCGTCACGCTGGCTCTCGTCGGTTTCGCGGTCATGCTGCTGCTCATCGCCGCGCGCATGCCGGTCGGTCTGTCGATGCTGCTGACCGGGTCGGCCGGCTATGTCTATCTCTCGAGCTGGTCGGCTTTCGTGGCCTACATGAAGACGAACCCCTATCACCAGTTCGCCAACTATACGCTCTCGGTCATCCCGCTCTTCATCCTCATGGGAGCGCTGGCGGAACGCTCGGGCCTGTCCACCGCGCTCTTCCGCGCCGCCGCCGCCGTCGTCGGACGCCGGCCGGGCGGGCTGGCCATGGCGGTGATCGGGGCCTGCACCGGCTTCGGCGCGATCTGCGGCTCGTCCGTCGCCACGACCGCCACCTTCGGACGCGCCGCATTGCCGGAGTTGCGCCGCTATGGCTACGACGGCGGCTTTTCAAGCGGCACCATCGCGGTCGGCGGCACGCTCGGCATCCTGATCCCGCCGTCCGTCATCCTGGTCGTCTATGCCATCTCGACCGAGCAGAACATCGCCAAGCTGTTCGAGGCCGCCATCATCCCGGGGCTTCTGGCGGCCACCTTCTACTGCATCGCCATCGCCTTGATCGTGCGGCGGCGGCCGGAGCTGGCGCCGGTCGCCGACCTCGACATCGGCTCGCGCGGCGCGCTGCTGATGCAGGTCTGGCCGGTTCTGCTCGTGGCTCTTGTCGTTGTCGGCGGCATCTACGGCGGTATTTTCACGCCGACCGAAGGCGCGGCCTTCGGCGCCATATCGATGCTCCTGGTCGGCCTTCTGCAGCGCACCCTGGGCTGGGCGGACATCGCGGCGAGCCTGCGCCAGACGGCTGAGACGTCCGGCATGATCTTCATCATCCTGCTGGGATCGGAGGTGTTCGACGCCTTTCTGGCGCTGTCGCGGCTGCCGTCCATCGCAGCCGAGACCATCGGCGGCTCCGGCCTGCCACCCTACGCCATTCTGATCTCCCTGATGGCGTTCTACATCCTGCTCGGCGCCGTCATGGACGAGCTGGCGATGCTTCTCCTGACATTGCCCGTGTTCTTTCCCATCGTGCAGGCGCTCGATTTCGGCTTGCCCGCGGAGGAAGTCGCCATCTGGTTCGGCATTCTCGTCCTGATCGTCGTCGGCATCGGGCTGACCTGCCCGCCGATCGGCCTCAACGTCTTCGTCGTCAGCTCCATAGCGCGCGACATTCCGATCGCCTCGACCTATCGCGGCGTGCTGCCCTACGTGGGCATGGATATCATCCGCCTGGGCCTCGTGATCGCATTTCCGGCCCTTGCGCTGTGGACCGTCCGCCTGCTCAACTGAGCGCCAGCCGTTCACGCACCGGAGGAACACGCCATGCCCAAGGGCTACTGGATCGCCCATGTCGATGTGAAGGACCCCGAGGCCTACAAGAAGTACACCACCGCCAACGCCATCCCGTTCGCCAAGTACGGCGCACGCTTCCTGGTGCGCGGCGGCCAGCACGAGTTGCGCAAGGGGACGCTCGCTTCGCGGCATGTGGTGCTGGAATTCGACAGCTACGCCGTCGCCAAGGCCTGCTACGACAGTCCCGAATACGAAGCCGCCGCCAGGCTGCGCGACGCGGCCGGAGAGGTCGAGATCGTGATCGTCGAGGGCTACGACGGCTGAAGCCGCCGCCAACGCCTGCCGTTGCCTCAGGCGGCGCCGAGGCTCCTGCGGCAGGCCAGCAGCGTGTTCTGCAGCAGGCAGGCGATGGTCATCGGGCCCACGCCTCCCGGCACCGGCGTGATCGCGCCGGCCACCGCCGCGACCTCGGCGAACGCCACGTCGCCCACCAGCCGGGCCTTGCCGTCGCTCCCCGCCACCCTGTTGATGCCCACGTCGATGACGGTCGCGCCCCGTTTGATCCAGTCGCCGCGCACGAGTTCCGCGCGTCCGGCCGCCACCACCACGAGATCGCCCTGGCGGACGACGTTGGCGATATCGCGCGTTCGCGAGTGGGCGACGGTTACGGTGCAGTTCTCCTGCAGCAGCAGGCGCGCCACGGGCCGGCCGACGATGTTCGAGCGCCCGATGACGACCGCATGCAGCCCATCGAGGCGCTCATGCACGGTTTTCGCCAGCAGCAGGCAGCCGATGGGCGTGCAGGGAACGAGCGCGTCCTGGCCCAGCGCGGCCCGGCCCACATTCAGCGGGTGGAAGCCGTCGACGTCCTTGGCCGGATCGATCGCCGCGATGACGCGGGAGCTGTCGACATGACCGGGCAGCGGGAGCTGCACGAGGATGCCGTGCACGCGGCTGTCGGCATTGAGAGCGGCGATGACGCGCAGCAGTTCGGCCTCGCTCGTCGTCTCGGCAAGCAGGTGCTCGAACGACAGCATGCCGGCCGCGATGGTCTGCCGCGCCTTGTTGCGCACGTAGATCTCGCTCGCCGGGTCCTGTCCCACGAGGACGACGGCGAGGCCCGGCGTCACGCCGCTTGTCCGCTGCAAGAGCGCGACCCCGTCCGCGACTTCGGACCGGATGCGCTCCGCGAGAGCTTTGCCATCGATGATGCGGGCGCCTGCCATGTGCGTGTCCTTGCCGCTCATCCTTGCCGCTCAGGCCTCCGGGCTCGCCGTTCGGTCCATGAGCCGCTTCTCGATATCGGCGGATGGCCCGTCGATACCCACCGTCTTCCAACGCGATTTCTCGCCTGCCGTCACCCGGATCGTGCTCTTGGCCACGCCGAGCCACTCGGCGACCGTCCGCGCGAGCGCCGCGTTGGCGGCCCCCTTCTCCGGCACGGCGCGCACGCGCACCTTGAGCACGCGGCCCTCGGGCCCCTCGACCAGGCCTTCGACGCCGTCGCGCGAGGCCTTGGTGCTCAGATGCACCCGCAGCAGCACGCCGCCCGGAACGGCGGTCCATGGCGGCACCACGGGATCACCGGCGGGCGGCATCACACGAGCAACTTGGCGATGTTGGGCAAAACGACGGACTGCACGAAGAAGCACGCCAGCAGCAGGATGACCGGCGAGATGTCGATCCCGCCGAGGTCCGGCATCAGCCTGCGGATCGGGCGCAGCAACGGTTCCGTGACCGCGTTGAGCCCCTGCCAGATCGTCCGCACCATCGGATTGTACGGATTGACCACGTTGAAGGCGATCAGCCAGCTCAAGATCACGCCGGCGATCACCACGTAGGTATAAAGCGTGATCAGATAGCTGATGAATCCAAGCAGTTCGAGCATGATGCACTCTCTCGCAGGCTCGCAGCCGCAGCCTCGCAGCCGTTGGGTGCGAACCTGTAAACGGACACGGGGTGCGGGACAAGGCCAGCGGCACCGTTGTACACGCTGCCTCGCCGGTGCGGGCAGGCCCCCTGCGCCTTTGCTTGACAAGGTGAAAGGGCGGAATCTAAATGGCCCACCTCAAGGGGCCGTAGCTCAGATGGGAGAGCGCTGCAATCGCACTGCAGAGGTCAGGGGTTCGATTCCCCTCGGCTCCACCAATTAAATCAAGCACTTCCTGAAGTCCCATCCCTGACCGCCTTAGGCGGTGTACTCACCCTTCACACACCGAAACGGGTCGTGCGCGAGCAAACATGCGTCGCTCCGTCGCGCGTTTGCCGCGATGTTGAGGGACGGTTGCTCGTCGCATGAGGGAGACGAGACGCGATGGCGGTCGATAATCGGGATCTAGACCGGCGTGGCTTCTACACACCGCCGCGCGACTGCGGTTGCGGATGGCCCGTAGGGTGGCGTGCAAGGGAAGACCAACTGCGCGAGGTCGAGCCTTCGACGCTCATGTTGTCAGACGCAACCCGCGGACGTCTGGGGCTTGCCGTCGAACACTCACGCCAAGTCGACAAAGGGAACCGTGACGCATCGGCGTCCTGGCTCGTGTACTACGGCATCGAACGCATATTGATCTATGAGCGGGAGCGGGAGCCGTTTGGTGACAAGCAGCAGGCGCTCGCGCTCTATGTCCGTCAGCAAGCACTGCAGGCAGCAGCAACCTGGCTTTGGCCGCGACGCAACGGAATTGGGGGCAGAGGCCGCGCTAAGCGTGACGCGGTGGACACCGTGACGACCCTCGTGATCACGTTGCCATTGCAGCAGGAGGTTGACGACGACATCGGGTTCGATGTTGCTGAATTTGGAGCTCGGCTTGGGGCTCACGACGCAGTTGAGAAATTCGAGTGCCCGGATCGCAAATTGCGTCGGAGAATGCTGTTCCGGGCATTAGGGAGAGCACCATAAATTCAACGCACGTGGCGGCTTAATGTTTTCGAACATCGAGAGGCCCTTCGGGCATCCGCGCGCGGAAGCCATTTGTTTTGCGCTAGAATGAGCCTGGTTGACATGCGAGCCAATAGTTTGGCAAATGTTATTGCCGACCAACTATATATTTCCTATCCGGAGATCGCATGCCTAATGGCGGCAAATCGAACAACAATGATATCCCATTTGTAGTCCGCCCCTTAGGACGATATGGTCACGCGTATCAATTGACGCGATCGCAATATGTTAAATACAAGTGCATTGTCGTTGGGACGGTTATTGCCTCTTTGGGTTTGTTTATTCTTGCATTGTCAGCGCAATATGCGCGTGTCTTCGGTTTTTCTCCGAGCGAATTCGCAGGCCTTGGGTTGGTCACGGCCACCCTGGGAGTTTTTGCTGGCCTCAAGGTTGCTCATCGAGGCAAGCAAAAAAGCGTCGAGTCTATTGATAAAATAAGCGAGCCTGCGGAAAGCATAATTCGAGGTGCTTCAACCGGCATGCGCTTTTTCGGCCTTGTGGGCGGCGTAGTGTTTCTAACACTCTGCACGGTAATAATCGTCGTAAACTTATTAATTGGAAAACCCACGCCGCCGGCGATTGTTTTGATGGCAATCGTGATTGCGCTGGTTCTCTATTGGAAATTCAAGGAGACGAAACAATAGACTTCGTTTGACCTTCATCGAGGGAGCGCAAAATGTCATTTCCTGGAATTGAACTGATCGAAAACCTCGAAGCATTGAGCGACGCTGTCGATGCTGCAAATGCAGCAACTACGCAATCCTCGCAGGACGCGGCAATCACGAGCATGACGATCCTTTGCCAAGGATTTATTGGCATGGCGCTTGACGCTCCTCCAGGGTCGACGGGTTTTGCTGCCGTTGTTGGTGTTGCCCAGGGTATGCTTGGCGCGATCGCTGCAAAGAATGCTTGCACGCTGGCGTCAACAGGCGTGGTCAATACCTTCAGCACAATGAGCGACAACTTCAACGAATGGCTGCAAGAGCGGTTTGATGCGCTCAGCCCCACTACGCAGCAGTCAACAGACTTTGCCAGCGTTTTGACTGCGATGAATGCTGCCAACATGACATCGTTTGTAGTGGCGGCTAACTCTTGTCTTGAGGATTTTGGTCTAGCGCACATTAGCGTTGATGCTACACACGCATTTACTGCCACAGACAGTCACGGTGTTTCCGGGCTTCCGAGTTGGCTTTCGAGCCTTCACACCGCTTTTGAAGGTGCACTGACTTACCCGCAGACCTCTCCGCTAGTCTTGGACCTAGACGGGGATGGGGTGGAACTGACCTCGCTGACGGGCGGCGGGGCGGCGCCGGTCTATTGGGATATCGACAACGATGGCTTCAGAGAGGCGAGCGCCTGGGTCAAGCCGGACGACGGCTTGCTGGTGCGGGATCTCAACAGCAACGGCGTCATCGATAATCACAGCGAACTCTTCGGTACCAACACCACCAATGGGTTCACGGCCCTCGCGGCGCTCGACAGCAACTTGAGCGGCACCATCACCTCGGCCGACACCAACTGGAGCAGTCTCAAGGTCTGGAAGGACACGAACCAGGACGGCATCAGCCAATCGGGCGAATTGTTCTCGCTAGCTTCACTGGGTATCACCTCGATCAGTGTGAGTCCGAGTACGGTAAGCTATAGCCTCGCCGGGAACCCAGTGACCCATGAAGCCAGCTTCGTAATGGGAGGCACGAGCCATACAATCGTAGATGCCTGGTTCAACTATGACAACATCAACTCAATACAGCAGGGCTCGTACACGCTCGACTTGACTGCAGCCGTTTTGCCCAATCTGCGGGGTTACGGAACGTTATCTGATTTAACGCGCGCAATGAGCGAAGACGGCGATCTTCTTACGAAGGTGGAAGCGATCGCCGATCTCGATATCATCGCCAACCCTGGCGACGCTGCGGGCCTGGTGCAGGATGCGCTCTATCAGTGGGCGGGCGTGCAGGGGGTCGATCCGGACGACCGGGGTACGGGCAGCGGCTGGCCTGACATCGACGCGCGCGACATCCGCTTCACGGAGAAGCTGTTCGACGAATTGTCGACGCCTTCGGTCACGGACGCGGTGTGGGGACCGCGCGGCACAGGAGTCGAGGACGTCTTTCGCGAATTCGAGACCGCTGCCACGGCGCGGTTGCTGCTGCCGCTGTTCGGCGAACAGTTTTTCAGCGCTACACCAACCTACGATCCGGTGGCCGACATTGTCGATCGTGGCGAGGAGGCTGCCGCAACGAACGGCTTTCTCTTGATGAATACGCGGAATGACTATCTCAAGGATGTCCGTGTGCGACGTGCGTTGGCTTATGCGATCGACCGCGACGGCATCCTTAGGAACGCGTTATTCGGCGAAGGCAAAGTTGCCCACAGCCCGGTAAGCAGCGGTCTCGGCTGGATATATACGGCTGCATTTGACTACCCATTTGATCCTGCAAAAAGCAATCAGCTTCTCGACGAAGCCGGATTCAAGCGAGATGCCTCGGGCATGCGGTTCGACTTGCGTCTGGCCTGGGCAACCGGCCGACCCTACGAAGGGCGTGCGGCCGAGATCATCAAAGACAATCTCAAGTCGGTAGGCATCAACGTAAAGATCGAGACGCTCGATCGCCTGGCATTCATTGACAAGGTGTTCCGGAGCTGGAACTTCGATCTTGCGAACCAACTCTTCACCACAGGACCCGATCCGACCATCAGCGTCACGACCCGGTTTGCGACAAGCCAGATACTTCGCGTCCCATTCGTCAACGCAATGGGTTACTCCAACCCCGCCCTCGATGCCTTGTTCGACGCGGAATATAAGCAGCTTGATCGTGACAAGCGCGCCCAGATGTGGCGCGAGATTCAGAAGATCGTGATGACGGATATGCCTGCGCTGCCGCTCTTTGAAGTGCCGATCGTCAACGCTCTAACTGCAGGTTTTCACGACGTCATCACTGGGCCGCAGGGCTATATCGAGAACCACGAAAGGGCTTTCTTGTCCAAGTAGGCAATTGGCGGCATGGAGCGCATGGCCATGTCTCGAAACATCCAGGACTCCTTGCCCGAGCGCCGTCTCGCCCAGCATGCTGCCAGGCTCGCGTGGTCTGATGTTCCAGCAATAACACGCGATCGATTTCGGATGCTGGTATTGGACTATGTTGCTTGTCTCCTGTCGGGGCTCAGGAGCCCGCTCTGCGATTCCATTGCTGGTCGTGCTCTGCGAACGGGGGGGCGGGCTGAAGCATCAATCGTAGGCGTAGAGAACCGCGTTCCTTTGGCAGCAGCAGCTTTCGCGAACGCAGTGGCAGCTCACATATATGAGGCTGACGACGTGCATGACCCCGGCGCCCTACACTTGAGCGCCGTCATTTTTCCTGTTGTCTTCGCTGCAGCTGAAGCAAGGGGAGCGGCAGAGGACGGCTGGGAGCGCGTAGGGGCAGCAGC
>JBFWWW010000063.1:0-18279 GCA_050245975.1 Hyphomicrobiaceae bacterium
CCCGGCCACATCCTCGGCGGCGACGCCCTTCTCTTCCAGTATCTTTCGCGCTGCCGGTGAGGGCGGCATCTGTGACGGCGCGGCGGCAGGAGCCGCAGGCCGTGCGGGGGCAGGCGATGCAGACGGCGGGGAAGCGTTAGGCTTGGTCGCTGCCTGCGAAGGCGCGGGCTTCGGGGCTGCAGCCACGGCGGCTCCCTCCTTGATGGAGCCAAGCACTGAGCCCACGGCAACCGTCGCGCCTTCCTCGACGCGGATGTCCGCCAGCGTCCCCGCGGCGGGCGACGGCACTTCCACGGTCACCTTGTCGGTTTCCAGCTCGCACAGCGGCTCATCGACGGCGACTGCATCGCCCGCCTTCTTGAACCACTTGCCCAGCGTCGCTTCCGTCACGGACTCGCCGAGCGCCGGAACCTTGATCTCGATTGCCATCGTCTCCTTGCCTCTTACCGGCTTGTATCGGTCCGTCAGGCCGCCAGCGCGTGCTCGACCAGCGCCTTTTGCTCCTGATTGTGCTTACTCGCAAGACCGGTAGCTGTCGCCGCCGATGCTGCGCGCCCTGCGTAGCTCGCGCGCTTGGCGCTGCCGCTCGTGTGTTCCAGCACCCACTCCAGGTTCGGCTCGACGAACATCCACGCGCCCATGTTCTTCGGCTCCTCCTGCGCCCAGACAATATCGGCGTTGGGGAAGCGATTGAGCTCGGTGATGAGAGCGCGCGCGGGGAACGGGTAAAGCTGCTCGACGCGCATGATGTAGACGTCGGCCAGGCCCTGAGCATTCCGGGCATCGAGCAGGTCGTAGTAGACCTTGCCCGTGCAGAGCACGACCCGGCGGATCTGCTCGTCAGGCTTGAGTGCAAACTTGCCGTCGGGATTGGACTGCGCGTCGTCCCAGAGCACGCGATGGAACGAGGTGCCCGACGCCATCTCGTCGAGGCGCGAGACCACCCGCTTGTGCCGCAACAGTGACTTCGGCGTCATCAGGATCAGCGGCTTGCGGAACTTGCGGTGCAACTGGCGGCGCAGGATGTGGAAGTAGTTGGCCGGCGTGGTGCAGTTCGCCACCTGCCAGTTGTCCTCCGCGCACATCTGAAGATAGCGCTCGAGCCGCGCCGAGGAGTGCTCGGGTCCCTGGCCCTCGTAGCCGTGCGGCAGCAGGCAGACGAGGCCCGACATGCGCAGCCACTTGCGCTCGCCCGACGACAGGAACTGGTCGAACACCACCTGCGCGCCATTGGCGAAGTCGCCGAACTGCGCCTCCCACAGCGTCAGTGCATTCGGCTCGGCGAGCGAATAGCCGTATTCGAAACCGAGGACCGCCTCCTCCGACAGCATCGAGTTGATGACCTCGAAGCGCGCCTGATCCGGCGCGATATGCTTGAGCGGCGTATAGCGGCGCTCGCTTTCCTGGTCGATCAGGACGGAGTGACGCTGCGAGAACGTGCCGCGCTCGACGTCCTGCCCGGACAACCGCACCGGAAACTTCTCGGTCAGCAGCGTGCCGAATGCCAGGTGCTCGGCCATCGCCCAATCGATGCCCTCTCCCGTCTCGATCATCTCGCGGCGGCGCTCCAGAAGGCGCTGCACGGTCTTGTGGGCATTGAAGTCGTTGGGGATTGACGTGAGCCGCAGGCCGATAGCCTTCAGCCGATCGATGGCAACACCGGTATCGCCACGTCGCGCATCGTCGTCGGCAAAGCCGATTGCCGACCAACGACCGTCCAGCCAATCCGCCTTGTTCGGCTTGTAGGAGTCGGCCGACTTCAGCTCCTCGTCGAGATGCGCACGAAATTGAGTCCGCATCGCCTCGACGTCTTCGTTGGAGAGAACGCCTTCCTCAACGAGACGCTTGGAGTAGATTTCTGCCGTCGTCGGATGCGACTTGATACGGCGATACATCAGCGGCTGCGTGAACGCAGGCTCATCGCTCTCGTTGTGGCCGTGACGACGATAGCAGAACATGTCCACCACCACCGGCTTCTGGAACTTCTGTCGGAACTCAGTCGCGATTTTTGCGACGTAGACGACAGCTTCCGGATAGTCGCCATTAACGTGGAAGATCGGCGCTTCGACCATTTTGGCCACGTCCGAGCAGTAGGGCGACGAACGCGAGTACCGCGGATTGGTGGTGAAGCCGATCTGATTGTTGATGATGAAGTGGATGGATCCGCCCGTGCGGTGCCCCTTGAGGCCCGACAGACCGAAGCATTCCGCCACCACGCCCTGGCCAGCGAACGCCGCATCGCCGTGGATCAACAACGGCAGCACGGCGCGCCTGTCGTTGGGCTGGCAGGAGTGCTGATCCTGCTTGGCCCGCACCTTGCCGAGCACGACCGGGTCAACGATCTCCAGATGCGACGGGTTGGCCGTCAGCGACAAGTGCACGTTGTTGCCGTCGAAGGCGCGATCGGAAGAGGCGCCGAGGTGGTATTTGACGTCGCCCGACCCCTCAACGTCGTCAGGCTTGAAAGACCCGCCCCTGAACTCATTGAATACGGCACGATGCGGCTTGGCCATCACGTTGGACAGCACATTGAGGCGTCCGCGATGGGCCATGCCCATGACGATTTCCTTGATGCCGAGCTGGCCGCCGCGCTTGATGATCTGCTCCAGCGCCGGCACCATCGACTCCGCACCGTCGAGCCCGAAGCGCTTGGTCCCCGTGTACTTGACGTCGGCAAACTTCTCGAACGTCTCCGCCTCGATCAGCTTGTTGAGGATCGCGCGCCGGCCTTCGGGCGTGAACGTAATTTCCTTGTCCGCACCTTCGATGCGCTGCTGGATCCACGACTTCTGCGCCGGGCTCGTGATGTGCATGAATTCGACGCCGATCTGGCGGCAGTAGGTCCGGCGCAGGATCGCGAGCATCTGGCGCACCGTCGCCGTTTCCAGCCCAAGCACCTTGTCGATGAAAATCGGGCGGTCGAGATCGGCGTCCGTGAAGCCGTAGGTCTCGGGCCGCAGCTCCCGATGCACCTTTCGCTCCGTCAACCCGAGCGGGTCGAGGTCCGCCGCAAGGTGGCCCATGACGCGGTAGGCGCGAATGAGCATCAGGGCACGAATCGAATCCTGGATCGCGCGGAACGAAGCAAGCGGGCTGAGTTCGGCGCCGAACGACTGCGCCTGCGCGTGCAACTTGTCCCGCAGCGAGCGCTCGGTAACGCCATAGTCGCCCGTGAGGGCCGCAACCAGCTCAGGGTTGTTGGTCGATGAAATCTCGTCGAGCGGCCGGGCCCAGGAGGGACCGTTGCCAGGACCGCCCCCGTGCGTGGCGACGTGCTCATCCTGCAGGCTCTGGAAAAACAGGCGCCACTCATCGGACACGGAGCCCGGATTCTTGTCGTACTGGGCCTGGAGTTCCTCGATATAGGCGGCGTTTGCGCCTTGCAGGAAGGAGGTCCGCGCAAAGTCCTCGTTCTGCGGTTGGCGTGACATGAGTTCACCGTGCGGTTAGAGGGGCCCAGGGGGTCGCACGCAAGACGCGACGAAGCGCCCACACTCGTTGGGGCGCTAACTAACACATCGAGTTATTTAGTACACGCCACAAGGCCGTATAAGGCCTGCAAAAGTCTGCCTCATATGCGCGCAGACATAGCTGCAGATAGGGCTCAGGCAGACAATCAGCGGCCCAGGACCTTGGCCAGCGTCGTTCCCAGGGCAGCCGGGCTGTCCGCGATGGCGATGCCGGCAGACCGCATGGCCTCCAGCTTGTCCTCCGCCTTGCCCTTGCCGCCTGAAATGATGGCCCCGGCATGGCCCATCCGCCGGCCCGGCGGCGCGGTGACGCCGGCGATGAATCCGGCCATCGGCTTCTTGCGGCCCTTGACACCCTCGCGCTTGATGAAATCGGCAGCATCCTCCTCGGCCGAGCCACCGATCTCACCGATCATGATGATCGAGTGCGTATCCTTATCGGCCAGGAACATCTCGAGCACATCGATGAACTCGGTGCCTTTGATCGGGTCACCGCCGATGCCGACGGCCGTCGACTGCCCGAGACCCGCGTCCGTGGTCTGCTTGACCGCCTCATAGGTCAGCGTGCCGGAGCGCGATACGATGCCGACGTTTCCGGCGCGGAAGATGTTGCCCGGCATGATGCCTATCTTGCAGGCATTCGGTGTCAGAACACCCGGGCAGTTGGGTCCGATGAGGCGGGAAGCCGAGCCCTGCAGCGCCCGCTTCACCTTGACCATGTCCATCACCGGGATGCCCTCGGTGATGCAGATCACGAGCGGGATCTCGGCATCGATTGCTTCGAGGATGGCGTCGGCGGCAAACGGCGGCGGAACGTAGATCGACGTTGCATTGGCTCCGGTCTTGCGGCGCGCCTCCTGCACGGTGTCGAAGATCGGGACACCTGCGAGAGCAGCATCCGGGTGCTTCGTGCCGCCCTTGCCGGGGGTGACCCCGCCGACGACGTTGGTGCCATAGGCGATCGCCTGCTGGGTGTGAAACGTGCCCTGGCTGCCGGTGATGCCCTGGCAGATCACCTTCGTGGTCTTGTCGACGAGAATGGCCATGTCAGGCAGCCTTCTTGACTTCGCTGGTGATCTTCTGGGCGGCGTCGGCGAGGTTGTCCGCCGGGACGATCTTGAGGCCGGACTTGGCAAGGATCTCCTTCCCGAGCTCGACGTTGGTTCCTTCGAGCCGGACGACCAGCGGCACTGTGATCCCCATCTCGCGGGCCGCGGTGACGACGCCGTCGGCGATGATGTCACAACGCATGATCCCGCCGAAAATGTTGACCAGGATGCCTTTTACGTTGGGATCGGACAGGATGATCTTGAAGGCCTGCGCCACCTTCTCTTTCGAGGCGCTGCCGCCGACATCCAGAAAGTTTGCCGGCTCCGCGCCGTACAGCTTGATGATGTCCATCGTCGCCATGGCGAGGCCGGCACCGTTGACCATGCAGCCGATCGTACCGTCGAGCTTGATGTAGTTGAGGTCGTAACGCGAGGCCTCGACCTCCGCGGGATCCTCTTCGGTGACGTCGCGCAGCTCAATGATCTCCTTGTGGCGGAATAGCGCGTTGCCGTCGAAGTCCATCTTGCCGTCGAGGCAAAGCAGATTGCCGTCCTTCGTGACAACCAGCGGATTGATCTCGAGCAGGCTCATGTCCTTCTCGACAAACATCCGGTAGAGACTGCCCACCAGCTTGACGCACTGATTGACCTGATCGCCCTTGAGCCCGAGGGCGAAGGCGATCTTGCGACCATGGAACGGAAAATAACCCGACGCCGGATCGATCGACATCGTCATGATCTTTTCCGGCGTTTCGTGCGCTACGGTCTCGATGTCCATCCCGCCCTCGGTCGAGGCGATGAATGACACGCGCGAGGTGGCCCGATCGATGAGGGCCGACAGGTAGAGCTCGCGGGCGATCTGCGATCCGTCCTCGACATAGAGCCTCTGCACCGGCCGGCCGGCGGCTCCCGTCTGCACAGTGACGAGCGTGTTGCCGAGCATCTGGCCCGCGAAAGCCTTCACCTCGTCGATCGACTTCGCAAGGCGAACGCCGCCCTTGTCACCGGCGGCAGCTTCCTTGAAGCGGCCCTTGCCGCGTCCGCCAGCATGGATCTGCGCCTTGACCACCCAGACCGGACCAGGGAGCTTCTTGGCTGCCGCGACGGCCTCATCGACGCTGAATGCTGGAAATCCCTGCGGCGTCGGCACCCCGTACTGGCGATAGAGCTCTTTGGCCTGATACTCGTGAATATTCATGAGGCGGTCCTGCAGGAGCGGAGAGCGGACGTGACGGTGGGAGCGGAGGCCTTGAAGAGCTAGGCCCCCTTGTAGGCGATCATTTCTATCTCGACCCTGGCGCCCATCGGCAGCGCCGCGACCTGGATCGTCGAACGGGCCGGAAACGGCGCCGCGACATACTTCTTGTACACCTCGTTCATGGCCGCGAAGTCGCCCATGTCGGCGAGGAACACCGTCGACTTGACGACATGGCCGTAGGTCAGGCCCGCCGCCTCGAGAAGAATCGAGATGTTGCGAAAGACCTGCTCGGTTTGGGCCGTGACGTCATTGCCAACGAGCTTGCCGGAACTGGCGTCCAGCGGGATCTGACCCGACAGGAAGACGTAGTCGCCGGCAGCCATGCCGAGCGAATAGGGACCGATCGCTTTCGCCTTCGACGTTTCTATGGGCATCTTCGGCATGGCATCGCTCCCTTGCTTGACGTGTGCCTCAGGCCCCGAGCTGCGGCGCGATCTTCTTGCACGCGTCGATCAGACCCTGCACCGAAGCAACCGACTTGTCGAACATCTGCTTCTCGGCCGCGTTGAGCTCGATCTCGACGACCTTTTCCGCACCGTTGGCACCGATGACCGCCGGTACACCGACGTACATGCCCTTGATGCCGTATTCGCCGTTGAGCAGGACCGCGCAGGGCAGAACACGGCGCTTGTCCTTGAGATAGCTCTCGGCCATCTGGATCGCCGCCGAAGCCGGCGCGTAGTAGGCCGAACCCGTCTTGAGCAGCGCAACGATCTCGCCGCCACCCTTGCGGGTACGATCGACGATCTGGTCGAGGCGATCCTGCTTGATCCAGCCCATCTTGATCAGGTCCGGCAGGGGCACGCCGGCGACCGTCGAGTACCGCACCAGCGGCACCATGTCGTCGCCGTGGCCGCCAAGCACGAACGCCGTCACGTCCTCGACCGAAACGTTCATTTCCTGTGCCAGGAAAAGCCGGAACCGGCCTGTGTCGAGGACGCCCGCCATGCCGACGACCTTGTTGGCCGGAAGACCACTGGCCTTCTGCAGGGCCCACACCATCGCGTCGAGCGGATTCGTGATGACGATGACGAAGGCATCCGGAGCGTGCGCCTTGATGCCGGCGCCCACCTGCTCCATCACCTTCAGGTTCGCACCCAAAAGGTCGTCGCGGCTCATGCCCGGCTTGCGCGGGAACCCGGCCGTCACGATGATGACGTCGGCGCCTTTGATGTCGGCATAGGCACTGGTGCCCTTGAGCGTCGCGTCGAAGCCCTCGATCGCGCCCGCCTGGGCGATGTCCAGCGATTTGCCCGCCGGGACGCCTTCTGCGATATCGAACAGGACGACATCGCCCAGTTCCTTGAGACCCACGAGATGCGCAAGTGTGCCGCCGATCATGCCAGCGCCGATCAGCGCGATCCGTGTGCGCGCCATACTTTAGCTCCCTGTGGTTTGATAAGCCTCGCCGCCTGCCGGGAGGCAGCCGCCTAACGAAAATTCAATGGTTGGTTAGCCTGAAACTCAGGGCCGTTCAAGGCGTCGCAACCATTCCGCGACGAAAGGCGGCTTTCCGGGGTAGTCTGCTTAACCAACGGGCAGCGGACCGGTTGAACCTGTATGGCGGGAGTCGTAGCCACACAGGGCGGCGCGGACCGCATGAGGGCCCCTAGAAAGATGTCGATGGTTCTAAAGAACCCCTACGCGGACAGCAGTTCGCTGCCGTTCCGATTCCGTCAGAAGCGCTTCGCGCATGTTCGCGAACTGATCGACGGCATCATCGCAGCCAAGGGCTCGTGCCGCATCCTCGATGTCGGCGGCGAAACCGTCTACTGGAACATCGCCAAGGACTTCATCGACAGCCGCAACGTGCACATCACGCTGGTCAACCTCGAGGCTCCGGTTGTAACTCATCCCAAAATGGCGTCCGAACGGGGCGATGCCACCGACCTCTCGCAGTATGCCGACAATTCGTTCGATCTCGTTCATTCGAACTCGGTGATCGAGCACGTCGGCGACTGGATCGCCATGCGGAAGATGGCGGCCAATGTCCGTCGCCTTGCCCCCAAGTATTATGTTCAGACGCCGTATTTCTGGTTCCCCGTGGAGCCGCACGTGCGCCTGCCGTTCTTCCATTGGCTGCCCGAGCAGCTCCGCTACCGCATCCTCATGCGCTTCGATGTCGGCTTCTCCAAGCGTCGCAGCACCATCGACAGCGCCATGGAAGACATCCAGCGCATGGTCCTCCTGGACGGGCGGCAGTTCGCGGCGCTGTTTCCGGACGCCGAAATGCGCTCCGAACGCGTGCTGGGGGTTACCAAATCCCTCATTGCCATCCGGAGCTAGACCGCAGTAACGGGCCGCTCGCTGAAACCATCGCGGGAACGCCCGGCAGACCGCGAGCATTTACGTGCGTGATCCCATGACCCAGTCTTCCGTACCAGACCGCTACTGCATCATCGGCGCCGGCGCGTCGGGGCTTGCCGTTGCAAAGAACTTCAAGCAGCGCGGCATTCCTTTCGACTGCCTCGAGCGCGCCAGCGATATCGGCGGCCTCTGGAATATCGAAACACCCTACGGCACGGTCTACGAGACGACCCACCTCGTCTCCTCCATCAGCTCGACCGGCTACGACGACTTTCCGATGGAGGATGCCGACTATCCCGAATACCCGAACCATCGCCTGGTGCTCGGCTACTTCAGGAAGTACGCGCACAAGTTCGGCATCGAGCCGCATATCGAGCTCGGCAAGACCGTCACCAGCGTGACACCCTCCGGCGACAAGGTATGGAGCGTCACCGTCGCAGGAGAACCCGAGCCGCGGCTTTATCGCGGCGTCGTGCTTGCCAACGGCCACCACGACGTGCCGCGCATGCCGACCTACCCGGGCACCTTCAACGGCACCATCCTGCACTCTCGCGACTACCGGCATCCGCGCCAGCTGCGCGACCGTCGCGTGCTCGTCGTTGGCGCCGGCAACTCGGCCTGCGACGTCGCCTCGGATGCCATCCACGGCGGCTCCGAGGTCTTCTTCAGCTGGCGACGCGGCTACTGGTTCGTGCCCAAGTTCATGCTGGGTTTTCCCACGCACGATGTCGTCTCTTTCGTGGAGCACCTGCCCCTGCCGCGCTTCATGAAGCGGCAGATCTTCCGCGCCAGCCTGTGGCTGCTCCAGGGACCGCCGTCACGCTATCGCCTGCCCGATCCGGATTATGCCATCGATCAGGCACATCCGACGATGAGCGACGAGATCCCGCGGCTCGCCGCCCATGGCCGTCTCACAGTCAAGGCAGAGATCGACCGCTACGACAGCAACCGCGTCATCTTCAAGGACGGATCGGCCGAGACCATCGACACGATCGTCTTTGCGACCGGCTATCGCATCTCCCTGCCGTTCATCGACAACAGCCTGATTTTTGCTCCTGACGGGCGGCCCAAGCTGCACCTGAGCATGATCGACACCGAGCACGACGGGCTCTACGCCGCTGGGCTGGTTCAGGCCAACGGCAGCATGTGGCGCATCGCCGACTATCAGGGACAGATCATCTCCAACCTGATTGTGGCCGAGCAGCAGGCGCCGGAGATCGCCGCGCGCTATCTCGATGGAGCGCGTAATACCGTTCCGGCGCGCCGGCGGTCTTTCGTGGCGTCCGACCGCCATACGCTCGAGGCCAACTACTACGAGTACCGCGCCTTGCTCAGGAAGCAGCTGCGCGCATTTCGACAGGTGCTCAAACTTACCTACCGGCCGCGCGACGGCATGAAAAAGATGCCGGCAGCGGCCGAGCCTGCGGCGCCCTCCAAGGCCAACGCCGCCTAGGCTCATCCTGGCAGAGGCCCGGCCAGCATCTCCTCGCGCCTGCGCGCACGCTCCGTGAGGTAGCTCTCGGAGCGCATCTCGATCAGGCGCGAGGCGGTGCGCTCGAACAGGAAGGCCATGTCACCCGACGGATAGAGCGCATCGGGTTCGGCCGCAGCGGACACGGCCAGACAGACATGATTGTCATAGAGCGTGTCGATCAGGTTGATGAACCGGCGTGTGACGTCGCGTTCGCCGCGGCCAAACACCGGAACGCCTTCCAGCAAGATCGTGTGGAAGGCGTGTGCAATGTGCAGGAAGTCGAGCGCGCTCAGAGGCTTCACGCACAGATCTTCGAAATTGAAGCGGGCGACGCCCATCGCGGCGCGCGGAACGTGGACCTTGTGGCCCTTGACGTCGAGATCGACGGCGTGCGGTGCGCTGCCACCGGTGAGGCTCGCCCATAGGCGGTCCATCTCGGCGGTCGCATGAGCATCCGCGGGCACGAAATACAGCGGACGGCCGGCCAGCTTCACAAGACGGAAGTCCTTGGCCGCCTTCAGCTCCAGAACGTCCATGTGGTCCTCCACCAGGTCGATGAAGGGCAGGAAAAGCTGGCGGTTGAGACCGTTGAGATAGAGATCGACCGGTTGAGCATTGGAGGTGGCGACGACCACGACAGGCTGCTCGAAGATGGTCTTGAACAGGCGGCCCAGGATCATCGCATCGGCGATGTCCGTGACGTGCAACTCGTCGAAGGCCAGCAGGGCGGCTTCGTCGGCAATGCTGCGGCCAACGGCCGTAATCGGATCCTCGCTCTCGCGCACCGTCTTGCGGGCTGCGGTCAGCCGGTCGTGCACATCGGCCATGAACTCGTGAAAATGGACACGGCGTTTCCGGACCACGGGTGCGCTGGCGAAAAACATGTCCATCAGCATCGTCTTGCCGCGACCGACTGCGCCGTGGATGTAAAGCCCCCTGGGTGGCGGTGCCGGGCGCCGAAACATGCGCAAGAGGCCACCGTCCGACGGATTCCATCGGGCAAGCTCGCCACTCAGCTTGTCGAGCCGCTCGACGGCCGCGATCTGTGCCGGGTCGACCTCGATTTCGCCGGCGGCGTTTCGCGCGCGATATTGGTCGAGCAGGGTTCCCGGCATGGCCGCCTCGGCTATCGCGCCTGCCGCCGAGGGTCAAGGCGCGGCACCCACATCATTCGGAGACGCCCAGAGAAAAATGCTCTGGCGACCGGAATCCCTGCGACATCGCGACAAACTTCGCGACCAACCCACGCAACATGCCCGCAATTGCGGCAAATGTTGCATCGCCGCATAGCAGATATGCTCATGTTTTATCGTGGATTCTCAGTTCATCCTGGGGTCATATTCATCGCTCTATTGTGCATCGCGCAATAAGCGCACATATGCATGTGGCGGGTGCGATGCGCGTACCAGGACGGAGGCCGATCATGAGCGATCACCAGTTCTGGGGAGGGAACATACGTAAGCTTTGGCCGACGGAAACAGACAAGTTCCGCGACCATCTGCTGAGACTGGACAAGGAAAGCCGGCGTCTGCGCTTCGCGCACGGCGTGTCGGACGCTTTTATCGAGGACTATGCGAGCCGCATGTCGGACATGGGCAGCATTGTCTATGCCTTTCTGGATGGCGGCCAGGTCCGCGCAGCAGCGGAGCTGCGCAAGCTTGGAGACATCTGGGGGCCCGAGGCGGAGGCCGCTTTCTCGGTCGAAAAGGGATTTCAGGACCAAGGCATCGGCACCGAGCTGATGGGCCGGGTCATCCGCACGGCCCGCAACCGCGGCGTGCAGCGTCTCTACATGAGCTGCCTTGCGGAAAACTCGAAAATGCAGGCCATCGCGAAGAAGCACGAGGCCGACCTGCGCTTCGAATACGGCGAGGTGATCGGCGAGATCGTGCCGGACAGTCCGAACTATTTCTCGATGTTCGCCGAAGCAATGGAAGATCGCGTGGGCTTCATGCTGGCGGTTCTCGACCTTCAGAACCGCATCTCGCGCGCCGCCTGACCACCTGCACAGGATCTTCCGTCACGAGGGCTGCCGGACCCAGCCGGCGCCCTCGTGCCCGAACCGGCACGTCTCAGGGTGCAGAATCTCCGCCACGATCTCGGCGCTCTCGACGAGCCGCGGCCCCGGTCGATTGAAGTAGGCGTTGCCGTCGGCGCAATAGACCCGCCCATCCTTGACGGCCTTGAGAGTCGACCACGCCGGGTGCCGCTCGAGCTGACGCAGCTCGGCAATCGACTGCTCCAACGTAAAGCCGCACGGGGCAATGAGAACGACCTCGGGATCGGCCGCGCCGAGGTCGGCCCACGACAACACCTCGGACCGGCCGCCCTCGACGCCGAAGATACTGGTGCCGCCCGCTATGCGAATGAGTGTCGGCATCCAGTTGCCGCCACTCATCAACGGCTCGCCCCATTCGATAAAGGCCACGCGCGGACGGCGACGGCCTTGGACCGCATCGGAAATCGTCGCGAACCGGGTCTTCATCGCCGCGCAGAGCCGCTCTCCGCCCTTCGCATTGCCGAGCGCATCGGCAACCCGGACGATGTCGGCATAGACATCAGGCAGGCTGTCTGGCCGCAGCGAAACGATCCGCGCGGCGCCGCCGGTCCACCCGCAGACTGCCGCCTCCACATCCTTGATGCTCACGGCGCAGACCTCGCAATGGTCCTGCGTCACGATCAGGTCCGGCCGCAGCGCCCGCAGGGCCTCGGCATCGACGCGGTAGACAGAAAGGCCCTCGGTGACGATCGCGCGCACCCGTTCGTCGATCTCTCCGCTCGTTCCTTCGACCTTGAACTTCGGCTCGGTGAGCTGCGGCAAATCGCGAATCGTTTTCGGAAAATCGCATTCATGACTGCGACCGACGAGCTGAGATTGCGCGCCGAGCGCAGAAAGAATTTCTGTTGCGCTGGAAATCAGACTGACAATTCGCATGCATCTCTCTGCGCGTGTTCGAGCTGTGCGATCGCACAATAGAGCTTCGAAAACCCAAGCAAAATGGGCATTTTCGCATGTGTGCGCCGCAAATCCGCCCGCCCGGGGAATTGGCAACTGCACTGCACAGTTAGCTCGCGCGCTTTGCATTTTGAATTGCGCACGCACCGCCAAGCCCTTGAAAGACTTGACCCGTTAACGTCGAGTTAACCGTTGTGCCGCAACAGTACTGACGTTGTGAGTACAGATTCGTTTTTGGGCAGACTGAAACTGGGAACTGAAACCCGAGAGAAAGAGGAAAATATCATGGCGAAGATGCTGAAGAAGAAGGCCAAGACCGTCCGTCGCGTGAAGGCGAAGCGGAAGCCGGTTGCGAAGCGCTCTGGCGCCGCCCGCCGGAAGGTTGCCGTGAAGCGCAGCCGCCGTCCGACCGCCCGCAAGTCGCGCGCGAAGGCTCGCCGGAAGGCTGCCTAACGCCGCCATTCAGCGGACGTGGCCGCAAGGCCGATTGCTTCGACCGGTAGCTGCCCAGACAGCTTCCGGTCGTAGTTTTTTGTCGCGTCGCAGATGCAGTGTGCGCGCTCCCGCGTCTGTCCCGATTGCCGGTTTCCGCCGCTCAGCAACGCGACGCGGACATCGAACGGCAACGGCGATGCGACTGCTCAATCGCCTATTCTTTTGAAAAAACCGGATGATGAGAAGCTGTTCGTCAGAACTTTGCTCAGCTCATCCCGAGCAACTCATTGAAATTTGTTGATTTAGAGTCACACCGACCTGTCAAACATCGAACTTTGCATTGGAAATCGCATATTTTATATCAACAAAATTCCTTGCTCTCCCCATGATCGCCCGTGTCCGGAGTGATTCGGGCAATTTGAGAGAGAATTAGAGAGAGGGATTTGAAATGGCTAAGGCTGCTGTCAAAGCGAAGGCGAAGAAGAAGACCGTCAAGAAGGCCCCTGCGAAGAAGAAGGCGAAGCGCCGCTGACCAGGCGAGGCCAGCCTTCCGCACCGCTGCTGTCTGGGCAGTCGTGTCGTCAGCGGATCGCAGGCCTGCTTTCAGAGTGACGTTTCGAAGGCCGGAGATCGCGATAGCGTCTCCGGTCTTCTTTTTTGCGATTTCGCTTATTCGGCAAGATGGCAGACGGCCTCGATATTATGTCCGTCGGGATCAAGAACAAACGCGCCATAATAGTTTTCATGATAATGCGGCCGCAAACCAGGCTCGCCATTATCCCGGCCCCCGGCTTTCAGCGCGGCGGCGTGGAACGCGCGGACCGCATCCCTGGTTTTTGCTGAAAATGCGAAATGGACACGACCTCGGATCGGCTTTCCGGTTCCGATCCAGAATTGCGGCCGCCCTTTGGAGCCGAAGCCCGCGTGGCTTTGACCGCCCGTTTCTTCCGATGAGACCTCGAGCACCAGATCATAGCCGAGCGGCTTCAGGACACTCAGGTAGAAGGCCCGAGCCCGGCTGAAATCGGAAACCGGAATTCCAACGTGATCGAGCATCGAATGCGCTCCTGCAAACTATGAGCGCCGGCCGTTGTCGGATACCTAGACGCGGCGCTCCACCATCAGCTTCTTGATCTCAGCGATCGCCTTGGCCGGGTTCAACCCCTTCGGACAAGCCTTGGCGCAGTTCAAGATCGTGTGGCAGCGATAGAGGCGGAACGGGTCCTCGAGATCGTCGAGCCGCTCGCCCGTGGCTTCGTCCCGGCTGTCGATGACCCAGCGATAGGACTGCAGCAGGGCAGCCGGCCCAAGGTAGCGGTCCGAATTCCACCAGTAGCTCGGGCACGATGCCGAGCAGCAGGCGCAGAGGATGCATTCATAGAGCCCGTCAAGCTTCTCGCGATCCTCCTTGGCCTGCCGCCACTCCTTCGGCGGCGCCGGCGTGGTGGTCTGGAGCCACGGCTCGATGGACCGGTGTTGCGCATAGAAGTTGGTCAGGTCCGGTACCAGGTCCTTCACCACCTCCATATGCGGCAGCGGATAGATCTTCACCGTGCCCTTCACCTCGTCGATCGACTTGAGGCAGGCCAGCGTGTTGGTGCCGTCGATGTTCATGGAGCACGAGCCGCAAATGCCTTCACGGCAGGAGCGGCGGAACGTCAGCGTGGCGTCGATCTCATTCTTGATCTTGATGAGCGCGTCGAGAACCATCGGCCCGCACGTCTTGCGGTCGATCCAGTAGGTGTCGAGCCGAGGATTTGCGCCATCCTCCGGGTTCCAGCGGTAGACGCGGAACGCTTTCCAGTCTCCACTCTTGCCCGGCTCATTCCAGGTCTTGCCGGTCTCGATCTTCGAGTTCTTCGGGAGCGTGAGCTGAACCATTTGGCAGGTGCTTTCCGATCTTCTGCGCGGACGGATGTCCGCGATGGAGTTCTGCAGCCGACTGGGCCGGCCACGTCAATAGACGCGAGCCTTGGGCTCGATGTACTTGACCTCGTTGGTCATGGTGTAGGTGTGCACAGGACGGTAGTCGAGTCGCACCGAGCGCGTGGCGTCGTCGGCCCACGCCAGGGTGTGTTTCATCCAGTCCACATCGTCGCGCTTGGGATAATCCTCGCGCGCATGCGCACCGCGGCTCTCCTGTCGCGTTGCCGCACCCTTCACGGTGACGGCTGCCTGCGCGATGAGATTGTCGTACTCCAGCGTCTCGACCAGATCGGAGTTCCAGACAAGCGACCGGTCGGACACACAGATGTCGTCGGTCCCCTTCCAGATCTCGTTGATCTGCGTCACGCCCTCATCCAGCACAGGCCCGTCGCGGAACACCGCACAGTTGCTCTGCATGACTTTCTGCATCTTGAGCCGCAGCGTTGCCGTCGGCGTGCCGCCGGACGCGTGGCGGAAATGGTCGAGACGGCTCAGTGCCATCTCGGCAGCATCCTTGGGCAGATCAGGCAAGGCATTGCCTTGCTCGACAGTCTCGCCACAGCGGAGGCCGGCGGCGCGTCCGAAGACGACAAGATCGATCAGCGAGTTGCTGCCGAGCCGGTTGGCACCGTGCACCGATACGCAAGCCGCCTCGCCGATGGCCATGAGGCCGGGCACGATGGTATCGGGGTTGCCGTTCTTGAGCGTGACGACCTCACCATGGAAGTTCGTCGGGATGCCGCCCATGTTGTAGTGCACCGTTGGCAGCACGGGGATGGGCTGCCGCCGCAGGTCGACGCCCGCGAAAATCTTGGCGCTTTCCGTGATGCCGGGCAGACGCTCATGCAGGATTTTCGGATCGAGGTGGTCGAGGTGCAGGAAGATATGGTCCTTCTCGGGGCCAACACCCCGCCCCTCGCGGATTTCGATGGTCATCGACCGCGACACCACATCGCGTGAGGCGAGATCTTTGGCGTGCGGGGCATAGCGCTCCATGAACCGTTCGCCCGCCGAATTGGTCAGATAGCCGCCTTCGCCGCGCGCGCCCTCCGTGATGAGGACACCCGCGCCGTAGATACCGGTGGGGTGGAACTGCACGAATTCCATGTCCTGCAGCGGCAGGCCTGCACGCAGCACCATGCCATTGCCGTCGCCCGTGCAGGTATGCGCCGACGTGCAGGAGAAGTAGGCGCGGCCATAGCCGCCGGTCGCCAGGATGGTCTTCTTGGCGGCAAAGCGGTGGATCGTGCCGTCCTCGAGATTCATGGCGACGACGCCGCGGCAGGCTCCGTCCGCATCCATCATCAGGTCGATGGCGAAGTATTCGATGAAGAATTCGGCCGAGTGACGCAGCGACTGGCCGTAGAGCGTGTGAAGCATCGCATGGCCCGTGCGGTCGGCTGCCGCGCAGGTGCGTTGCGCCGGGGGCCCTTCGCCGAACTCCGTCGTCATGCCGCCGAACGGCCGCTGGTAGATGCGCCCGTCCTCCGTGCGGCTGAAGGGAACGCCGTAATGCTCGAGCTCATACACCGCGGCCGGCGCGTGCCGGCACAGATATTCGATCGAATCCTGATCGCCGAGCCAGTCGGCGCCCTTGACGGTGTCATACATGTGCCAGCGCCAATCGTCCGGCCCCATGTTGCCAAGCGCCGCGGCGACGCCGCCCTGAGCGGCCACCGTGTGCGAGCGGGTGGGAAACACCTTCGTCACGCAGGCCGTCTTCAGACCGGCCTCGGCGCAACCAAGCGTCGCGCGCAGACCTGCGCCGCCGGCGCCCACGACCACCACGTCGTAGCTGTGGTCGTGCACGGGATAGGCCTTGCCGTTCACGGCCGGCATGGCAGTGCCATTGGCCCCGGTCTTCGATGCAGCCATGATCCTCAGGCTCCCAGGCTCAGCTTCAGCACCGCGAAAATGCACGACAGCGCGACGCAGATGGCAAAGAACGAATTCAGCATCAGCAGCGCGATCTTGCGCCCTTCGGACGTCACGTAATCCTCGATGATGGTCTGCATGCCGAGGCGCATGTGGTGGACGCCGGACAGCACGAGAAGGATCAGCAGAATGCCGACCAGCGGCTTCGCCAGGGTTTTTTTGACCGTTGCATAGTCCGCGCCGATGAGGTGCACGACGATGCCGGCTAGGAGGCAGACCAACACCAGGTTGGCGATTGCCGTGACGCGCTGCTTCCAGAAGTGGTCCGCGCCCTCCTTGGCCGATCCAAGGCCTCGCACGCGTGCGAGCGGAGTGCGGATCCGGGCTTGGGTCGGCGAGTCGTTGGGGTGCAGCGTCATCTCAGAGATCACCATGGAAGCCGAGGGCGAGGGCCCAGACCACGACTGTCAGGACGACCGAGCCGATGATCGACAGCCAGCACATCAGGTTCACGGTCTTGAGGTCGAAGCCCCGGCCCGTATCCCAGATCAGATGGCGCACACCGCCAAGCATGTGGTGGATAAGCGCCCACGTGTAGCCGAAGAGGATGATGCGGCCGACCGGCACGCCGAAAGGCGAGGCCGCAAACAGGTTCGTCACATAGTCGTAATGCTTCTGGCCAAGCGCAGCGGCGACCAGCCACCACGCCAGCAGGACGGTACCGAAATAGAGCGCTCCACCGGTGATGCGATGCAGGATCGACATCACCATGTTGATGAGCGGCCAGTAGATCTGCAGGTGCGGCGAAAGCGGTCGCGCAACGGGCTTGGCGTCTGCCATGAGGCTCGGTCTCCGCCAGGAAGGGTCTCTCACGGCTTTTATCGTGCTCCGTCTGGCGGAGCAATTGTCCAAAGCGCCGCCATCGCCACGCGCTCGTCTCCCATTCGCTCAGCGAATGGCCAGGCTGGGCATGCCGCTAGCGCGGAAGGACGACCCAGAGGTCGAGATCGAGAATGACGCCTTCGGCTGCGTTCCCGTCCGGGCCCTTGTCCGGAAAGTCCCGGCAGGGAACGTTCTTGGTCGCGATCGTCCGCATCCGAAGGGCGCCGATGTCCGTCCGTCCGGGGATCTCAGCCCGATCCAGAATCTCGCTCCACGCGTAGACCGTGTCGCCGGCGAAGCAGGGGGCGACATGTCGTCCGCCGTTGAGAGCCGCCACATGGAAGGCATTGGCGAGACCGTTGAAGGACAGGCTTCGGGCCAGCGAGATCACCACGCCCCCATAGATGAGGCGGCGCTTGAAACGTCCGCTCGCCTGCTCATGCTGATTGAAATGCACCTTGGCCGTGTTCTGGTAGAGGCGCGTTGCGATCTGATGCTCCGCCTCCTCCAGCGTCATGCCGTCCGCGTGATCGATCTTCTCGCCCACCGCGTAGTCCTGCCAGCGCCAGCGCGCGCCGGCCAGATCGAAGTTGTAGGCACTTCCCGACAACGGCGGCACGGCCGCGCCCAGGTGTGCGGGATCGACC
>JBFWWW010000064.1:0-18262 GCA_050245975.1 Hyphomicrobiaceae bacterium
GGGCGATCTGTACGCGCTGCCGCATACCGCCCGACAGTTGATAGGGATAGCGCGTGGCGAACTCGTCGAGTCCCACGGCCGTGATGAGGCGCGCCGCGTCCGCCTCGTACTGCGCCTTCGGCATGCCGCGCTTGCGCGGGCCGAAGACGATGTTCTGATGCACCGTCATCCAGCCGAACAGCGCCGGGCTCTGGAACACGACCATGCGGTCGGGGCCGGCCCGCTGCACGACCTTGTCGCCGACGGTGATGCGTCCGCTCGTCGGCAGCTCGAAGCCGGCGATCATGTTGAGCACGGTGCTCTTGCCGCATCCGCTAGGGCCGACGAAGCAGACGATCTGGTGATCGTCGATCGTCATCGCCACATTGTCGACGGCGACGACACCGGACGCGCCCGGCTCCTCCGTCATCGGGTAGACTTTGCTGACGGCATCGAGAACGATGTTGCCCATCTCTAGGCCTTGCCTTGCCAGTGCAGCAGCCTGCGCTCGACCGTCGAGATCGCGAGCTCGATGGCAAGCCCGATCGCGCCGATGATGAGGATGCCGATGAACACGTCGGAGATGCGGAAGAACGTGCCGGCGTCGGTGATGATGAAGCCGAGGCCCGCTTGTGCGGCGATGAGCTCGGCTGCGACCAGCACCGCCCAGCTTACCGCCGCCGATGTCTTGATTCCTGTCAGGATGGCGGGCAGGGCAGCGGGAAACATGACGCTCGTGAAAAGCTGCCAGCGTGTCAGGCCCAGGTTGGTGCCGGCCCTGATGAGCTGCTCGGGCACGGACTTCATGCCGGCCGCGCTGTTGAGGACGGTGTAGTTGAACGACGCCGCGAAGATCAGAAGAATCTTGCTCGTCTCGCCGATGCCGAACCAGACGATCATCAGCGGAATGAACGCGATCGGCGGGATCGGGCGGAAGAAGCCGAAGATGGGCTGCGCGATCGCGCCGATGGTCTTGTTGTAGCTCATGAGCAGGCCGACGGGGACGGCGAGCACGACCCCGAGCAGGAAGCCCATCGTCGCGCGATAGAGGCTCCAGCCGATGTGCGCCAGGAGCGGCGTATCGGCATATCCGTTGCGGATGATCCGCCCGCCAGTCTCCAGGACGTCCGCCGGCGAGGGCAGGACGCGGCTCGATACCACGCCGGAGCCCGTCACCAGCGCCCAGATCCCCACCATCCCCAGTATCGAGAGGGCGCTAACGAAAGGATACCGCCAGCGCGCGAGCTTTGCTCGCAGCCGCCGGCGGCGCACCTGCACGTGATCGCTCATTCCCTCGACTACTTCCCGCTTTCCCGGAGCACGTCCGCGATATGCGAAACGTCGAAGGCCTCCGACAAATCCACCTTCTTGGTGATGATACCTTCCGCGAATAGGAAGTCCGCCATCTCCTTCACCTGCCTATGGTACGCGCCGTCCTTGGTCAGCGCATAGCGGTAGTTTGCATCGGCCCAGTGGACGATCTGCGGCACCGGCGCTTCCTGATACATTATCTTGATGACGTCGCGCGAGACGTTCATCGCGTCGGCGACCGCGGTGATCGCCCCGTCGGGTCCGTTCTTCTCGATCTGCCGGTAGGCGAGCAGCAGGCCCTTCAGGAAGCGCTTTGCCGCCTCGCGGTTGTCCTTCAGGTAGTCGCTTCGCGCGGCATAGACGCCGGTGGTGGAGTAGACGCCGAAATCGGCGTCCATGCCGAGCACGCGGCCGCCGAGCTCTGTGATGTGGCGCTGGATCCAGGGCTCCCAGACCGCGACCGCATCGATGTCCTTGTTCCGCATGGCGCCGAGCTGCTCGGGCGGCCCCATCAGGAGCAGCTTCACGTCGCCTTTGGTGAGCCCCTTGTTCTTGAGGGCCACCAGCAGGCTGTAGTAGGCGGTCGAGCCGCGCGCGACGCCGATCGACTTGCCCTTGAGGTCCTCGACCTTGGTGATGCCGCTGTCGCCGCGCACGACAATGCCTTCGGCGCCTGACATGGTGGCGTCGATGCCGATCACCTTCCAGTCGACGCCCTGCGCCAGTCCAGCCACGTAGGGCGTGATCCCTGGCGACACGATGTCCACGCTCTTGCTCTCGATGGCGGCGATTGACTGCGCACCGGTCGTGAAGCGGATGTACGTCGGCTGCAGGCCGACCTGCTCGAAGAGCTTGAGTTCGCGCGCCACGTAGAGCAGCCACGAGGCCTGTGGCTGGATGCCGATGCGAACGGGAATGGCCTTGGCCGCATCCTGCGCGTCAGCGAGCCCCGCGCGCAGCCCCACCGGGGTTGCGGCGATGCCGGCCAGGACGCGCCTGCGCGACGGCCACCTAGTGTTATCCATTGTGTTCCCTCCTCGTTGCAGGCTGCGCGTGAGAACGGGGGAGGGTTCCGATCGGCGCGCCTGCTGCTGACCGGCGGTCTGCCTGACCGCCCGACTAGACAAATACCTCGTCGCTCCCTGACGACGACGATGCTAGTTGGTGGTCGCACAAGATCAAATTTATAAAGATTATGGGGGAAATAACCGCGATCAATCGCTACTGGCCGCGCTGCGGAGATGCGCGGGTGACGAGCCGGCTGGCATCAAGACGGAGGCGGACTGATGTTTCAATCCGCACCCGCTCGCGGCAGGGGACGCCCCGACTGATCAGCTCTCGAGGTGATAGGCCTTGGAGGTGATGCGCCAGTTGCCGTCGACCTTGTGATAGGAGAGGTAGTCGACAAATACGGCCTTGCCGATGCGTACGCGCACCTTCGCCAGCGCCTGCGTCGGCGAGGCGACATCGAGCAGCAGAATCTGCTCTTCCCGCGGTGCGCCCGTCGATTTCGGCGACTGGCGCCCGGCCAGCACCTCCTTGTACTGCGCCGCCGGCCAACACGTCATCTTGCCCTCGCGGAAGCCGTGCAGCTGGGAGGTCGGCGCGAACACGCGATCGAACTTCGCGACGTCGCAGTCATACATGAGGTCGAAATAAAGTTGCACGGCCTTGCCCAGGTCCTGCGTGGTGCCGTCCGTCATATTCATCTCCCTTGTTTGTTAAGCCTGCGCTCTCAAGCGCCGGCAACCAGCATGCTGCGTGTATCCAGATCGGGCGAGAGCAGCTCCGGTGCACCCTCGGTGATCAGAAACAGGTCCTGCAAGTGCCAGTGCGCCAGATAGGGCTCAAGCGCAACCACCATGCCGGGCTCGAGAACATCACGCCCGCCGCGGCAGAAGATCGGCTCCTGCTGATGCCACCATGCGCCGACACTATGGCCGACGAGGCCCGCTGTGTAGGTCCAGCCCACTTTAGCGAAAGCGCCTACGACAAAGTCGTAGAGTTCGCCGACGCTGACGCCGGGGCGCAAACGGTCGGCAGTGGCCAGATAGAGAGCATGATATTTTTCGTAATCGGCGAGCTGGGCCTGCGACGGCGGGCCGATGACTGCGGTCCGCGACTGGTGGCCCGGGTAGCCGTCCAGATAGGCGAGATAGTCAGTACGCACGATATCGCCGCGCACAAATGCGAAATCACTCTCGCCGCAATAAATCGCCGGATTGCGCTCGGAGTTCAGGATGCCGTGGGCGAACTCGGCGCCGCGCCTGAGACAGGCGGCGATGATGCGCGCATGCACTTCCCGTTCCAGCTCGCCGGCCCGAATCGTCGGCAACACCTCTGCAAAGGCGGCGTCGAGAAGTGTCGCACCGGCACGGAATTTCGCTACTTCCTCGGGAGTCTTGATAAGGCGCGCACGGTCCATGAGAGCGCCGCAGTCGTGCATCTTCATGTCCGGCAGCTTGCGCGCGATATCGTCCCAGTAGCCGGCACCGACGAAATTCTTGTCGAAGCCGACCGCGGCGCGGTCGAGCTTCAGATCGGACAGGGTGCGCGCCACGCGGTCAAACAATGGTTCCTGATACCCACTGAAGACCTCGAAATGCTCGATCCAGGAGTCGCGCTCGGCCGGCCCTGCGGCCGTCACTTCGAGCACGAATACGGGCTTGTTATTGCGCGGCCAGATGACAGCGACGCCGCGCGAGGATGCCGCGAGATCGAGGTGGCGCGACAGCGTGCCGTGGAAGGAAACGCCGGCGAGCCAGGTGACGTTCTGGCCGCCGCGCACGACGACCGCATCTAATCCCGCCTCGTCCATCAGGCGGTTGAGCCGGTCGATATTGGCAATGATCTGCTTGCCGTTACGTCCCCTCAGCATCTCAATTCCCCCTCAAGGCCCTGGTCTCGGCTGCATCGATCGAGCGGCCATCTTTCGCGATGGCGACCTTGTAGGTCCGCCGGGCCTCCCCGACGCTCACAACGCCGTTGCGAACGTCGAGCAGGACCTTCTCGACCGGCCTGCGCGCGGGGGCGCCCCATCCGCCACCAGCAGGCGAAGCGATCTTGATCTCTGCCGGACCGACAGTCTGGGTGGCGAACTGCGGTGGCTCCCAGGCGTTGCCGTTCTGGATCACCTCGACGCGACCCGCCGCACCGACACCACCGCCGTGGACCCCGTAGCCCGAGGGCGTGCGCTGGCCTTCGCCGCGAAACGCGTACTCTGCCGCTTCTTCCACGACGGCGTGATAAAGAACGCCGCTGCCGCCGCGGTACTCGCCAGGCCCTGCCGCATCGCAGCGCAGTTCATGCTGCAGGAAGCGGACGGGGTATAGCTGCTCGTAGGCCTCGCAGTTCGGGACGACCAGCTTGCCGAGGCTGTTGAGGGGGCCGATCTGCTCGAAGCCATCGCGCCCGCGAACCGCGCCGGCTGCGGGCAGTGCGCCCCAGTGGTACATGACGTAGGTGCTGCCCGACGGCGTCGGTCCGGCCATATTGCAATGAGCGATCTTGCCCCAGCCGGCGCAAGCGCGATCGGGAGCCGCCTTGGCGAGCGCCATCCAGCAGGCGTGGATGATCTCGTGTGCGGGCAGAACCGTGCACATCGTCAAAGGCGCGGGCGCGCGTGGATTGACAATCGACCCCAGCGGCGCGGCAACCGACACGCAGCGATAGGTGCCGGCATTGCGCGGAATCTCAGGATCGAGAAAGGAGGTCAGCGCGACGTACGTGGCCGAGCGCGTATTGCTGATCGACGAATTCTTGAAGCCCTTCATCTGCGGATCGGTGCCCGTGAAGTCGAGCTTGAGGCGTTCGCCAGACTTCGTCAGCGTGACGCGTATCCACAGTTCGCGTTCGGTGAAGCAGTCGTTGTCGGTCATCTCGGCGCCGGTATAGACCCCGTCGGGCAGCTCGGCGACCGCAGCCCGCATGCGCCGGTCGGCATAATCCAGAATGCCCTCGATGTAGCGCAGTCGGTCCACCGGCCCGAGGTCGGAGGCCAGCCCCGTCATCTGCTCAGCTCCGATCTGGGTCGAGCCGAGCATCGCCGCCAGATCGCCCTCGAGCAGGTCGGCGCAGCGACTGTTGAGCAGGAGCAGGTCGCGAAGGTCGCGCCGCAACCGCCCCCGTTCCACAAGCCGCAGCGGCGGCAGCCTGATCCCCTCGTGGAATATCTCCGTCGCGGCCGGATTGTAGGTCCCCGCTACGCCGCCGCCGATATCGGACTGATGCGCCCGGTTGCAGACGAATGCGAACAGCTCGTTATCGACAAACACGGGGCGGCTGATGACCCAGTCGGGAAGGTGATTGCCGCCTGCCACGTAAGGATCGCTGGAGATGAATAAGTCGCCCGCCGCGATATCGTCGAACGCACGCAGGATGGCCTCGACGATCAGCCCGCCGCCGCCTGTGTGTATGGGGATGCCGTCCGCCTGGCTGACGAGCCGTCCTGCGGCATCGGTCAGGAAACAGGAGAAGTCGTGGCTCTGGTTGAAAATCGGACTGCGCGCGGTCTTCATCATAACCTGCCCCATGCGCTCAGCGATGTAATCGACTCGCTTCTGCACCAGCGCCAGCGTGATGGGATCCAGAGCTGCGGAAGGGTTCTGTGCGTCGGGCATCAGGCGCGATCCGTAAATCGGATGATGTAGTTTCCGAAAGTATCGACTGAGCACACGTCGCCAGGAGAGATGACGATGCAGGTCGTGCCCTCCTCGACGACGGCCGGGCCGGCAATCGACGCACCAGGGCCAACGTCGGCCCCCCTGAAAATCCGGGTCTCGATGCGGCCCAATGGCGGGAAATAAACGATGCGCGTGCCGACCGGTGCCGTGGCGCGGACGGAGCTCTCGGACAGCGGGTCGAGGACGAGCCGCTGCAGACGCCCCACGCCGGTAACAAAAAGCGCTGTAACTTCGACCGGTGCGGTCGCGTCGTCGTGGCCGTAGAGACGCCGGTGCGCGGCGTCGAAATCGGCGCGGATGGCAGACGATCGAAGGGCCTGCCTGCGTACCGCGACGCGGATCGACCCGATCTGGCCCGGATGGCGCAGCTCCAGCTCGCGCACGATCTCCATCTCATCGACCGCGAAGCCGTCAGCGGCAAGTTCGGCGCGGGCGTCGGCATCCAGTTGCCGCAGCAGGTCTTGTAGCGCCGGTATCTCCTGATCGGCGAGCCGGCGCAGGATGACGCGCGACTGCTCATGCTTGATCGGTGTGTTGAGCATTCCGAGCGCGCAGAACGTCCCGGCAAGCCGCGGTATATAGACTGCCGGCGATCCAAGCTTGCGGCCGATGGACGAGCCGTGCATCGGACCGGCACCGCCGGCCGCCACCAGCGCGAAGTTGCGCGGATCGTGCCCGCGCTCCGCACTCAGTTTCTGCACCGCCTGAAACAGCTTCTCCTCGGTCAGCGCGACAATGCCTGCAGCAGCCGCATCGACTGACAGCCCGAGCGGACGCGCGACATTGGCTTCGATGGCGGCATGCGCGAGATCGACATCGAGACTGCGCCCGCCGGCGAGCGGCCCCGGCCTGAGACGGCCAAGGACGAGCTGGGCGTCGGTGACCGTCGCCTGCGAGCCGCCAAGGCCGTATGCGGCGGGGCCGGGATCGGCACCGGCGCCGCGCGGGCCGACCGCAAGCATGCCGCTTGCGTCGACGGTGGCGATGGTGCCGCCGCCAGCCCCGATGCTGTGAATGTCGACGCTCGGCAGCGCCACATGGTAGCCGCCCAGCTCGAACTCCGACGCGATCTCCGCGCCCGCGTTGGCAAGCAGCGTCACGTCGCAACTGGTTCCACCGATTTCCATCGACAGCAGATTGCCGGTGTCGAGCGCCTCGCCGCACAACGCCAGCGCGCCTACGCCGGCGGCGGGTCCGGAAAGCAGCAGCGAGGCCGGTCTTTCTCGCACGCGCTCGACGGTGAGCGAGCCACCGTTGTTCTGCACGACAAGCAGTGGTGTCTTCAGCCCCATGCGGGCGAGCGCGGTGCTCAGCCGCTCCATGTACGCGACGACCGGCGGCGCAATATAAGCGTTGAGCACGGCCGTCGAACTGCGCTCGTATTCGCCCATGATCGGCGCGATGCGGCTCGACAGGCTGATCCAGCAATTGGGATAACGCGCACGCACGCGATCAGCCGCTTGCAGCTCGTGCGCGCTGGTCAGAAAGCTGTTGTAGAGACAGATGGCGAGCGACGAGACGCCTTCCTGCTTGAGGATGTCGACCGCAGCGTCGATGTCGGCGAGACAGAGCGGCTCGATCTCCTTGCCGTGCCGGTCGATGCGTCCTCCCACAGGCAGACGAAGGTAACGCGGCACCAGCACAGGGGGGAACGGGCGGCGGTGATCCCAGGCATTGGTACGGATACCGCGACGGATCTCGAGACTGTCGCGGAAGCCGCGCGTAACGAGCATGCCCGTCGGCACGCCACGACGCTCAACGACGATGTTGGTGGCGACCGTGGAGCCGTGCACGAACTGCGAACATTTTTCCAGCACGGCATGCGCGTCGAGTTGAGCGTCGGCCGCCACGGTCTCGACCGCTGCAATGACGCCGCGACTCGGGTCGGCCGGCGTCGACGGTACCTTTGCGACCCGCTGGCGCCCGTGCGCATCGACCAGAACAAGGTCGGTAAACGTGCCTCCAACATCCACTCCGATCCGCCAAGGTGGCGTTGCCATGGCGGCACGTACTTGTTTGCGCGGCGCTTCGAGAGATGGAGGCATTTTGGAGTATTCGACAAATCTACAGGATTTTGACGATCAGACGGGACAGGCCCCGACACAAACCGAGCGGCGGCCAAGCGGCGGCATGCTATGGGCAGAAGTTGCCCGCATTCCAGGCAAAATCCTGAAATATTTCACGATGCGAAATAATTTGCCGATAGCTGTTGCCGGTCCACGCAGAGAACCTCTCTCATTGCGGGCGGAAGAAACGCAAGGGAGGCGTGCATGTTCGGTGTGACAAAACTGACGGCGGGATCGCTCCTCGCCATGGGATTGATTGTCGGCTTCGCAGACAGCGCGAACGCGCAAGTGACCTTCGCCGGATACGGCGGCGAACCGCAAAAGGTGCAGACCAAAGCCTTCCTCGAGCCGGCGATGAAGGATTTGGGCATCAAGATCCTGCAGGACAGCCACGGCGGATACGCCAAAATCAAGGCGCAGGTGCTGTCCGGCAATCCGAGCTTCGATGTCGTGGCGCTCGGATGCGCTGAAGGTGCGCGCGCTGCCAAGGAGGGGTTGCTTGAGCCGATCGATTACTCTCTCATCCCGAATGCCAAGGACATCGATCCGCGCCTGCGGGCGCAATACACTGTCGGCGAATGGACGTTCTCGACTGTCATCGCCTGGAACACCAAGACGGTGAAAACGCCGCCGAAGACCTGGGCCGAGTTCTGGGACGTGAAGAAATTTCCCGGCAAGCGCGCCCTGAGCGCCAACGCACGCCAGATGCTGGAAATCGCGCTGCTGGCCGATGGTGTTGCTCCCGACAAGCTTTATCCCATTGACGTCGACCGGGCCTTCAAGAAGCTCGAGGAACTGAAGCCAAATCTCGCGCTATGGTGGAGCTCGGGCGCGCAATCCGTACAGCTCCTGACCGACGGCGAGATCGACATGGAAGCGGTGTGGAACGGCCGTGCGCAGGCGGCCATTGAGGGCGGCGCATCGGCCGACTACACGTACAACCAGGGCATCTACGACGTCGAGTGCTTCATGGTGCTGAAGGGCACCAAGCACAAGGACGCCGCCATGAAGATCATAAACACCATGCTCGATGCCAAGAACCAGGCGACGGCCGCGTCGATGATCGACTATGGTCCGGTGAACCCAAAAGCTTTCGATACCGGTATAATTCCAGCCGACCGCAAGAAGCGCCTGCCGTCCGCGCCGGACAACCTCAAGGTGCAGGCACCGCTCGATGCGGCCTGGTACGCGACGGCCGACGCCGACAAGGCCTTTGCGCGCTGGACAACCCTGCTGCAGAAATAGCCGCTGCCGGCGACCTGCAGGGCAGAGACAGTCTCGGGGATGGTCCGCGCCGGCGGGCCATCGTCGAGCCTTTTGCGCAACGGCTCATTCCGCACGCGGTAAGCATATGGCAGATGGGTCGGTGGCACTTTGGAGATCGAAGCGTGACGCGTGACGCAGCCTCGACGGCCATCTCGGTGCGATCCGCCAGCAAGCGGTATGGCTCGGTCACCGTTCTCGACGACGTATCCCTCGATGTCACCGAAGGCGAATTCGTAACGCTGCTGGGACCGTCAGGCTCGGGCAAAACGACGCTGCTCAACATCATCGCAGGATTTGCCGACGCCGACAGCGGCTCGGTCTATTTCGGCGACCGCGACATGACGAGCGTCCCGCCGCACCGACGCGGCATCGGTGTCGTTTTTCAGAACTACGCACTGTTTCCCAATATGAGCGTCGCCGCCAACGTCGCCTTCCCTCTGAGGGCGCGCCGCATAAGCGCGCAGGAGATCGCCGAGCGCGTGGACTGGTCGCTCTCGCTCGTGAAGCTCGGCGGTTATGGTGAGCGCCGCATCGACCAGCTGTCTGGCGGGCAGCGGCAGCGCGTTGCGCTGGCACGCGCCATCGTGTTCCGACCGAAACTCATTCTCATGGACGAGCCTCTTTCGGCGCTCGACAAGCAATTGCGCGAGCACATGCAGATCGAAATCCGGGCGCTGCACGAGCACCTTGGCGCGACCACGATCTACGTCACTCATGACCAGCGCGAAGCGCTGACGATGAGCAATCGCATTGCGGTTCTCAACCAGGGCCGCATCGTGCAGCTCGGCGAGCCCGAGCAAATCTACAACCGCCCGGCCGACGCCTTCGTCGCCGATTTCATCGGCGAGGCCGTCCTTGTGCCGGTGGACCGGATCGATGCCGCATCCGTCAACCTGTGTGGATCGCGGGTGAAATGCGCCGCCGATGTGCCTCCCTCGGGCCCGTTGGCGCTGGTGGTGCGCTCCGAAAAATTGCGTCTGGTCGACGCGACAAGCGAGAATGCGTTTCCTGTGACCATACGGTCGCGCGTATTCCAGGGCGAGAGCCAGCTCGTCAGCGTCGAGACCGCAAATGGTCGGCCACTCATCTTTCGCCTGCCGACGCACGCCGACACGGATGCCCGGTTGCCTGCCCCGGGGCAGAAAGCGCATCTGGCGCTCGATCCGCGCCACGCGGTCGTGGTTCCTGCGCCGCTGCAGACCGCCGGCAACGGGCTGCCCTGATGGCCATCGAGCGCGTCGGCCGCAACCAGGCGCTGCTGCTGGCGCCGAGCCTGATCTTCATCGGCGCGATGCTGCTGATGCCGCTGCTGTGGCTGCTGGGACTGTCGTTCTACGACAACGGATTTACCTTCCGCCACTACGCACGCATGTTCGACGACCCGAGCTATCTCAAAAGTTTCCTGCTGACATTCCAGATTTCTGGCACGGTGACACTGGCAGCCATCTTGATCGGCTATCCGCTATGCTACTGGATGCTCGGCTTGCCGTTGTTCTGGCAGCGCGTCGCTTTGGTGTTCGTGCTGATCCCGTTCTGGACCAGTCTGCTTGTGCGCACCTATGCATGGATGGTCCTGCTCCAGCGACGCGGGCTTGTGAACACGCTGCTGCAGGATGCGGGGCTGACGAGCGGGCCACTGGCCCTTATGTACAACGTGACTGGCACGACGATCGGCATGGTGCACGTGTTGCTCCCGTTTCTCGTCCTGCCGCTGTTCGCGTCCATGCAGCGTATCGATCGCGACCTTCTCCGCGCCGCCGCGGCTTTGGGCGGGTCACCTCTGTTCGTCTTCCGCCATGTCTTCTTCCCTCTGTCGTTGCCGGGGCTTACGGCTGGCGCCCTGCTCGTCTTCGTGCTGTCGATTGGCTATTACGTGACACCGCAACTGCTGGGTGGCGGGACGACCGTGATGATCGGGCAGCTCATCCAGCGCAACATCGAGCTCTTCAGCTCGTGGGGCGCTGCGAGCGCAGTGTCAATGATCCTGCTCGTCATGGTAACGACCATTTTCGTCCTGATGAGCCGGTTCCTCTCTCTCGATCGCGTGTTCGGAGCCCGCTAGATGCACGAGCGCGACAAGTCGATCCCCTCCACGCTTGTGTCCCGGGTGCTGCTGACGGTGGTGGCGCTGGCGGCGCTTCTTTTTCTCGTGCTGCCTATCTTCGTTGTTGTGCCCATGTCGTTCTCCGCCTCGCGCTACCTGGCCTTTCCACCACCCTCCTGGTCCTTGCGCTGGTACACGGAGTACTTCGCCAGCGCCGAGTGGATGCTCGCGACCGGTGTGAGCTTGCAGACGGCCGCCGCCACCTGCCTGCTGGCGACGCCGATCGGGGTGGCGGCCGCTTATGCCATCAATATGCGGAAGAGCGCGCTGACCGAGCTCGTTTACGCGCTCCTGATGGTGCCCCTGATGATTCCGCACATCATCGTCGCCGTCGGCGTGTTCTTCCTTTTTGCGCGTCTGAACCTCAACAACTCGTTCATCGGGCTCATCCTGGCGCACACGATGCTTGCCATTCCGTTCGTGTTGATCACCACCCTGTCGGGACTGCAGGGCTTCGACATGACGCAGGAGCGTGCCGCACGGAGCCTCGGCGTCAACCGCGTCACGGCCTTTCTCAAGGTGACCGCGCCCCAGATCAAAGGCAGCATCATCGCCGGCGCATTGTTCGCTTTCATCAGCTCGCTCGACGAGGTTGTCGTCTCTCTCTTTGTCAGCGGCGGACCGACGTCGACATTGCCCAAGCGGATGTTCGTTGCGCTGCGTGACGAGGTCGATCCGATCATTGCAGCCATCAGCTCGCTTCTGATCATCGCAAGCCTCGCCATCGGGCTGGCCGCGCTGGTGGCCAACCGGAAGGCCGCCTCCTAGCGGCGCGGGCGGCCGCCGCGGCGGACCTGCGCGTCCCGCAAGTTGGTTGCGATGCGCTCCGCAGCCTCAAACAGCAGCGTGCGATGCCGTTCCATCTGGCGCTTGCCCAAGCGATTGAGCGGCCCGGTGACGAACAGCGCGCCGAGGAGGCGGCTCGTCGGATCGAACACGGGAACGGACAGGCTGCCCGCGCCATCAACATTCTCGGCCGTCGATATGTGCAGGCCGGTACGCCGGATATTGTCGATCTCGGTCCGCAGCATGGCGTGGTTGGATACCGTACCCGCAGCCATCTTGCGCAGCTTGGCACTCTGCAGGAACCGGTTGCGCCACTGCGCGGGCTGAAAGGCGATCAGCACCTTGCCGAAGGCGCAGTAGAGTGGAATTTCGCGCGAGTAAGGCTCGATGATGTTGGGCGGTTGCGGCCCGTAGCACCAGTCGGCGATCACGGCCTCGTTGCCCTCCAGCACCGCAAGCCCGCAATCCTCGCGCGTCGTTTGTGCCAGACGCTCGATGACGGGATGGGCGACCTCGAACGATCGGCGGATGGGTTCGAGACGCATCGATATGGGGAGAAGACGCGCGCCCAGCATATAGGACTTGTCGTCCAGCCGCCGGACGATGCCGTTGTCGGCGAGCGATTTGAGGATGCGCAGCGTGGTCGGCAGCGGCAACCCAACCTCGTCGCTGATCTCGGTCAGTGACGAAGCGCCGCGCCGCGCGACAACGCGCAATATTCGCACGGCGCGATCAATTACCTGAATGGCCATAGTTGCTACTCCGGTCTCCGCCAGCGCGGCGATGGGAGATCACTCGGTTCGCATGTTGGTTGCCGGAAGCCTGCGTGTCCAGTCGGTGACAGCCGAAGCTGCTATCTGTCCCACGTCAGGGCAACGAGCGGCAGCTCTCGGGCAAGCTCGAGGAGCCCTGCGCGTGTGTGAGGATGCAGCGGCATCTGCGGGTGGCGGACCGTGTCATTGCGGATGACGCCGCCTTCCATCATGACCGCCTTGGTTGCGCGCAGGCCGCACTGGCGGTTCTCGTAATTGATCAGAGGCAGGATGCGGGCATAGGCGGCCGCGGCCTGCGCGCGCTCGCCGCGAGCGTGATGGAGAACAACTGGATTGATGAGATCCGGCAACAGAGCGCTGCTCATGGTCCCGGTCGCGCCCGCATCGAGGTCCGCCATCAGCGTGATGGCCTCCTCACCGTCGAACGGCCCCTCGATCAGCGAGCCTCCGGCGGCGATCAAGCCGCGCAGCTTGGCGGCCGTGCCCGGCGTCTCTATCTTGAAATAGCGGACCAGCGGAATATCACGCGCAAGCTGTGCGAGGAACGAGACGGACAACGCGACACCGCTGAGGGGCGCATCCTGGACCATGATGGGGAGGCGACCGGCATCCGCGATCCGGCCGAAATGCTCGACGATACCCGTTTCGTCGGCGCGCAGGCCGGTGCCGTGATAAGGCGGCATGAGCATCAGCATCGCGCCGCCGGCCTCTGCTGCCTTTCGGGCCCTCGCCTCGGCAATGCGCGTGCTGAAATGACTGATCGTCACGATGACGGGAACGCGTCCTGCCACATGCTCCAGGCATAGGCGCATGAGCGTATCGCGCTCGTCGTCATCAATGACGAACTGCTCGGAATAATTGGCCAGGATGCAGATGCCGTCGACACCCTGGTCTATCATGCAGTCCAGTACGCGGCGCTGACCCTCCAGATCGAGCGCGCCGTCTTCCAGGAATGGCGTCGGCGCAACCGGAAAGACCCCGCGATAGGATTGTTTCGCTGCTGATCCGGTTTGCAGTGCCATGCCCTGTCTCCTCGCCTTGCGCTCAGCGGACCGAGAGAAGGTCCAGCAGCGGCTCGAGCCCCACGAACTGGTGATCCGGGACCGGATCCCATGCCGCCAGATCCATCGCTCCCACGCTATAGCCCATCGGACGTTTGATCCAGACCACCGGCAGTCCGGCGAGCCGCGCGCCCACGACATCGGCCCAGATCGCGGTGCCGACCCACAGGATCTCATCGCGTGCCACGCCGAACCGCTTCAGCGCGAGGTCGAAGATAGCGGGGTTTGGCTTGTACGCACCGGCCATCTCCGAGGTCACCGCATCGTCCAGCTCGACGGGCAGCCTGCTTGCCTTGAACAGATCGGTATCCATGTTCGTGACGACGCCGATCTTGGCATGCTGCTTCAGCTTCGACAGGACGGGTCCCACATCGGCATGTGGCGGCCACGTCGAGATCGACGCGAAGATCTGATCGGCATGCTCCGGCCCAAGGGCTAGTCCGTGCCTGGTGCCGACCAGAGGCATCACCTTGCGCCCTGCTTCCTTCCAGGAAATGAACCGGGTGCGATACTCGCGAATGAGGGCGTGGTGCCAGTCGTTGAACACGGTATCGGCGTTTGCCGTGCCGCCGACCGAGCGGATGATCGCCTCCATGACAGGTATCGCGCCGGCCTCACGGCTGAGCAGCGTCGTGTACATGTCGAAGGCAATCCATTTCGGCATTTTCATTGTCATTAACCTACGCTGACGGGGAGCCGCGACGCGCGGCTCCCCTGTTTCATCTTATTTACAGGATTGAGCGACGGCCTTGGCGCGCTCGGCAAGGTGGACGGCTTGCGGCCCGAGCTTGGAGCTGAACTCCTTGCGGAAGGCTTCGACCGACTGCTCCCATTTCGGCAGGTCTTTGAGCTCGATGACGCTGACGCCGGCGTCCTTCATGAGCTTCAGGTTGTCCTGCCAGATTTTCGCGCTGCTCTCGCGCAACTCCGCCCCGGCCGTCTCGGCCGACGACTGCAACACGTCCTGCATGTCCTTCGGCAGCTTTTGCCAATAGCGCTCGGCAACCAGCAGGTAGTAACCGGGATTGATATGCCGGGTGACCGTGAAATTCTTTGCGACCTCCTGGAAGCGCGACGGGTAGATCATTTGCGGGCTGGCCTCCATACCGTCGATGGTGCCGCCATCGAGACCGACATAGATTTCCGTCCACGGCATCTGCACGGGATTGGCCCCCATGGCGCGGAGCGTGCCGAGATAGAGCGGCGCCGGTCCACGCATCTTCATGCCGGCCAGATCCTCGAAGCGTTCCACCGGCTTTTTCGTCAGAAGGCCGCGTTCGCCGATGCCCCACGCCGTCAGGGGCCGGAAGCCCTTCGGGACGGACAGCTTGGCAACGTCCGGCATGACATCGAGGAAAACCTGCACGGCGCATTTGTCGTTCCGGGACGTGAACGGCAGTTCGAGCACGCCGACTTCCGGCACGTACTGAGCGAGTCCGGTCCCGAGCGTTGCGACCAACTCGACGCTGCCGATCCGCACGGCCTCCGTCACTTCGCGTTCGTTTCCGAGCTTGCCGTCGAAGAAGAGGCTGATCTTCATGCGCCCCTTGGAGCGCTCGGTCACGAGATCTGCCATGCGCTGCATGGCGACGTTCGTCGGATCTTTGGCGGCAAGATAACCGCCGTAGCGCAGCGTGAATTCCGGCGCCTGCGCGCTCGCACCGCCGAGCGGCAGGAACAATGTACAGATGCCTGCCACGGCACCCAGATTGAACAAACGACGCGACATATGCTGTTTCCTCCCTGTCACTTCACCAGCCTTGCAAGAACGAGAACGACGCCAGGCACCATCGCGGTCACGGCGAGAGCGATGATCAGCGCAGGCATGAATTTCCAGATCAGGCCCTCGACCTCCCGCATGCTCGTGCGGGCGATGGCGATGGCGACGAAGAGGCTGATTGCCACCGGCGGAGTGACGGACGCGATGATCATCGCGAAGATCATGACGACGCCGAAGTGGATCGGATCGAACCCCAGCTGCGCGCCGATTGCCGAGAACGTGCCGGCGAACATGATGCAGATCGCCGTGGCTTCCACCACGGTCCCAAGAACAACCACGAACGCGATCATCAGGGAGAACACGACCCAGGCATTGGTCGATACGGAGAACAGGAGGCCCTGCACCGTATCCTGAAAATTCATACGGCTCAGGATGTCGCCGAAGGGCGTCGAGAGCGCGATGATGATCATGACCATTCCGCTCGACACGGCGGAGCTCAGAAGAATGTCGGGCAGTTGCCGCAGACGGATCGAGCGTCGGATCGCCAGCGTGGATGCGGCGACGAGAAGGACGCAGAGAATGGCCGACTCCGTCGGCGTCACGATGCCGAACCGGATACCGAGAACCACTGCCAGCGGCAGCAGCAGAACGACGATCGAGCGCACGAAGCGGACCGCCATTTCCTTCACGGGCGGCCGCTCGCGCCGGAAGTCGTAGCCGCGCACGCGGATGGAGATAAACACGAATGCGGTGATGGCAACGGCGATGATCAGGCCGGGGATGACGCCACCCATGAACATCTGGCCGATGGAAACCTCGGCGATGTGGGCATAGACGATCATCAGCGTGCTGGGCGGGATCATGGGAGCCATGGTCGACGCCATGACCGTCACCACGACCGCAAAATCTCGATCGAACCCGCGCTTCACCATGCTCGGGATCATTACCGAGCCGACAGCGGCGGTGTCGGATACCGTCGAACCGGACGGCCCCGAGAACATCAGCGAGACGAGAATATTGACGTAGGCGAGCCCGCCGCGGATCCACCCGACGACCGCGTCCGCGAAGTCGACGAGATCATCGATGACGCCGCCGCGGTACATCAGCTCGCCTGCCAGAACGAAGAACGGCAGCGTCAGGAGCGGGGTCGAGTCGATGCCGCCAAAGGTCCGGCTGACGAACGAGAGCATCGGCACATCGAGCAGCAGCAGCCCGAGAGCGGCGGAGGCGCCGATCGCGGCGGCAATGGACACGCCGGCAAAGATCAGCACGAAGAAGGCAAGGAAAACGATCAGAAGTTCCACCGGGATACCCTGCAGCTTGGCCGTTGCAGCAGATCAATCGATTACATCGAGCGCGTTCTGAGCGCTTTCGCCGAGACCCAGGCGGATGGCGACGAGATCGAGGATCGCGAGCAAGCCGCCGACGGGGATCGCGGCGTAGGGCCAGCCCATGTGCGTCGGCCAACCCGACAGCAATTCGATGTCGATGAGACTGAGCGAGGGCGCCGCCTGATCGAGATTGATGAGCGTGAGCTCGAGACCGTAGTAAAGGAAGATCACGGCCAGTACGCCCAGCATCGCGTCGGCCAAGTACTGCGACGCACGTTGGACCCATGCCGGGAACAGGCGCACAAGGACATCGGTGGATGCATGTCCGTTACGGCGGATCAGGTAGCCGAACGCCAGCAGCACCGTCCAGACATGGAGATACCGGGTCAATTCCTCGGCCCAATTGAAAGAGCCGATCTGCGGGATATAGCGGCTCATGAACGACAGCGTATAAACCGCGGTCATGACGCCAAGCAGAGCCGCCAGGGTTCCATTGCGCAGTCGATCAACCGCGTTTAGGCCTGCCACGAGCGCGGGACGCATTGGCTTTCCTCCGTAGTCCGTCTTTTGTGTCTTTTCTTGTCGCAAGGGTCGCCTTGAGAAGGCTTTCCGTCTCGCGCAGATGATCCAGCATCGCGCGACGCGCGCGCGACGGCTTTCCTGTCTTGATGGCCGCCCATATCTCATCGTGCGCCAGCGCGCCTTCGACGGCTCCGCGCTCGGTGCCGAGCGTGATGCGGTGGCTGGCCACATAGAGGTTGAGAAGGCTCGCGATGATCCGGCTGAGGATCGGATTGTGCGAGGCCTTTGCGATGGCGAGGTGGAACGCAATCCCGACATCGACTTTCGCGTCGAGCTCGGAGACCGAATGCAGCTCGCGGGCTGCAGCTTCGATCGTCAGCAGCTCCTCGACCGTTGCGTTCGAGGCGGTGAGTTCCGCCGCCGTCGGCTCCAGGCTGATGCGCACGGTCATCAGATCCTGCAGCGCGTCGACGGGGACGGGCAGAACCAGGGTCGCCGCATCGAATAGGCTGTCGTCGAGCGTTTCGCGCACGTAGACGCCGCCGCCCTGGCGCGAGCGCACAATTCCCTGCGCGGCAAGAATGGTCAGTGCTTCCCGCACCACGCTGCGCGCCACCCCGTAAGTGAGCCCCAACTCGCGTTCTGTCGGCAGCTTGCCTCC
>JBFWWW010000065.1:0-18246 GCA_050245975.1 Hyphomicrobiaceae bacterium
CGCCCGCGAGCCGTGTGAGCACGTCGGCACCGCCACGAACCACGGCCGCGCCCGTCACGCCCGTGGCTGCTTTGACGAGCGGCGGACCACCGAGAAAGATCGTGCCCTGGCGGCGGACGATAATGGTCTCGTCCGACATGGCCGGCACGTAGGCGCCGCCGGCTGTGCAGCTTCCCATGACGACGGCAATCTGCGGTATGCCGGCGGCGGACATGCGGGCCTGATTGAAGAATATGCGTCCGAAGTCGTCCTTGTCGGGGAAGACATCGGTCCAGTGCGGCAGGTTGGCGCCTCCCGAGTCGACGAGGTAAACGCAAGGAAGGTGGTTCTCGACGGCGATCTCCTGCGCGCGCAGGTGCTTCTTTACGGTCAAGGGATAATAGGTGCCGCCCTTGATGGTGGCGTCATTGCACACGATCACGCACTCACGGCCCGAGACGCGACCGATGCCGGTGATGACGCCGGCGCCGTGGATATCGCCCGAGTAAAGGCCGAGCGCCGCGAGCTGCGAAAATTCAAGGAAGGGCGAGCCAGGATCGATCAGGCGCATGACGCGATCGCGGGGCAAGAGCTTGCCGCGCGCGATGTGCCGCTCCCGCAGCTTCTCCGGCCCACCGATGGCGACTTCGGCGCGCTTGGCCTCGAGATCCTTGACGAGCGCTTGCATGGTGGTCCGGTTCACCTGGAACTCGTCCGACGCGGTGTTGATCTCGGATTTCAAAATTGGCATGGGCTCTCCCTGGAAGCTCCGAACCCTATGCGGGGGTGCCAACAGGGGCAAGGGGTGGCATAAATCGGCCGTTGCGGTCGCGAAGGGTTTTTGTGCGCGTGCGTTGCTACCCCATGGCCCCTGCCGGGGAGGCGTGCCAAGAGTGGCGCGTTCCACAGCGAACCGGGCCATTTCCTTGACCTCTCCAGATCCGCGCTCCACCGAGCTCAAGGCCGTGGCCGTCGCCGCCATCGGCTCGGCGTCAGTCGGCTTCGTGCCGATGTTCATGCTGGGCCTGCACAAGGCCGGCATGAGCACCGTGTCGGCACTCACATGGCGCTATATCGTGGCGCTGGCCGTGCTCCTGCCGCTCGCGCTTTGGCGTCACAGATTGGTCGATGAATGGCACCGTGGCGGCAAATGGCTGGCGCTGAACGGGCTGACGCTCGGGACGCTGCAAGTCTACAGTTACTTCAAGGCTGTCGAAACGCTGCCGACAAGCGTCGTGGTGACGCTTTTCTATTTCTATCCGGTCATGGCGCTGGCGGTCGATCGCTTCCTGTTCGGCCTGCCGTTGCGGGGGACGGCAGTGCTTGGCGTGGGCACGATTTTGGCGGGCGTGGCGCTGACGAGCTCGCCTGGTTTCGCGAGCGCAACGCTCGATCCACGAGGCCTGGCGTACGTGGCCATCGCGGCGCTCGGCTATACGCTCTATATCGCCGCGGCCTACCCATTGACCAAGCGCGTGGCGCCGATTGCAAGCGCGGTGTTCATCTACGGCGCGTATCTGGGGGCGTTTGGACTCGCGGCGCTGGTGATTGGGTTCTCGATGCCGACGGAACCGCATCTGTGGCTCAATGTGCTGTTCATCGGCACGCTTGGTGGCGCCCTTCAGATCCTTTCATTCTCGTATGCGCTGCCGCGCCTTGCCGCGTCCGGTTATGCTGCGATCGTGTGCCTCGAGTTCGTAACGGTGGTACTGGCCGGCGTCTTTCTGATCGGCGAGCGCTTGGAGCCCATCCAGTGGGCTGGCGTTGGGCTCGTGCTTGGCGGCATCTTCCTTTCGCGGGCAAGCCGAGGCATGAGCCGCGCGGTGCCTCCGCCCTCGGTCGTGGAGGCCGAACGCGAGACGGAGGGTTAGAGGCGGCAGGTCGTATCGTCCGCCCCGACGTCGCGGTGAGGGTGCCGCTTCAGTAGCTGCGCGGCAGGCCGAGAACATTCTGGCCGACGAACGCCAGGATCATGTTGGTTGAGATCGGTGCCGTCTGGTAGAGGCGGGATTCGCGCCATTTGCGCTCGATGCCATACTCGCGGGCATAGGCGAAACCGCCGAACGTCTGCATGCATGCTTCGCCGGCGTGCCATGCGGCTTCCGATGCCAGCATCTTGCCCATATTGGCTTCAGCGCCACATTCTTCGCCGGCCTCGAACAGCGCAGTGCCTTTGGCAACGAGAAGCTGGGCTGCGCACAGCTCGGCATAGGCCCGTGCGATCGGGAACTGGACACCCTGGTTCTTGCCGATCGGGTTGCCGAACACGATGCGTTCCTTGGCGTACTCGGTGGCGCGATTGATGAAGTAGCGTGCATCTCCAAGGCATTCGGCCGAGATGAGAAGCCGCTCGGCGTTCATGCTGGAAAGGATGTAGCGGAAGCCCTTCCCCTCTTCGCCCACGAGTGCGTCGGGTGGCACCTCGAGGTTGTCGAAGAACACTTCGCACGTATTGTGATTGATCATGGCGTCGATCTTCTTCATCTCGAGGCCATTGCCCTTGGCCTCGCGTATATCGACGAGAAACACCGATAGCCCGTCGGTACGCCGCTTGACCTGATCGACCGGCGTCGTTCGCGCGAGCAGAAGCATCAGGTCGGACTGCATCACGCGGCTGGTCCAGACCTTCTGACCGTTGACGACATATTTGTTGCCACGCTTCTCCGCGCGTGTCTTGAGCTGGGTGGTGTCGGAGCCGGTCGTCGGTTCGGTCACACCGAAAGCTTGCAGGCGCAACTTTCCGGTGGCGATCTCGGGGAGGTACTTCTGCTTTTGCTCCTCGCTGCCGTGCCGGAGCACTGTTCCCATCGTATACATCTGGGCGTGACAGGCGGCTGCGTTGCAGCCCAATTCGTGAATTGTCTCGAGGACGGCACATCCGGCGGAAAGGGGCAGACCCGAGCCGCCGTACGCCTCGGGAACGAGGCACGCGAGATAACCCGCCTCGGTCAACGCATTGACGAAGGCCGTCGGGTATTCGTCCGCCTTGTCAAGCTTGACCCAGTATTCGTTGGGGAACTGCTCGCACACGGACCGGACACCCTCTCGAATTTCGGTCCACTGCGGGTCGAGCGGCATCGTGAGCGGTTGGTCGGTCATTGTGCTTCCTCGGCTGGTCTGATCTCGCGTGGTGCGGCAAGCGTGCCTGAACCCGGACGAGCATGGCAATTTCTGCGCTCTGGATAGGCGGGCAAAGAGCGCTGCGCAAGCCTCGGAGGCCGAAACCGGTGCCGGACGGGGTGCAGCGTCACGAGCGCGAAATGTTGCAAGACTGTAAGTCAGGCCCCGGCCGCTTTTCCCGTATAAGTGCGCTCGACATCCACAGCCAAAGGCGCCAGCCGGTGTTCAAATCATTTTTTCCGAGCCCGAGGCTCTTTTTCCTCTCAGCGGCGGTCTACGCCGCACTATCGCTCGGGGTCTGGTACTTTGTCGGCGACGGATTAGCGCGATGGCTCGGCGCCACGCCCGCCGACTCAGAGGTGATCGGCCTCGGCCACTTTCTCACCCCGCAGTTTCTTTCCGTAGTCGTTTACTATTTCCTCTGTTGCGCGCTCTTCGCAGCAGCGTGGTTCATCCTCGCACCCCATCCCTGGCAGTGGTGGTCGATCGGTGGCTCGATGGTGCTGATTTTCACGAGCTACTTCTCGGTGCAGGTCTCTGTTGCAATCAACAACTGGCGCCGACCCTTCTTCGATGCGGTGCAGAACGCGCTTTCCGGCAATTCGACGACGACGCCGGAGCAGCTCTATGGCCTGATCGTCGCCTTCTCCGCGATCGCGTTCGTGTGGATGGCCGTCTACGTCATCACTCGGTTTCTCGTCAGCCACTACATCTTCCGGTGGAGGACGGCTATGAACGACTTCTACATGTCGCACTGGAAGACGGTGAGGCACGTCGAGGGCGCAGCGCAGCGCGTCCAGGAGGATACGATGCGCTTTGCCACCATCATGGAGGATCTCGGCCTCTCGGTGATCGAATCCGTGATGACTTTGATGGCCTTCCTGCCGGTGCTCTATGTCCTCTCGGCGCATGTCACGCAGATGCCGCTGGTCGGCGCCATTCCAGCGCCACTGCTGATCGCGGCCATCGTCTGGTCGGCGTTCGGAACCGGACTTCTCGCGCTAGCCGGTATCAAGCTGCCGGGACTGAACTTCCGCAACCAGCGGGTGGAGGCCGCCTATCGAAAGGAGCTCGTCTACGGTGAAGACCACGCAGATCGGGCGCAGCCGGAGGCCGTTCGCGGACTATTCGGGGCGGTTCGGACCAACTATTTTCGCATGTACTTCCACTACGCCTACTTCAACGTGTTTCGCGGCATGTACCTGCAGGCCGACAACATCTTCGCTTATGTGATCCTCATTCCGACCATTGCTGCGGGCAAGATCTCGTTCGGTATCCTGCAGCAGATCCTGACCGCGTTCTCGCAAGTGTCGAGTTCGTTCCAGTATCTCGTCAATTCATGGACGACGATTATCGAGCTGCTCTCCATACGCAAGCGCCTCGTCGCCTTCGAGGCATCGCTGGAGGGGGGCGAGCTGGCGTCTATCGAGCGTGAGAACGACGACGGCGGCGGGGTTCCCCCGCCCGAGCCCCCTCCGCCTGCCTCGACCGTGTCAGCGCCGTTGTAGACACGAAAACGCCCGGCCTTCCTGTCGGGCGTTTTCGGTATGCCGGCCGCGTGATCGGTTCGCTCAGGCGGCTATTCGGCCGCCTCGGCTATCGACGGCGGCGTGAAGCCCTTTGGCAGGCCGACGCGAAGGATTGTGCCATAAAACTTCTCGTTCGGCAGCGATGCTTCGGCGATGTCACGCGCGGCACGGTATTTCTCGAGGTCGATGCCGGTCCTGAGGCCTTCCTTCTCGAGCAGGAAGACCAGATCCTCCATCACGATATTGCCGGAGGCGCCGGGCGCGAACGGGCAACCGCCAAGGCCGCCCGTCGAGGCGTCGAAGGCGCGCACACCGGCCTCGAGCGCAGCGTAGACGTTGGCGAGGCCCAGACCGCGCGTGTCGTGGAAGTGGGCATAAACAGGCTTGCCGGCCGCCAATTTGACCGCGTGGTGGAAGAGGTTCGAGATCTCGCTCGGCGCGGCGTAGCCGACCGTATCGGCGAGCAGGATCTCGTCGGCGCCGAGACTGAGGTAACGGTCGACGCCGCGCAGCACGTCCTCAGGGTCGACCTTGCCCTTGATGGTGCAGCCGAACGATGTCGCCAGACAGCCCTGGATGCGGACGTTCTTCCATTCGGGTTTCTCTTGGCGAAGGGCGACGACGTTCTCGAACTCGGCGAACGACTGGTCGACCGTCTTGCGCACATTGGCGAGGTTGTGCTCCTCGGAAATGGACAGCACGAAATTGATGTTGCGGACGCCAGCGCCGAGCATGTTCTCGGCGCCCTTCCGATTTGGCGCCAGGGCGACGATCTTGGGGCCGGGGATCGAGAGCGCACCGCGCGCGACATCGGCGGCATCGGCAAACTGAGCGATGACTTTCGGAGGGACGAAGTTGGTGATCTCGATCTCAGGGACACCGGCGGCCGCGGCCGCGCGCGCCCAGGCGAGTTTGGTTTCGGTCGGTACGAATGTTTTCGCGAGCTGCAGGCCGTCTCGCAGGCCCACCTCACGGCAAATGACATCTGGCTTGTTCATGATGCGATCCTGGTGCACTTGGCGTTCTCAGCGGCCCTTATACATGGGCTTGCGCTTCTCGTTGAAGGCGTTGATGCCCTCGTGGCGATCCTCCGTGCCGACCGTGCGGTTGTAGGATTCGATCTCGAAGGCGTAGCCCGATGCGCGATCGAGATCGGACGACTTGTCCATGGATTTCTTGGCCTGGCGCACCGATACGGGGGCGTTGGCAGCGATTTTTCCGGCGGTGGCCATCACAGCGGTCATGAGCTCGCGGCCAGGTAGCACCTTGTTGATCATTCCCCACTCGTAGCCGTCGGCCGCACTGAACGGGGTGCCGGTCAGGATGATTTCCTTAGCTCGGCGCACACCGACCGCGCGCGGCAGGTTCTGTGTGCCCGCGGCGCCTGGCATGATACCGAGCGTCACCTCGGTCAACGCGAAGCGGGCATGCTCGGCCGCGTAGACGAAGTCGCAGGCCAGCGCAATCTCCATGCCGCCCGCATATGCCGCGCCGTTGACGGCTGCGATGACGGGCGCGGGGCAGTCGAGAATGGCGCGCACCATCTGTTCGATGATGGCGTGCTGGCGACGCCAGGTTTCGTCGGTCATGCCGCGACGCTCCTTCAGGTCGCCGCCGGAGCAGAACGCTTGGTCACCGACGCCCGTGACGACAATGCAGGCAGCGGCGTTTTCCTGCACGTAGAACTGCTGAAAGCAATCGCGAAGGTCCGTCATCATCTGCGAGTTCATCGCATTGCGGACCTCGGGCCGATTGAGCGTGATCAGGCACACCCTGTCCGCATTGATCTCCACCTTGATGGTCGAGAACTCGGTGCGAAGGGGAGCATTGAGCGGCATACGGTGGATCCTCGGATCTAGGGCGTCGCTTCAGGCAAGCGGCGCGGCGCGGCAGTCGGGCCGGAGGTTAGGACGCGAATGGCGGCGTGGCTAGGTTTCGCATTGGCGCTGCGCCTGGATTGCAGCCGAGCGCCGGGAAACGGCGGATGTTTTGCCGAGCCGGAGGCGCCTTGTTCGGATCGGCCGCTTGACCCTTGCCGTCCCGCCTGCCACAAGCCCTGTCCGGACAATCAAACTTCACGTGACCGGAAAGCATCTCTCATGGCAGCCAAGTCAGCGGCGGTGTCGGGCCACTGGTCCGACGACGTGTTCCGCGAAATGAAAGCGCGTGACATCCTTACGGTGTGCACGATACCCGACGGGGGCCTCACCCAGCTTCTTTCGAAGATCGAGAGCGAGCCCACCATGCGGCTCGTGACCCTTTCGACCGAGGAGGAGGGGATGGGCGTCGTGACCGGCCAGTGGGTCGGAGGCAAGCGCGCCATGATCGCCATGCAGTCTTCCGGCGTCGGCAATTGCATCAACGCATTGGGCTTTCCCGCCGCCTATCGGGCACCCTGCCTGATGCTGGTCACGATGAGGGGCCAGTGGGGCGAGTTCAATCCATGGCAGGTCAGCATGGGGCAGGCGGTGCGCCCGGCACTTGAAGCCGTGGGTGTGCGCTGCTTCCCCGTCGACAAGCCCGAGGAAATTGCCGAGACGTTCGCAGCGGCGGCCGATATGGCCTTCAACAGCAACATTTCCGCCGCCGTGCTGGTCAGCCAGCGTGTCATCGGCGCCAAGGGCTTCGGGCAGAAGTGAGGGCACGATGAGCAAAGTACCGAAAACCACCGCGCCTGAGTCGAACAAGCTGCAGCGGCGTCCGTTCGTGGCCGACCTGATGAAGCGCCGCGGCAAAGGTCTCGTCGTAACCGGCCTCGGCAGCCCGACATGGGATTTGTTCGCAGCCGGCGATCGGCCGGACAACCTTTACTCTTGGGGCGGTATGGGTCTTTCCGTGCCGACCGCACTAGGTCTCGCATTGGCTCGGCCGGATCGGCGTGTCCTGGCCATGACGGGCGACGGTGAGATGATGATGGGCATCGGCTCGCTCGGCGTGGTCGCGGACCAGGCACCGCCGAATCTCGCGATCCTGGTTCTCGACAACGAGCGGTTCTCGGAGACCGGCCGGCAGAAAGGCCTCACAGGCAATCGCGTCGACCTATGTGCCGTGGCCAAGGGCTTCGGCATCCGGGAGACGTTGCTTGTGACCGAGGACAGCCAGAAGGACGAGCTTGCGCGTTTCCTGTTCGAGACGCCGGGCCCAATCCTCGCCGTTGCCAAGATCGCGCTCAGCGAGGATCCGTGGCAGCTTCCGGAAAAGGACGGTGCTGCGATCGCCCGCCGTTTCAAGATCTCGCTTGGGCTCGAGAAGCCCTAGTCGGGTCGAGGGAGCCAATTTCGGTCAAGTAATCGAAGAAGCATGCTTCGCAGCGAGCCCGGATCGCCCTCCGGGCTCGTCTTGTTTTGAGGCTCGCATCGCAGCCGCATGCCACGCTTCCGGGCGCACCGGAATGGGGCCCCAGGACTCTGCGTTCACACTCTTGTGAAGTTGAGCGGGCATTTTTGAGCTTGTTTTCTGAACGCTGTACAGGCAAATTCGAGACGTAGCGAATTCAAACAGCGGGCGTCGCCCAAACAAGAGACAGGAGCCGAGCATGCGTAACACACTCGCCATCTCCGCGACCGCCCTCATCCTTGCGGCGCTCGCAACCCCCAGCGATGCACAAACGTCTAATCGCGGCGGCCAGCGCGGATTCAGCAACTCGTCGAGCGGTGGCTTCTCACAGCGCTCGATCCAAGGTTCCGGCAGCCGCATCGGAAACCGCAGCTTCCGCACCGTTCAACCGCCCTCTCCGGGCAGCCAAGCCGGTGTCGGCAACCGCCGCTCCTTCGGTATTCAACCTCCGGCTCCACGCGGTCAGGTCAGCAACAGCGGTGTTCGCCGATCCTTCGGCATACAACCGCCGTCACCTGGCAACGTCGCTGGAAACGGCGGTAACCGCAGCCTTCGCAGCGTTCAGCCGCCGGCATCGGGAACCTCGCAGCGCTCTGCCCAGCCGGCAATCGGTGGCTCCGTCAGGCCGCCGATCGCGGCGCCGGTGATCCCAGCAGCAACGACAACCGCTGCGCTCGGGACTGTAGCTGCGACGGGTGCCATCGCCGCCGCGTCTGCGGGGACGACGTCATCCAGCAGCGCAGGCAGCACCCCGCCGACCGCGGCGGCCGCACCGGCACCGACCGACACCGTCGTGGTCGGCCAGCCCATCGAGCCGACGGCGGGCGATGCAACGACCACCTCAGCCACGGCTGACAGCGGGATGCCGCCGGCTGAAATGCTGGCCTCGGTCGGCGCGCCGATCATGCCCGTGGCCGAGCCTTCCACCTCGGGCGGGCCGGTTGCCGCCGGGGCAACCGTTCAACGGACCGGGGTCCACGTGGTGCGCCGGGTGCAGGCCGAGGAAATCTGCGAGGAGCCGACCTATCGTCCCCACTACTCGCACCGCCGCTCCTCTTACGGTCACTATCACCGCTCGTACTCGTACCGCTGACCAGCAAGCGGCTGCTGCAGAAACTGATCGGGCCTGCCGAATGGGCGGCCCGATCATGCGCACGCGCGTTAAGGTGGCACCCCGTTTGCACCTGTCCTAGTGTGATCATCTTCGAAACGTGCAGTCCTCCAATTCCTCACGATAATCGAGACTTAAGATGCGCTCATCACTGACAGTATCTCTGCTCCTCGCCTCCGCCGCAGTCAGTGGCGCCGCGTATGGACAAAGCGCACCGTCTCGCGGTGACAGCGCCTCGCCGTCCCAGCCGTCGGGTGTCCGGGTGGCCCAAGCTCAAACTCAAGGCACCCAGCCCCAAGGCGCCCAGCCGGTGCGCCCGCGCCGCAATCTCAGTCAAGACAATCCACCACCCGCCGCGCCTGCGCAGCCGGCGGCAACAACGCCTGCGCCGGTTCAGCCGCCGGCAGCTCAGGGCGGACAAGGTACGCCCGCCGCACGATCGCGCCCCGCAGCACCCGAGCGGCGCGCGTTGACACCGGCGCCGGCACCGCAGCAGGCTCCGGCCGTGCCCCCCGCGTCCGGTACTGCCGCGAACCAGACACCAGCCCAACCCACGGCAGCCACGCAACCGGCCGCAGGAGCGGCTCAAACGCCGGCAGCGCCTTCCGCCTCGGGCACGGCGGCAAATACTCCGCTGCCGGCTCAGCCCGGGACGCCTGTTCAACAGCCGGCGCAGCAACCGGCTGCGACAGCGCCTGCTACGCAACCTCTGCCGCCCGAAATGGCGGGCTGCACGGGAGCTGCCACGGACGCCGCCGTCGCGGCGTGCACGCGCGTCATCGATGAGCGCCGCGTCTCCCGCGACGTCCTCGTCATGGCTTACGCAAACCGTGCCGCTACGTTTTTCCAGCGCGGAGACGACGCCCGCGCCATCGCTGACCTCGACCAGGCGATCCGCCTCGATCCGCGCAACTATGAGGCGATTGGCCTGAGAGCCCAGGCGCGGGCCCGGCAGGGTAATTTCGACCGGGCGATCGAGGACGTCTCCAGCACGCTTTCACTGCGTCCTGACGAGGCTGCGGGCCTGCGCGCTCGTGGCGCCCTCCATCAGCGCAAAGGCGACGCGGTTGCGGCTCTCGCCGACTTCGACGCCGCCTTGCAGATCAATCCGAGCGATGCCGAAGCGTTGCAGCAACGCGCGGCCCTGAATCTCGCATCGAATCGGCTGGATCAGGCACGGCGCGACGCGGATCGCAGCATTGAGATCAACCCGCGTTCGCTGACGGCTTTGATGACGCGGGCCGAAATCCGCTCGCGCCAGGGCGACCGGGTGGGCGCCCTCGCGGACCTCGATGCAGGCCTTCGGATTGAACCCAACAATGCCGACCTGCGTCAACGCCGGGACGCCATCGAGCCCCCTGCTGCTGCGCAATCCGGGACGACGGCGGCCGCGGCTGCGCAACGCGCGCAACTCGATCAGGCCATCTCCCGCGACCCGAACAATGCGGTTCTGCTGATGCAGCGCGCGCAATCGGCTTGGGCGGCCGGCGACATCCAGCGCACGATTCTCGACCTCAACGAAGTGATCCGGCTGCAACCGCGCAATGGCGAGGCGTTCCGGGTCCGCGGACTTGCGCATGCGCGCCGCGGTGACGCCGTGCGCACGATCAACGACCTCACGCAGGCCATCAATCTCAACGTTCGCGACGCCAATACCTATCTCTTCCGAGCGGAGGCGCACGTTCGCCGCAACGAGCGCCGGCAGGCGACCGCCGACTTTCGCGAGGTGCTGCGAATCGAGCCGGGCAATCGGTTTGCCCAGAATGGTTTGCGCCGTCTCGGCTTGCGCAACTGATCCAAACTAGAGGCCAACGAGACGTGCGATGCGATCGACACTGCGATACTTTTCGAGCGTCGCGTTGGCCGGCATCGGCGCCGTAACGCTGGCATTCAGCATGGAGTTCGCGGCTGCGCAACAGTCGCGGCCACAACAACCGCCGACCCAGGGGGCGGGGCAAGGGACGGCCGCTGCCGGCGCTGCCTGCTTTGCCGCAACCGACCCGGCCGCCATCATTGCAGGCTGCGACGCTTTCTTGTCGGCAGGCCGGTCGGGGGCTACCGCCGACCAGACGGGGCTCGCCCTCCAACGTCGCGGTGGTGCGCGTGCTGCACTCGGCCGGATCGAGCAGGCTATCAGCGATTTTCGGGAGATGGCGTCCTCCGGCTTCAAGGTGCACGAGGCCCAGGTCTCGATCGGCAGTCTGGAGTTCCGCCGCCAGCGGTTGAACGCGGCCGAGGCGGCCTACCGCGAGGCACTGAAAGTCAATCCGAGCTATGCTTTGGCACACGTCGGACTTGGACACACGCTGATCGCGCTCAACAAGCCCGCGGAGGCGGTCGGTCATTTCGATCGCGCGTTGGCCACCTCCGAGACCGACACCGGCGCGCATCTCGGCAAGGGGACGGCGTTGGCGGCAACTGGGGACTTCGATGGCGCGATCCGCAGCTTCGATGCGGCGCTTAAGCTCGATCCGCGGCTCTTGTCGGCGCTCTATCAGCGGGCGCAGGCCAACCACGACAAGGGCGATACGGTGAAAGCCCTGGTTGACGCCGACGCGGCCGTAGCGATCGCGCGCGGGGAGGAACACGTTCGAGCACTGATCTATCGAGGTCGGTTGCGAAACAACGCCAAGCTCTACGACGGCACGATTGCAGATTGCACGGCAGCCGGTACAGAGGCCACGCAACTTCGCATCAGCGATGGGGCCTTGCGAGCCGCGGCGGAGGTGTGTCTAGGTCTCGCGCAGCAGAGCAAAGGCCAGTTGAGGGACGCCGCTCTGAGTTACGACCGGGCTTTGCAGTGGGACCGAAACGACGTGTCGGCGCTCTCGGGTCGCGGATATGTCCGATTCGAGCGCGGTCAGTACGACTCCGCGATTTCCGACTTCAGCGCCGCGCTCAAGATCGACCCGAGATCACAAGATGCGCTGCGTTTCATCGGCTTGGCTTACTCCGACAAAGGCGATCGGGCGAAGGCCGACGAGGCATTCGCGCGCGCGATTTCAATCGATCCAAAAGATCCGTGGCCGCACATGATCCGCGCGATCTCGTCGGCTCGCGACGGCGAGCGTGACCGCGCGTTTGCAGACGTCGCGCAGGCTCTCGCCATCACCGGCCAGCAGTCGTCGGATGTCGTGTTGGTGCGCGGTGCGGTGAACTATTTCCTCGGAGACCTCGAGAAGGCGCGCGCCGATCTGGATGCGTCGATCCGGCTCAACCCGAATAACGGCCAAGCGCACCGGATGCTGGCCCGGCTTTTCATTCGACAAGGACGTTTGGATGATGCCCAGAGGTCGCAGACCGAGGCCGCGCGCCTGCTGCCGCGCGATGCGACCTTGCTGCTACAGCAGGGATTGATAGCGGTTGCGCGAAAGGATTATGGGAATGCGGTCCGCGATCTCACGGACAGCCTCGAAATCAACGATGCACATGCCGAAGGCTTTGCGGCTCGAGGTCAGGCGCATGAAGGGCAAGGTTTGAACGCGGCGGCCATTTCCGACTATCGCAATGCCCTCGCGAAACTTGCGCTCGATGTGGACGCACGTGCCGCGGTGGACGTGGCGCGGAGAAGGTTGGCGGCGCTGACCACACCGGCCGGAGGGCCTCCGGCGCCATCGGATAGACCGGGCGAGCCGTCACGTCCTGCGGCGCCAGCGCTACCCGCGACCGGACCGGCCGATGCCTCGCTCTATTGCCGGTTGGCCGAGGGCGTGTTCGGGCGCTCGCGCAAATATACAGGCGTCGAGTTCGAGACGGGTTGCCGTCAGTAGGTGCCGGCCGCTTCACATCTCTTTGGCATGCGCGCGCAAGACGAACTTCTGGATCTTGCCGGTGGAGGTTTTCGGAAGTGGTCCGAAGACGATGCTGCGCGGACACTTGAAGTGCGCCATGTTCGCCCGGCAGAAGGAGATGACGTCCTCGGCGGTGGTCGGCCGAGCGTCGGGTTTGAGGGTGACGAAGGCGCATGGGCTTTCGCCCCATTTTGCATCCGGACGCGCGACCACGGCGGCCTCCATGATCTCGGGGTGTCGGTAGAGCACCTCCTCGACTTCAAGCGAGGAAATGTTTTCACCGCCCGATATGATGATGTCCTTGGAGCGATCCTTCACCTCGATGTAGCCGTCATCGTGCCAGACGGCGAGATCGCCCGAGTGATAGAAGCCGCCGGCAAAGGCTTCATTGGTGGCCGTTTCGTTTTTCAGGTAGCCCTTCATCAGCGTGTTCCCGCGCAGCATGATCTCACCCATCTCTTCGGCGTTGCGCGGCACCGGCCTAAGGGACTGAGGGTCGGCCACTACCATGTTCTCGACCATGGCGAACGGCACGCCTTGACGTGCCATGAGGGCATAGCGTTGCTTCACGTCCATGCCTTCGTCCCATTCGGCGGCATGGGCGCAGTAGGTCGATGGACCGTAGCTTTCCGTGGTGCCGTAGAGGTGCAGCACCTCGAAGCCCATGGTCTCCATGCGCTCGATGACGATCGCCGGAGGCGCGGCGCCGCCGGTTGCCACCTTCGGACGCGCCGCGAGTTGTCTCTTCGTCTCGGCCGGTGCATGGACGAGCATATTCAGGACGATCGGCGCGCCGCACATGTGCGTGACGTTCTCGTCGGCGCACAGATCGAAGATGAGCTTCGGCTCGACGCGGCGGAGGCAGATGTGCGTGCCGCCGGCAGCGGTGACAGCCCAGGTGAACGTCCAGCCGGAGCAGTGGAACATGGGCAGAGTCCACAGGTATCGGCTCTCGTGGTCGAGCTTGAATGTCATGGCGTTGCCCATGGCGCCGAGATAGGCGCCGCGATGGCTGTAGACGGCGCCTTTTGGATTGCCGGTCGTGCCGGACGTGTAGAGCAGGCAGATCGAGTCCCACTCGTCCGTCGGGCCCGGATAGTTGAAATTGGGATCACCCGCCGAGATGAAGGTTTCATACTCGATATTGCCGAGCGGTGGCATGTCGGTTGTCGCGGCGTCGGCAATGTCGACGACGATCGGGGCCTTGGCGCCCATTATTTCGAGAGCCGGGCTCACGGTGGTGTGGAATTCCCGGTCGGCGAGGAGCAGGCGTGCCTCTCCGTGCTCGAGACAGAACGCAATTGCTGCCGGGTCGAGGCGTGTGTTGATCGGATTGAGAATCGCGCCAAGCATGGGGACTGCGTAATGCGCTTCGAGCATGGCCGGCACATTGGGCGCGACGATGGCCACCGTATCGCCGCGCCGGATGCCGGCCTTGGCGAGCGCGTGCGCCAACCGCCGGGCGCGGGCGAAGAATTCCCCATACGTGATGCGCCGGCTGCCATGGACAATGGCAGTGCGAGCACCGAAAAAGGCTGCGGCGCGGGCGAGATAGCTGACCGGCGAGAGCGGGACATAGTTGGCGGCGGTCTTGGCGAGCTCGGGTCGGTCCATCTGGCGGTTTCCTCGGTGCCGGGCAGGCTGATTTGTTCGCTTGCGAATAGCATGTGGCTCGATGCGGAGCCAAGCACGGTGCCCGCCGCTTGGGAACCGCGTGCCTCCGCCTCTCAGCCAGCGATCTGACCGGCGGGACGTATCGCTGGGCGTCGCGGCTGGAAAATTGGCAGCGGGGCCAGTTTCAGGTCGTGGTTGAGGCGCGTCGCGCGCAGCGAACCCTCTCGGCGTAGGTTAGTCTCCGGACGCAAAATCGATTCGAAGATGAGGTCGCACGGCCATGAGCTTGGGGCTGCAGGGTCTCATTGGAATGATCGGCATTCCCATTGCTGCATATGGCCTGGCGAGTGGGGCATCGCGGTTAGCAGTGAAGGATGCCTGCAAGGTGGCGGTCGTCGGTATCGGCTTGCAGGTGGCGATCGCACTGCTTCTGCTGAAGCTGCCGGCATCGCGGATCGTGTTCGAGGGCGCCGCCCGTGTCGTGGGCGCGTTGCAGCGGGCCAGCGAGACGGGCATGCAACTGGTTTTTGGCTATCTGGCAGGTGGCTCGCCGCCGTTCGAGATCGTGCAGCCGCAATCCCTCTATCTCCTGGCGTTTCGTGGGCTTCCACTGATCCTTCTGATCAGCGCGCTGACGCGCCTGCTCTATCACTGGGGCGTTCTGCAGCGGATCGTGGCGGTTTTCGCCGCCGTCTTCCAGCAGGCGTTCGGCATCGGGGGCGCGCTGGGCACGGCTGCGTCGGCCAATATCTTCGTTGGAATGGTGGAGGCGCCGCTACTCATCCGGCCTTATCTCGCCGGAATGGGGCGAGGCGCGCTGCTGGCGACGATGGCCGTCGGCATGGCGACCATTGCCGGCACCGTGATGGCGCTCTATGCGACGATCCTGGAGCCGAGCTTGCCGGGAGCCGCGGGGCACGTGCTCGCGGCATCGCTGATGAATGCGCCGGCCGCGCTGATGCTGTCGCGTCTCGCAATGCCGGAGGGGTTCGACGGGGGACCGGACGTGGCGGTTTCGGAGATCGGCGTGGGTACGCGGTCGAGCATGGACGCAGTCGTGTCCGGCACGATGGATGGGGCGAGACTGCTGGTAGCCGTGACGGCCATGCTCGTGGTCGCAACGGCGCTCGTCGCGCTGGCAAACGGGATGCTCGCGACTTTGACCGAACCGTTCGGTTTTGCGCTCACCATCGAACGGGTTCTCGGGTGGATCGTGGCGCCTGTTGCGTTCGCGATCGGGATTAGCTGGAACGAAGCAGCGACGGCCGGCGCCTTGATCGCGAAAAAGGTCGTGCTGAATGAGTTCGTGGCGTATCTCGATCTCGCGCGACTGCCGCCCGAGGCGCTTTCGGCGCGCTCCCGTTTGATCCTGACCTATGCGCTGTGCGGATTCGCGAATCTCGGTTCGCTTGGGATCATGGTGGGCGGCATGACGGCCATGGCGCCCGAAAGACGCGCGGATATTGTCCAACTAGGGGCACATGCGGTGCTCTTGGGGCTGATGGCCACATTGTTGTCGGGCGCCGTGATCGGCGTCATTGCCGGCATTTGAAGTCAGGGGCGCGGATGGCAGACGGAAGCGATGCCGGAGACAAGCAGGATGTTCGGTTCGTGACAGAGCGCCCGCGACCGGCCTCGCCGATCATCCCGTCGCCCCTCGATGGGTATCTCTTTGCGCTGCTGGTGGGCGGGGTCGGGTCGACGATCTTCGTCTGGAACGGTCTGCCGCTCCCCTGGTTTCTCGGTGCCCTGACGGCTTGTCTTGTCGCGTCCGTGGTCGGATTGCCGGTGAAGCGTCCGACACCGATCTCGATCCCGATGCGGGCTGTGCTGGGTGTCGCGGTGGGCACGGCTTATACGCCAGCGCTGCTCGATCGGCTGCCGAGCATGATTGGCAGCTTGGCGCTGCTGGTTCCTTTCATGGGCCTGATCATCGCCGTCGGTATGCTGTTCTACGAGCGAATTGCAAGGTTCGACCGGCCGACAGCATTCTATTCGGCGGTCCCCGGCGGGCTCACCGACATGACGACAATGGCCGAAGACTCGGGCGCCAATGTGCGGGCGGTCATACTGGTGCAGGCCAGCCGCATCCTGGTGATCGTGTTCGCGCTGCCTCTGTGGCTGCAGTGGCATGACGGGCTGTCGGTGGCGCGGCCCTTCGCCAGCCGCGTCCACATCTGGGAGATCTGGCCCTTCGATGCCCTGGTGATGATCGCGATGGGCTGGGGAGGCTGGTGGACGGCACGACGCCTCGGCATGGCCGGAGCACCAATCGTCGGGCCGATGCTGGCGAGCGGCATAGCGCACGCAATGGGCTATACGGCAGCCAAAATGCCGCTCGAAGTGCTGGTGGCGGCGCAAATCAGCGTCGGCACCATGCTCGGCTGTCAGTTCCGGGGCCTCACATTCAAGGAGTTCACCGGCACGATGACCTGGGGCATTGCAAACGCGGTGGTGCTGCTCGTCGTGACGGGCGCCGTGGCGGCGCTTGTTGCGCACCTCACAGGGTTCGATCCGATCTCGGTGCTCCTCGCCTTTGCGCCCGGAGGGCAGACGGAACTGAACCTTCTTGCCTACGTGCTGGGGCTCGATGTCGCCTACGTGGCGCTGCACCATCTGATGCGTCTCGCCATTGTTATTCTCGGAGCGCAGCTCATTTTTAGAACCAAAACGCACTGGCGGCGTTGAGGCCGGTTCGAGATGCCATGCCCGACGTTGCCCCGGCATGCTAACAGATGGTCCTTTGTCACTGCGGCGGGAGACAGAGGCGGCATATGGAGGGCTGGATGGGGATGCTCGTCAACCTCGCCGGGATGAGCTTCGCGCTTTATGTCCTGGTCGTGGGGGCCGCTTGGCTCGGACAGCGTCATCTGATGTACGTGCCGAATGCGACGCGGGTTTCGCCATCTGCGGCCGGTCTCGAGGGGGTCGAGGAGCAGGTGCTGACGACGCCCGACGGAGCAAAGTTGATCGCTTGGCGGGGGCCCCCAAGTGAGGGGCAACCGACTATACTTTATCTACACGGCAATGCCGGTAATCTTGCCGGGCGGGCAGATCGCTTCCAGCGCTATCGGCGCGCAGGCTTCGGCTTGATGATGCTCAGCTGGCGCGGGTACAGCGGCAGCACGGGACGAGCGTCGGAAGCGCACAACGTTGCCGATGCCGTACTCGCCTTCGACGCGCTGGTGACGTCTGGCGTGCTCCCCAAAGATATCGTTGTTTACGGGGAATCTCTGGGCTCGGGTGTCGCGATCCAGCTCGCGGGGGCCCGACCTGTGGGCGCATTGATCCTGGATGCCCCCTACACCTCGATCGTCGACGTTGCGCTGCTCAGCTATCCATACCTTCCGGTGCGCCCCTTGCTGGTCGACCGGTATGAAAGCGACCGGCATATCGAGAAGGTGTCCGTACCGGTCCTGATTCTGCATGGAGAGCGCGACAGCGTGATCCCGGTACGAATGGGGAAGGCGCTTTATGATCTGACCCGCGGGGAGAAGAAACTCGTTTTGTTTCCCGACGGCGGTCACGTGGATCTGGACGACTATGGAGCGGTCGAGATCGTGACGCGCTGGATCGCGGTGGTGCTGGGCGAACGCCGAGAGGAGCCGCTACGGCGCGGCGACAAGAAGGCAAGCGACCGCTAGAGTCGTTCAGCGTTAGGCGGAATCGGGGGATTCCCAAATCAGTGGGGTTCTGATTCAAGATGTGTGCTGGAGGTTGGAGGCCAGCACACATGGCAAAGCCCTACTCCGCAGACCTGCGAGCG
>JBFWWW010000066.1:0-17921 GCA_050245975.1 Hyphomicrobiaceae bacterium
CGCGGTTGCCCGCCGCGCCTCATCCAGCATCGCCGCCGTCGCATCGAGGCCGGATGCCCGCGCGACGTGATCCGCGAAGGCCAGCACGACGGAGCCGGGCCCGCAGGCGACATCGAGCGACATCTCGTGCGCCTGGGGCTCGGCAGCCGCCACCAGGAGGTCGAGCGCGGCCCGGTCATGCAGTGCGCGCGAGCGGGCAAAGCCCGGCGCCTGGCGCGTGAACTGATCCGCGATCTGTGCGGCATGGGTGACGTCCGCCGTCCCGGCGTGGGATGTCGTCATCGTCGGTCTCCGAAAGATCTCCGCCCCGGTGCGTTCCGGCAGGCAACCGGGCACAGCCCGGGCCCAAGCGGCCCTGCTGTCGCAAGGTCGCCGTGGCCCAGCACCGGTGTCGTGCGTGGTGAAGTCCCGGGTGGCCGCCTGCGCAAACACCCGGGACGGCGGTTCGATCAGGCACCCATCTGCGCGTGCAGCCGGCCCTGCTTGGCGGAAAGCTTGTTGAGGGCCGCCACGTAGGCCTTGGCCGAGGCCACGAGCGTGTCCGGATCGGCCGCGCGCGCCGTCACGCTCTTGCCGCTCTCGTCCTCGAGCCGCACCGACACCTCGGCCTGCGCGTCCGTGCCCTCGGTCACCGCGTGCACCTGGTAGAGCGCGAGGCGCGCCTTGTGCGGCACGATCTTGCCGATGGCGTTGAAGGTTGCATCGACAGGTCCGTTGCCGGTCGCCTGCACGGTCTGGTGGTTGCCGTCGACGTCGAGCGTCAGCGTCGCCGACTGCGGTCCCGTCGTGCCGGCGATGACCGTCAGCGCCACCACCTTGCGGCGGTCCTGGTGGGTGGCGATCTCCTCGTCCACCAGCGCCTCGATGTCCTCGTCGTAGACATGCTTCTTGCGGTCGGCGAGCGCCTTGAAGCGGTTGAAGGCATCCTCCAGCGCGTTCTCGCCGAGCTCGTAGCCCAGCTCCTTCAGCTTGGTGCGGAACGCATTGCGGCCCGAGTGCTTGCCCATCACCAGCGACGTCTTCGAGACGCCGACGCTTTCCGGCGTCATGATCTCGTAGGTCTGCGTGTGCTTGAGCATGCCGTCCTGGTGGATGCCGCTCTCGTGCGCGAACGCGTTGCGGCCGACGATGGCCTTGTTGTACTGCACCGGGAAGGAGGTGGCCGCCGCCACCAGCTTGGAGGCGCGGTTGAGCAGCGTCGCCTCGATGTTGGTGTGGAACGGCAGCGCGTCGCCGCGCGTCTTGATGGCCATCACGATCTCTTCCAGCGCGGCGTTGCCGGCGCGCTCGCCGATGCCGTTGATGGTGCACTCTACTTGCCGGCAGCCGGCCTTGATGCCGGCCAGCGAGTTGGCGACCGCCATGCCGAGATCGTTGTGACAGTGGACGGAGAAGACGACCTTCTCGGAGCCCGGCACCTTCTCCATCACCGTGCGGAACATCTGGAAATATTCCTCGGGCGTGGCATAGCCCACGGTGTCCGGCAGGTTGATGGTGGTGGCGCCGGCCTTGATGGCGGTCTCCACGCACCGGCACAGATAGTCGATCTCCGTGCGCGTGGCGTCCTCCGCGCTCCATTCCACGTCATCGCACCAGTTGCGCGCGCGCGTGACCTGGAACTGCACCATCTCGAGCACCTGCTCGGCCGTCTTCTGCAGCTTGTGCTTGCGGTGCACCGGCGACGTGGAGAGGAAGGTGTGCACGCGCGGGCGCTTCGCGTGCTTCACCGCCTCGCCGGCGCGGTCGATGTCCTTCTCGCCGGCGCGTGACAGGCCGCACACGACGGCATTCTTCACCCGCTTGGCGATCTCCGAGACGGCGGCGAAATCGCCCTCGGACGCGATCGGAAAGCCCGCCTCGATGATGTCGACGCCCATGTTGTCGAGGAAGTCCGCCACCTCGAGCTTTTCCTCGAACGTCATCGTCGCTCCGGGACACTGCTCGCCGTCGCGCAGCGTGGTGTCGAAAATGAGCACGCGCTCGCCATTTGGAATTGCCGGCGCGCCGTCGGGCTTGTCCTTGCTCGCGGAGGCGGATTTGCTGGTCTTGGACATCTTGCGTCTTCCTTCCTGGCCGCCGGCGGACCCGCATGAGGCAGGGTGGGCCGGCTCGATTGTGATCTCGATCAGCTTGCCGTCACGTCCCCTGAGCGCCGGTCCCTGCTGGTGCGGAACCTACGATGGCTCAGGGGCCGGTAAGGAGGAGAAGCGGCAGCGGCCGCAGGCAGGCGCGCGCAAGCCTCGGCCGGGCGGCCGTCGGTCCTGCGGGGCATGTGGCGTCGATACGCACCGGAATGCCTGCCTTGGTGATCGCCCGGGTAGGGGCGCCTGTCAGGCGTCAGACTTAGCTGAACCGGCAGGGGGATGGCAAGGCCGTTCGCGAGGGTGCCCTCCCGAGGCCCCCTCGCGCGCGCCCCTGGCGGGCGCCGGCGTCCGCTGGCTGCAGCCGCCCGCCAATGCGTCAGACCTCGATGGTCCCCTCGGCGATGCGGACGGCATGGCCGCCGATGCGGACGGCCTCGAGCCGCGTGTTCTTGACCTCCATCGAGATGGTGATGAAGCTCGGCCGCCCCATCTCGAGCCCCTGCTCGACGACACGCTTGTGCAGGCCGTCCGGCAGCCGGTCGAAGCGATGGATGGCGCCGGCGAAGGCGGCGCAGGCCGACCCGGTGGCCGGATCCTCGGCAATGCCGAACTCCGGCGCGAACATCCGCGCATGGAACGCCGCGTAGCTGTGCACGGTCTGGCGGCAGTAGAGAAAGGCGCCGTTCAGGCCCTGGCCGCCGAGCACGCTCTCCCAGTGCTGGGTCACGTGCGCCTTCTCCATGGCGGCCAGCGTCGACACCGGCACGAAGGCGAACGTCGGCCCCAGCATCAGCCGCATCGGCTTGTGGTTCTCGAAGCCCACCTCGCCCGGGATCAGGCCCAGCGCCGCGGCGAGCCTGTCCGGCGGCGCCAGCGCCCCGGTCTCCTCCGGCAGTTTCGGCGCATCGAACTCGGCGAAGATCTGCCCCTCGCGCGACGTGACGCCGATGCGGACCGCGCCGATCCGCTCTTCGAGGACCACGATGGAATTGCGCCCGCCGTCTGCCGGCTGGCGCAGGCTTTCGAGCAGCACGGCCGTACCGACGGTCGGATGCCCGGCAAAGGGCAGCTCGGTCGCCGGCGTAAAGATGCGCACGCGCGCGGAATGGGCTGGGTTCTGGGCCTTGAGAACGAAAACCGTCTCCGAGAGATTGAACTCGCGCGCGATGGTCTGCATCTGCTTGCCGTCGAGCGCATCGGCGCCGAGCACGACGGCGAGCGGATTGCCGCCGAAGCGCTCCTCGGTGAAGACATCGAGCACGTGATAGGTAAGGCGCATTGGTGATTGGTGCCGGATCGGAAGGGTGCCGCACTCTGCCGGATTCCGTTTCACGTTCCAAGTCCGCAGAGGGCCAAGTCTGCAGACGACCAAGTCCGCAGAGGGCGAAGCCTGAGCCAGGACTGCAGCACCGCGGATGCACGGCGACCACGATTTCGCGCAGCCTTCAAGAACGTTGCCGATTGTTTCGCCGCTTCAATTCTGATCCCGACCGCCACCGCGCCGCCAAACCGCCCCGCCTTGGCCGCTATCGGGCGCATGAATGGGATTCACACGAGGGGCGCCGCAGAACGCGGATGGCCGATACGGGGGCCGTCACCTGAACGCGCTGGCGCATCCGCAGGCCGGACGGGGAATACGGTCGGCCTGCGGCAACCGAGATTTGGAAGCGGTATCCCTGGATCGTCGACGCTCGTCGTCGACGGTCGGGACACCGGTCCGAGGGGCGAGCGGACACTGGTCCGCCGCCCTCACCGATGGCCTTGCGCTCGACACTTCGTCGGGCCGCCGGGGCCTGCTGCCGGAGGGCCTTGCGCCCGCCGCACCGCCACACACCTCCCTCCCCGACGCGGCGGAGGAAGGCTTTCCGGCAGCACTTCTACCGCCCGCCACCGATGCGGCGGTCTTGTCGGGCCGATTTGGCGCCCGTCTCCGGCATCTGTCTTGAGGTCTAGAGGCAGCCGGTGATGGTGCTGCCGCACTTCACGTAGTTGATCTCGTGCCAGACGCAGCAGGGCTCTTCCTTCTTGCACACCCAGCGCTTCAGCTCGCCGGTGTACTTGAGCTTCACCTGGCAGACCTTTTCGCCCTTGCCCGCCTTGACGGCCGGCGCCTTCGACTGCTGGGCAACAGCGGGCAGCGCCAGCAACAGGGTGGCGGCTGCAAACAGGACGAGCTTCTTCATCGCAAAAACCTCCGGCGGCAAGTGTCCAGGACCCAGTATGGCCCCAACACCCGCCGCCGGGATATGACCGGAAAGCCTCAGCCGCCGCTCTAGTTGCGGCTCTTGTCCACCAGGGCCTTCTCCTTGATCCAGGGCATCATGCCGCGCAGCTTGTGGCCCACCTCCTCGATCTGGTGCGCGTCGTTGTTGCGGCGGATGGCCTTGAACTGCGGCTGGCCGGCCTTGCACTCGCGGATCCAGTTGGAGGTGAAGACGCCGGTCTGGATGTCCTTCAGGATGCGCTTCATCTCCTTGCGCGTCTCGTCCGTGATGACGCGCGGGCCGGACATGTACTCGCCGAACTCGGCGGTGTTGGAGATCGAGTAGTTCATGTTGGCGATGCCGCCCTCGTAGATGAGGTCGACGATCAGCTTCACCTCGTGCAGACACTCGAAATAGGCCATCTCCGGCGCGTAGCCGGCTTCGACCAGCGTCTCGAACCCGGCGCGGATCAGCTCCACGAGGCCGCCGCACAGCACGACCTGCTCGCCGAACAGGTCGGTCTCGCATTCCTCCTTGAAGGTGGTCTCGATGATGCCCGCGCGCCCGCCGCCGATGGCGGAGGCATAGGACAGGAACAGGTCATGCGCGTTGCCGCTCTTGTCCTGCTGGATGGCGATGAGGCAGGGCACGCCGCCGCCGCGCTGATACTCGGAGCGCACCGTGTGGCCCGGGCCCTTGGGCGCCACCATGCCGACGTCGAGATCGGGACGCGCCTCGATGAGGTTGAAGTGGACGTTGAGGCCGTGCGCGAACATCAGCGCCGCGCCTTCCTTCATGTTGGCGGCGAGGTGGTCCCTGTAGATGTCGGCCTGCAATTCGTCCGGCGTCAGCATCATGATGACGTCGGCCCACTTGGCGGCCTCCGCCACGTCCATCACCTTCAGCTTCTCCTTCTCCGCCTTCTTGGCCGACGGCGATCCCTTGCGCAGCGCGATGGCGACATTCTTCACGCCGGAGTCGCGCAGGTTGAGCGCATGCGCATGACCCTGGCTGCCGTAGCCGACGATGGCCACCTTCTTGCCTTTGATGAGATTGATGTCGGCATCACGATCGTAATAGACGCGCATGTTACTTCCTTCCTTGAGCGAGAAACCAAAAGATGAGAGACGCGACCCCCGGCACGCGGACGGCGCCGGGCATCATTTCCAGAATTGGGCCAGCACAGGATACAGCGAGGCGACAAGCGCCGCAGCCATTGTGTAGTTGAAGAACCGCACGGCCCCGGGCGAGCCGAGGATGCGGCGCAGCCCCTGCCCGAACAGCAGCCAGGTGGCCGAGGAGACGAGGCCGAGCGCCGTGAACAGGCCGGCGATGAGGCCGATATTGAGCGGGAACGGCGCCACCGCGGCGTAGCTCGATACGGCGCCGACGGCCATGACCCAGGCCTTGGGGTTCACCCACTGGAAGGCCGCCGCCTCGACGAATTTCATGGGCCGTGCGCCGCCATCCCGATCCTCGATGCCGCCGGCCGAGGCGATGGCCCAGGCGAGGTAGAGCAGGTAGGCGATGCCGACCACCCGCAGCACCGTGTAGATGACGGGATAGGCGGTGAACAGCGCGCCGATGCCGAGGCCCACCGCCAGCACCATGACGCCGAACCCCAACGCGACGCCGAACATGTGCGGCAGCGTGCGCTGGAAGCCGAAGTTGAGACCCGACGTCATCAGCATCGCGTTGTTGGGCCCCGGCGTGAAGAGGGTGACGATCACGAACAGCAGCAGGGCGGAGAACAGCTCGGAAGTCATGGCGGGACATCAGGTGTTGGGGCGTGGCTCAGCGTGCCGCCCGGCGCTCGGAGGTTTTGTTGATCAGGCCGTCCGCCCCGCGCGCCATCGCCGCGATGCCGGTGCGCGATATCTCGACGAGGCCCAGCTCCGACATGATGGAGATGAACTGCTCGATCTTGCTGGTGCGCCCCGTCAGCTCGAACACGAAATGCTCGGTCGAGGCATCGATCACGTCGGCCCGGAAGATCTCGGCCAGCCGCAGCGCCTCGATCCGCCGCTCGCCCTTGCCTGCCACCTTGACCAGCGCAAGCTCGCGCTCCAGCGCCTCGCCGGTCACCGTCAGGTCGACGACGTGGTGCACCGGGACCAGCCGCTCGAGCTGGCTCTTGATCTGCTCCAGCACCATCGGCGAGCCGCGCGTGACGATGGTGAAGCGCGACAGATGCGTGGCGTGCTCGGTTTCCGACACCGTGAGGCTGTCGATGTTGTAGCCGCGGCCGGAGAACAGGCCGGCGATGCGCGCCAGCACGCCGGGCTCGTTGTCGACCAGCACCGAGATCGTGTGCGTCTCGTCCGGCGTGTGCGTCTCGTCGAGGAAATAGGCGGACCCGGTGGGTTTCTGGCTCATGGGCGTGCTCGCGGCTAGGCTATTTATGTGATTTGATGAACTGGAGACGCCGGCGAGGATCAACGTCAGCCTGAACGCGGGAAATGAAATCTCGCTTCAGTCCCACGGAGAAGTCCCGGATTTTCTGGCGCTCCACCTCATTCACAGAGGTTTCATGAGCCGTCTTGCTCAGCAGGTCATAGACTCCGACAAGCGCATCAAGCACAGGATGACGATGCCCCTGGAAGGCGGCTTCTTTGTTCAATCCAAAACGCCCGTCTTGGTTATTTGGGAAAAATAGCCTCCCCCTATCGATGCAGCACGATATCTGAGCCAAGCACGCCAACTTCCCCTTTTCATACTCTGACGATACCGTCGCCCGCACGTATTCTGGACGCATCATCATTTCCGCATGGCATAGCGCATCCAAACAATCGTTGCTCCAGTTTATGACATCCGAATCCCGTTGTTGGCGGAGCGTTTCCCGCTCCAAATGCGCCTGCCTTTTGGTTGCTCGGAAAGAGAAAACAAGCGCAAGAACAGCGATTGCCGCTGCAGCCAAATCGACCTGAAAGGCCAATTCTGAACCGAAGCGCATTACACCAGCACCTTGCCTTCCTTGCCGATGGCCTTGCCGATCTCCTCGTCGGAGACGGCCTCGCCCAGCAGCATCTCGTTGTGCGCCTTGCCCGACGGGATCATCGGGAAGCAGTTGGCGAGCGCCACCACCCGGCAATCGAATATCACCGGCTTGTCGCTCTCGATCATCTTGGTGATGGCCGCGTCGAGGTCGGCCGGCTTGTCGCAGTAAAGCCCCTCCCAGCCGTAGGCATCCGCCAGCTTGACGAAGTCGGGCAGCGCTTCCGTGTAGCTTTCCGACAGGCGGTTGCCGTGCAGGAGCTGCTGCCACTGGCGCACCATGCCCATGTACTGGTTGTTGAGGATGAACACCTTCACGGGCAGGCGGAACTGCGTCGCCGTCGACATCTCCTGGATGTTCATCAGGATCGACGCGTCGCCGGCGATGTCGATGACGAGCGACTTCGGATGCGCCATCTGCACGCCGATCGCGGCCGGCAGGCCATAGCCCATCGTGCCGAGACCGCCCGACGTCATCCAGCGGTTGGGCTGCTCGAAGCGGTAGAACTGGGCCGCCCACATCTGGTGCTGGCCGACCTCCGTCGTGATGTAGGTATCGCGATCCTTGGTCAGCTCGTAGAGGCGCTGCAGCGCGTACTGCGGCATGATGACGTCGGACGACGGCACCTTGTAGCTGAGGCATTTCTTCGCCCGCCACTTGTCGATCTGCGCCCACCAGCTCTTCAGCGCCGTCTTGTCGACGCTCGCCGCGTTGAGCTTCCAGGCGCGGATCATCTCCTCGAGCACGTAGGCCGCATCGCCGATGAGCGGCACGTCGACCTTGACGTTCTTGTTGATCGAGGACGGATCGATATCGATGTGGATCTTGCGCGAGCCGGGCGAGAAGGCATCGAGCCGGCCCGTGATGCGGTCGTCGAAGCGCGCGCCGATACAGACCATCACGTCGCAGTCGTGCATCGCCATGTTGGCTTCGTAGGTGCCGTGCATGCCCAGCATGCCGAGCCATTCCTTGCCCGAGGCGGGAAAGGCGCCGAGCCCCATCAGCGTCGAGGTGATGGGAAATCCCGTCAGGCGGACGAGCTCGCGCAGCAGCTGGCTGGCCTTCGGGCCGGCATTGATGACGCCGCCGCCGGTGTAGAGCATCGGCCGCTTCGCGCCGGCCATCAGCTCGATCGCCTGCGCCAGCGCGCGTGCGTCCGGCTTCAGGCGCGGCTGATAGGTCTTGTGGCGCACGTCCTTGGGGCCCGTGTAGAGGCCGCTCGCGAACTGCACGTCCTTGGGGATGTCGACGACCACCGGGCCGGGCCGGCCGGTGCGCGCGACGTAGAACGCCTCGTGCAGGATGCGCGACAGGTCGTTGACGTCGCGCACGAGCCAGTTGTGCTTGGTGCACGGCCGCGTGATGCCGACCGTGTCGCACTCCTGGAAGGCATCGTTGCCGATGAGATGCGTCGGCACCTGCCCCGTCAGGCAGACGACGGGAATGGAATCCATGAGCGCGTCGGTGAGGCCGGTGACGGCATTGGTGGCGCCCGGACCCGACGTCACGAGCACGACACCGACCTTTCCGGTCGAGCGCGCGTAGCCTTCGGCCGCATGCACCGCGCCGCCTTCCTGGCGCACGAGGATGTGGCGCACCTTGTCCTGCTGGAACAGCTCGTCGTAAATCGGCAGCACGGCGCCGCCCGGATAGCCGAAGACGTGCTCGACACCCTGGTCGGCCAGCGCCCTGATGACCATTTCGGCGCCCGTCATCGTCTGTGCCATGTCCCGCTCCTGTACCGTCTGCGGCAGCGCGCCCTTTCGCGTTGCGGCGGCACCCTACGGGGGTCACAATGACGGGTCAATGGTGCACGATTAATAAATGCGAACATATTGCCGCAGGTATTGTAATTTTATGTCGTTTCAATCCAGTTCCACGAACTCATATTTCGTCTAAGCCAGACGAGTTGGCGTTTCACGTACTGGCGCGTTTCGGCTTTCGCCCGCTCCGCGGCCACCGCAAGATCGCTCTCGCCGCGCAGATGGGCCAGCAGCGGCGCGACGCCGAGCGCCCGCATGGCCGGCAGGTCGGGCGCAAGATCGAGCGCCCCGAGACCCCGCACCTCGTCGAGCGCCCCGCCCGCAAGCATCGCGTCGAACCGCGCCTCGAGACGCCGATGGATGTCCGGGCGCGGCGGGGCGACGACGATGCGCTCGCAGGCGGCCTCGTCGAGCAGAGGCGTACCGCGGATCGCCTGCCACGCCGCAAGGCTCCGCCCCGTCGCCTCGATGACTTCGAGCGCGCGGACGATGCGCTGGGTATCGCTCGACGCGAGGCGCGCCGCCGATGCCGGATCCTTGTCCGCCAGCACGGCATGCAGCTCCTGCGCCGGCTCCGTCTCTGCGGCCGCGCGCCAGCGGGCGCGGATGTCGGGCGGAATGTCCGGGATGGGCGCGAGGCCCTCGAGCAGCGCCTTGAAATAGAGCCCCGTGCCGCCGACGATCACCGGCCGCTGCTCCGTCTCGCGCAGCTCACCGAGCACCCGCGCGACATCCGCGACGTACCGGCCGACCGAATAGGCCTCCGCTGCAGGGACGAACCCGAACAGGCGATGCGGCACGCGCGCCTCGTCCTCGGGCGATGGTCGCGCCGTCAGGATGCGCAGCTCGCGGTAGACCTGCATGCTGTCCGCGTTCACGATGACGCCGCCGTGGCGCCCGGCGAGCGTCATCGCCAGAGCGGACTTGCCGCTCGCCGTCGGGCCGGCAATAAGGATGGGCCTTTGTGCGTCCATGCCTCTGGCTAGCATTCCCATCGCGCGAGCGCGACCGTCCGCAGCGCGACCCGCAGAGATCCAGGCCGATGTCCGACCAGCCGACCCATGTTCTTGTCCTGACCGCCCGTCCCGGCAGCGGCGCCGTTGGCGACGACGCGGTGGCCGCACTCACACCCGCCTTGCCCCCTGCGGGACCGGGCCGCTGGCTGGCCCCGGGCGACGCCTGGGAGCAGCCGCTGCGCCTATCCGCTTCTCCAGCCCCCAGTGCCGCACTGCGCGCTTCCGTTGCGAACCATCTCGCGGGCCGGCCCATCGACGTCAACGTCGTGCCCGCGGCCGGCCGGCGCAAGGCGCTGCTCGTCGCCGACATGGAATCGACCATCATCGAGCAGGAATGCATCGACGAGCTCGCCGACCACATCGGCAAGCGCGCGCACATCGCCGCCATCACGGCGCGCGCGATGCGCGGCGAACTGGATTTCGAGGCCGCGCTCAAGGAGCGGGTCGGCATGCTCGCGGGGTTGGACGCCGGCGTTCTCGATGACCTCTACGGCACGCGCGTCACGCTGATGCCCGGTGCGGCAACGCTGGTCACCACGATGCGGGCGCATGGCGCACGCTGCGCGCTCGTCTCCGGCGGCTTCACGTTCTTCACGGAGCGCATCGCCCGGCGCCTCGGCTTCGACACCCAGCAGGCCAACGTGCTGGAGATCGCCGGCGGCCGGCTTGCCGGCACCGTCCGCGAGCCCATTCTCGGTCGCGAGGCGAAGCTTGCCGCCCTGCAGCGCCTCGCCGCGGGGTACGGCATCGCCATGTCCGACACCATGGCGACGGGCGACGGCGCCAACGATCTTGCGATGATCGGGGCGGCCGGCCTCGGCGTCGCCTTCCGCGCCAAGCCCGTCGTTGCCGAGGCGGCGGCCGCCGCCATCACGCACGGCGACCTGACGGGGCTGCTATACCTGCAGGGCTATGCGCGCGAGGAATTCTCCGCGGCCTGACGGCGCTTCATCACTTGTCGGCCGCGGGATCGCCGTGCCTGTCCGCGTCCCGGCGCGGTCCAAGAAGCACCCGTAGCCGCGCCCTGGCGGCATTGATCCCCCGCAGAACCGGCTCCCGCAACCTTGCCCATGCCCGCTGGCCGAGCCGGTGCACGCGCATCTTGGCGAGCCGGCCGACGCGCCACGCCCACGACGCGCGCACCTGCGCCAGCAGCGCATCCTTCCAGGGCATGAACTTCCGGTAGAGCGCCGCAAACCAGGGGATCTGCATGAGCGCCGGCTGCGTCAACTGGAACAGGCGCGCCAGCACTGCCGTGCCGACCACCTTCGCAACCAGGAACAGCCCGGCAGCCATCGCGGCCCGGCCGTTGGCGATCAGATAGAGCGAAAGCAGCTTGAGCGGAAACACCAGCGCCGAGGGCAGAACGAACACCAGCAGCGCCGCGTAGGGCGGCAGCGTCGCGATCACACCCTCGATCCAGGCCAGAACGCGCCAGCGCGCCAGATAGGCCAGCGCCGCCGCCAGCGGCCGCCAGCCCCATTCCTCGAACGCCAGGATCACCGCGAGCAGCGTCTGCAGACCGAAGCGCAGCACCGCGACCGCGGCTCGCCCGACGGGGCGCAGAAAACCGATGGCGGTCCGCATCGCTGCCGCAAATCTGATGCGCAAGCGTCCTTGCCGGGGCATTCTCACGGCCACTCGCTGGTCAGCCTTCGGACGATTGTCATCCGCCGGCACCTGCTCCGCAAGCTCTCACGACGGCAACAGCGGCGACCGGGCGACCGGCTCGGCCGGTTCGTCGTCCGGCGAGGCCGCAGGCGTCGCGGCAGCCGTGGCCGGATCGAACCGGCCGCCCGTGATCTTGTTGCCCTGCAGCAGCTGCTCCTGCTCCAGCGCCTGCGCCAGTTCCTCGCGCGCCCGCTCGGCGTCCCGCTGGCGCTTCCACAGGCTCGCATACAGGCCATCCCTGACCATCAGCTCCGCGTGCGTGCCCTGCTCCACGAGGCGGCCCTGCTCGAGCACGAGGATGTTGTCGGCATGCACGATGGTCGACAGGCGGTGCGCGATGACGAGCGTCGTGCGGTTCTTCGAGACGCGGTCGAGCGCATCCTGGATTTCCTTCTCGGTGTGGCTGTCGAGCGCGCTCGTCGCCTCGTCGAGAATGAGGATCGGTGGTCCCTTGAGAATGGTGCGGGCAATGGCGACGCGCTGCTTCTCGCCGCCCGACAGCTTCAGCCCCCGCTCGCCCACCATGGTGTCGTAGCCGTCGGGCAGCGCGCGCACGAACGCATCGATCTGCGCCAGCCGGGCCGCCTCGTAGACCTCGGCATCCGTCGCCCCGGCACGGCCGTAACGGATGTTGTAGAGGACGGTATCGTTGAACAGCACCGTGTCCTGCGGCACGACGCCCATCGCCGCGCGCAGCGAGTGCTGCGTGACGTCGCGCAGATCCTGCCCGTCGATGGTCACCTGCCCGCCCGACACGTCGTAGAAGCGCAGCAGGATGCGGCTGATCGTTGACTTTCCGGCGCCCGAGGGGCCGACGATGGCGACCATCTTTCCCGCCGGCACCGTGAACGAGAGATCGGTCAGGATCTCGCGCTCCGGATCGTAGGAGAAGCGCACGTGGTCGAAGCGGATCGTGCCGCCCCTGACGACCAGCGGCTGCGCGCCGGGCCTGTCCGCGATCTCGGCCTTCTGCTCCAGCACGTCCATCATGCGCTCGATGTCGGTGATGGACTGCTTGATCTCGCGATACACCATGCCCATGAAGTTGAGCGGTATGAAAAGCTGCAGCATCAGCGCGTTGACCATCACGAAATGGCCGACCGTGTGCGTCCCCGCCATGATGTCGCGCGCGGCCATGACCATGCAGGCGGCCATGGCTATCGTGAAGATCACTGCCTGTCCGGAGTTCAGGATCGCGAGCGAGGTATAGGTCTTGATGCTCGCGCGCTCATAAAGCGCCATCGATCGGTCGTAGCGCTGCGCCTCCCAGGCCTCCGCGCCGAAGTATTTGACGGTCTCGTAGTTGAGCAGGCTGTCGACCGCCTTGGTGTTGGCCTCGGTGTCGCTCTCGTTCATTTCGCGGCGGATGGCGATGCGCCAGTTCGTGGCGAGGATTGTGAACCACAGGTAGGCGGCGATCATCACCGTCACGCCGGCGACGTAGCGCCAGTCGAACTCGACGATCAGCACCCCGAGCACGAGCAGGAACTCGACGATGGTCGGGATGAACGTCATCAGCGTCAGGCGCGTGATGTTCTCGATGCCGGTGCGTCCGCGCTCCAGAACGCGCGTCAGCCCGCCGGTCTTGCGCTCCAGGTGAAACCGCAGCGAGAGCCGATGCATGTGCTCGAACGTGGCGAGCGCCAGCTTCCGAACGGCATGCATCGCCACCTTGGCGAACAGGCCTTCGCGAAGCTGCATCAGCAGCGTCATGGCGACGCGCATCAGCCCGTACAAAATGGTCGCGGCGACCGGCGCGCCGACGAACCACAATGCCGCCGTGCCGCCCGGCACCGTTGCATCGCCGCCGCTCGCGGCGACGAGCGCATCCGTCGCCCACTTGTAGGCGAACGGCACCGACACCGTGACGATCTTGCCGGCCAGCATCATCACCAGCGAGACGAAAACGGTGCGCTTCAGGTCCGGCCGGTCGTGCGGCCAGATGTAGGGAGCCAGCGCGCGCATCGCGCGCTGCTGGTCCAGGGACGGCAGCAGGCGCTGCCACCACGTCTGGCGCGGAGAGAGACGTTGCATCGCCCGCTCATAGGCCGAGTTCGCGCGCCTGGAAAGCGGAATGCGCAGGCCCGCGCCCCGCACCCTCGCAATCGCGAACTCAGGCGCGAATTCAGGCGCTGCGATGCTTCGGCTTCAGCACCGGCAGGCGCAGGCGCTGACAGGGATAGATATGCCGCGGGTTGGCGATGCGCTTGCGGTTCGCGCGGTAGATCGCCTTGTAGCGGCTGCCCGAGCCGTAGTGCCGCTTGGCGATCCGCCACAATGAATCGCCGCGTGCGACAACGTACCAGCCCGGCACGCGACCGCTGGCGCGCTGCTGGCGGCACTGCATGTGCGGCCGCCGGTGCCTGGCGGCGTGATGGCGGACATGACGAGGTCGCGCCTGCCGGTGCCGGCGCACGGACTTGTGCTTCGCCGTCACGCCGCGCGCGACCGGTGCCGAGCCGGCCGGCGCGGTTGCGGCCGCACTGACGATACGCATCCCCCGCACCGCGCGGCGTGCGGCGGCGGCAGCGGCGTCCTTGAGGGCCGCATCGGCCTTCCGCTTGGCGTCCTCGGCGGCTTTGGCGGCAGCGTCGGCACGTGCATTAGCGGCCTTGCGCGCGTCGTCCGTTTTGGCGGCCTCGGCGTCCTTGCGAGCCTTCTCGGCAGCCTTCAGCGCCTCGGCAGCGCGGCGCGATTCACGCGTAGCCACGGCCTCCGCCTCGCGCTGCTTCGCCAAATCCCGCTTCTGCTCCCTGTCGGTTTGCCGCTTGTCGGCCACCGGCGTACTTGTCATGGACCCTTCGACGAACCGCGCCACCGGCGCCGCGTTCTGGCGGGATTTGGCGGCTTCCTCTTTGACCTTCTCGATCGCCGCGCGCTTGGCCTCTTCGATCAGGCGATCCATCTCTGCCTTGCGAGCCGCGGCATCTGAGGCCTGAGCCAGCCTCAGCACGCCCTGCGAGACCGGGCTCTGGGCGGCCGGCGGCTCTTGCGCCGCTGCCGCTTTTGACGCCGCCGCCGTCCGCTCGGCCTCGGCCTTTTTCGCAGCGGCGGCTTTCTCAGCCTCGGCCTTCTTCGTCGCCTCCGCAGCATCGAGTTGTGCCTGAGCGCGTTTCACGGCTTCCTCGGCCGCCTTCGCATCCGCGAGCTTGCGCGCCCTGGCATCGGCCTCCGCCTTGCGGCGCGCGTCCTCGAGCGCGGCAGCCGCCTTAGCCGCGGCGACCCTCTCGGCCTCTGCCTTTTCGATGGCAGCCTTGCGATCCGCCTCGGCTTTTTGCGCAGCAGCCTTCGCCGCGTCGGCCTTCTTCACGGCCTCGGCGGCATCGAGCTGCGCCTGGGCACGCTTGACTGCTTCCTCGGCGGCCTTGGCCTCCTCCGCCATGCGCTTGGCTTTCGCCTGCTCCGCGTCGGCCGCCGGCTTGTCCGCCAGGCCGGACAGGATCTCGTCACCCTTGCGGCTGACGTCCAGCGCCATCTTTTCGCGCTCCGCCGTCCGCTGTGCCGCCGCCGACTTGCGCGCCTCGGTCAGCTCTGCGGCGTCCCGGACCGGGTTCCACGCCGTCGGCGAGCCGCGCTCGGCCAGGCGGCGGACCAGCTTCTGGTATTCGTCGCGGGCATAGACGAGCCAGCCCGACAGCACCTGCGGGCTCGCCAGCGGCGCGCCGTCGCTTTGCGCGCGCACCGAAACACCCGCCACCGAAACGCCCGTCATGGCGGCGAGCACGAACAGGAGAGCCCAACGCCTGCCGCCCTTGTGAAGATCGAGACGCAACGCCAAATGAGTTATCCTCGTGCCGGATCAACCTGCTACATTCCCGGCCAGTGCCGGCCGGCCACATTAGCGGCATCGTCCGGCACCCGCAAACGTGGCCTGGCGCAGCCGGCCGGGCGGTCGATAGACCGGCCGGAGCGCCGCAAATCCGCCGCCTGCGGGCAGCTACCCTGTACCGGGCATCCCGGGCAGGCGCTTGGCCGCTTCGTCCGGCGGACCCTCACTGCAACATTCAAACAAGGCAATTCACCATATGGGCGACCGCCGCACCCCAAAAGCAACCAACAAGGCAACGAACAACGGCAGCGCGGCTGCCACCACCTCCGGCGTCACCAGTATCTGCGTCTACTGTGGCTCCGGGGCGGGCACGAACCCGGCCTATGAGGCCGCGGCAAAAACCCTCGGCAAAGCCATGGCCGGTACCGGCATCCGCCTCGTCTACGGCGGCGGCGGGCTCGGCCTCATGGGCGCAGTCGCGCATTCCGTCATAGAGCACGGCGGCCAGGTGACCGGCATCATCCCCTCGTTCTTGTCGGACCGCGAGCACATGCTGAAGTCCGCCGACGAGCTGATCATCACCGACGACATGCACACCCGCAAACGCCTGATGTTCGAGAAGTCCGACGCCTTCGTTGCCCTTCCCGGCGGCATCGGCACGCTCGAGGAGCTGGTCGAGCAGCTCACCTGGGCCCAGCTCGGCCGCCACACCAAGCCGATCGTCGTCGCCAACATCGCCAACTTCTGGGCGCCGCTCGCCCGGCTCTTCGAGCACATGCGCGACCAGGCCTTCATCCGGCCCGGTCTCGACGTGCGCTATCAGATCGTCGATGCGGCCGAAGACATTGTCCCGGCGATTTTGCGCGCCGCCTCGGTCGCGCCGCCAAGCCCCGATCAGGACCGCTCCGTGACGCGGAAATTCTGAGGTTTCCGGTCCAGGAGTTCCAGCGGGCTGTTCGCTGTTCAGTCTGTATTCAGACTGGTGTCGTCACGCTTGAGAGAATGCCTGATCCGGCTTGGCCGCTTGCGATGCTGCAAGCGTCCCGCCGCTGGAGTTCGATGACGATGCCGACCCGCACCATTCTGAGATCGGCGGCCGCCTTGCTGCTGGCCGCGACCGCGTGGCTCGCGCTTGCCGCCGCGCCCGCCCGCGCGCAGGACGAGGACGTCGACCCGCAGATCTTCTACGAGGAGCTCGCGCCCTACGGCGACTGGGTCGAGCATCCGCGCTGGGGCAGCGTCTGGGCGCCGCGCGTCGATGCCGACTGGCGGCCCTATACGCGCGGTCACTGGGCCTTCACCGAGGAATACGGCTGGTACTGGGTTGCGGAGGAGTCGTGGGGCTGGGGTCCGTTCCATTACGGCCGCTGGGTCCTCGACGACGACGGCACGTGGCTCTGGATTCCCGGAACCGAATGGGGTCCCGCCTGGGTCTCCTGGCGCTGGAGCGACGAGCAGGTCGGCTGGGCGCCCCTGCCGCCCGACGCGGTCTGGGAGGGCGACAGCCTCGTCTACGACGCCGCCTACTACGATGCGCCGCGCTACGCCCCGGTGTGGGTGTTCGTCGATCCCATCTACATGACGCGGCCCGGCATGTATCGCCACTATGCACCGCGCTCCAGGAACGCATTTTTCCTGCATCGCACGCGCAACGTCACCAGCTACGGCTTCGTCAACCGGCGCATCTTCAACCGCGGCATCGACTTCGGCCATTACCGCCGCGTCGTCGGCACGCCCGTGCGGCCCGTCCGGCTGAGCGCCGTCGGCTCTCCGCGCGACCTGCGCGGCGGCTTCGCCGGCCGTGGTGGCGTGCTTCCGGTCTACCGTCCGCGTATCCGTGGGGTTGCCGCACCGGGCGCGCAGGGAGGCCCGCGCCGCGGCCTGCCGCGCAATCTCGTGCGTCCTCCCGAGGGCCGCCAGTTCGGCGCATTGCCCCCGCGCGATGCCCGGCCGCGCGGCGTCACACCTGGAACGCCGGCACTCCACGATGGGCGCCGGTTCCGCGGCACGCCGCCTCCGGACGGGCGCTTCTCGGGTCACCGTCTGCCGCCGCGCGGCCCCGACAACACCACCGTCGGCCGCCGCCCGCCGGAGCGCTTCGGCGCCCGCCAGCCGACCGACTCGAGGCCACCGCCTGCTGTAAACCGCAACTTCCGCCAGCCGCCGCCACCGTCCGCCGGTGCCCGGCCGCCGCAGGCCGCCGTCCGTCGTCCGCCGCAGGCTTATCAGCGGCCCCCGCAGGCATTCCAGCGCCCGCCGCAGAACCGCCCCGTCGCGCAGCCGCAACGGCCGCCGGCCCCTGCGCGCATGGCCCGGCCTCCATCCCCGCCGCGGGCAGCTGCCCCGGCGGCGGCCCGGACCGCGCCAGCGCCACACCCGCGGGCCGCGCGGCCGCCACCCGGCCAGCCGCCACCGCCGC
>JBFWWW010000067.1:0-17783 GCA_050245975.1 Hyphomicrobiaceae bacterium
CATCGACCCGTCATGCGCAACCGTCACCTTCGCCCAGTCCGGAGCGAAATGGAATTTCCCGTCGCTGTGGCCGAAGCCGTTGATGAAGTGCGAGGTCTCGAAATCCGGTTGCAGGTCGATCCAGCGGTTGGCGACAAGGTCCTCCCAGGTGCCGAGGCCCGACGCTTGCAGCGTCGCATCCAGGATCTCGGCCGGGCTCATCTCGAAACCGCGATGGCTGGCGCCGACGCGCCTCGCGATGGCGCAGATCACGTCATGATTGGACCGGCATTCGCCCGGCGGCTGCAGCAGGCGCGCGCCCGGCTGGAGATGCTGATGCCCTCCGGCCGTGTAGATGTCGTCGTGCTCGAGGAACATCGTTGCCGGGATCACGACGTCGGCCATCTGCGCGGTCGCGGTCATGAACTGCTCGTGCACGCACACGAACAGGTCGTCGCGGGCGAAGCCCGCCTTGACCTTGCGCTGTTCGGGCGCGACCTGCACCGGATTGGTGTTCTGGATCAGCAGCGCCTTGACCGGCGGCCCGTCGCGCAGATCGTGCGGGTCGTTCACCAGCACCGGTCCGATGCGCGACTGATCGAGCTGACGCACGGCCGGATCGCGCACGTCGAGCCCTTCGATCAGGCTGCGGTCGATCTTGTAGAGATCCATGTTCTTGTGGAATGCGCCGCCGCCCTCGTGCAGCCACGCGCCCGTGACGCAGGGGATCGACGCCGCCGCATGGATCGAGGCGACGCCATTGCGCGACCGGGCGAACCCGTAGCCGAGGCGGAAGAATGTGCGCGGCGTCGTCCCCACCATGCGCGCGAACGTCTCGATCTCGCCGACCGTCAGCCCGGTGATGGCGCTCGCCCATTCGGGCGTGCGCGAGCGCACATGCTGTTCCAGATCGCGCGGACAGTCGGTGTATTTCTCGAGGTACGGCCAGTTCGCATACCCGTCGCGGAACAGGACGTGCATGACCGCGCAAGCGAGCGCCGCGTCCGTGCCGGGCTTCAGCACCAGCCCGAGATCGGCCGCCTCCACGGTGCCGTTGCGGTAGACGTCGATGGCGACCAGCTTCGCGCCGCGCTCCTTGCGCGCGCGTGCCACGTGCGTCATCACGTTGACCTGCGTGTTCACGGGGTTCGTGCCCCAGATCACGACCAGGTCCGATTTCGCCATCTCGCGCGGATCGGGGCCGCGGAACGCGCCCGTCGCCGCCCGGAAGCCGACCGCGGGCAGCGTCACGCAGATGGTGTTGTACTGTCCGGCATAGCGCTTGGCGTGGCGCAGACGGTTGATGCCGTCGCGCATCAGCAGCCCCATGGTGCCGGCGTAATAATAGGGCCAGACGCTTTGCGATCCGAACGCCTGCTCGGCCTTCAGCATCGCCTCGGCCGTGATGTCGAGCGCATCGTCCCACGAGATGCGCTCGAAGCGGCCCGAGCCTTTCGGACCTATGCGGCGCAGCGGATGCAGCAGCCGGTCGGGATGATGGACGCGCTCGGCATAGCGGGCGACCTTCGCGCACACAACACCGGACGTGTAGGTGTTGGATTTCGCGCCGCGGACACGGCCGATGCGGCCGCCCTCCAGCAGTTCCACCTCGAGCGCGCAGGTTGACGGACAGTCATGCGGGCATGTCGAGTAGCCGATGGGAACCCTGGCATCCATGGAGGATCTCTGCGCTGGCGAGCCGCTGGCAAGCTATCCGGCTTCGCCGCAACTTCCAAGGGCCGCAACATCCGAGGCGCCGGCGGCAACAGGCACCCCCTCAATCAGGCATGAAGGCCAGGTCGGTGACGCCCGGTGCGATACCGGACTGGGTCAGCATGCAGTGCACCTGCCCGCGATGGTGGGTCTGGTGATTGAACATGTGCGTCACCAGCAGCCACTTCGGCCGCGCCACGTCTTTTCCCAGCGAGCCGGAATACCAGGTGAGGTCGCCCTGCAGCCATCCGGCATCAAGGCCCTGGGTCCATCTGAGAATGACCTCGTCGAAGGCCGCGCGCTGGCTCTTGAGGTCGTCCCAGTCCGCGACCATCGCCGGAGACTCGGCGATGGAGGAGACGCTCGCCTCCGGCGTGCCGGCGAAGCGGCTCATCCACTGCATATCGCCATACAGAAGATGGCTGAGCGTGCCGTGGATGGACTTGAAGAATGCGCCCTTGTCCTGCCGCCGTTCCGCGTCCGGCAGCCGATCCGCAGCGCCATAGATGCTCTGGTTCTGCCACCGGTTGTAGCGCGCCATGGTCTGCATATGCGCCGGTGTGATCATGGCCGTTCACCTGCGGTCGGGCTTTGGCGTCAGGTTTTCGGGGCCGTCTTATCGAAAGCCGGCACCGCCTTCGCGAACGTATCGAGCCAGGCCACCAGTTTGGGATGCTTGCCGCGCCACACGCCCTTGTGGCGGAAATCGAGATAGCCCAGCGCGCAGGCAAGTGTCAGGTGGCCATAGTCCGGACCGCCCGCACCCCAGGCCGGCGGCGCCTTCTCCAGCTCGGCAAGGCCGCGGTCGATCTTGGCCTGCTGGCGGTCCATCCAGCCCTGCACCGCCATGTTCTCCGGCCGGAAGCGCGCCTCGTAGACGAGCAGCAGCGCCGCATCGAGAATGCCGTCGCACAGCGCGCCGAGCGTCAGCGTCTTCCAGCGCTCCATGCCGCTTTTTGGCACGAGAACCGGCGCCGGCGCGAGCGAGTCGAGGTATTCGACGATCACCGGACTGTCGTAAATGGCCTGTCCGCCGTCGGTCACGAGGCAGGGGATCTTGCCCAGGGGATTGCTGCGGTTGAGAGCCGGATCGCCGGCATTCGTATCCGCAGCGATCACTTCAATCTTGTCCTGCAGGCCCTTCATCGCCATCGCGATCTTCACCTTGCGGCCAAAGGGAGACAGCGGGCTCGAGTAGAGTTTCATCATGGCGGGACCTGTTGAGCTGCGAAGCGGGGAAAGCGGCCCACCCAATCACCGCCCGCAGCCGCCGTCAATGTCGTCGCCGCATACGAAGCGCGCTCCGGCATGCCGCCATGCCGGAGCGCGTGTTCAGGAGAGCGATTGCATCAGGGAGCCGGACCGGCAGGACCGGGGCTACGGCCCTCTGCCCCGGCTTCTTGCACCCGCTCGATCAGTGCCGGCCAGCTCCCCCAGGAACCATATCGGCAGTCCGCGGATGAAATCACCTGCCCGCGACGTCGGGCACCAAGATTCCTGTGCATGATCCGGCCGGACGAACAAACCCGTTACAAGCCTGCGGCGGCCTGTGCCTCCTCGTAGGATTGCGTCGCCTCGAGCCAGACGTCTTCGGCTGCTGCCAGCTCCTTGGCGCACTTGGCGCGATCGATGGACAGGGCCTGCGCCGTCGCGGCGGCCTTCGCATAGAGATCGGGATCGGCAAGCTGCCGGTCGAATACGGCAAGCCGCGTTGAAAGCTCGGCGACCTTGCGTTCCGCTGCCTGCATGGCCTTGCGCAACGGCGCGATCTCGGCGCGCCGCTCCGCCGTGGCGCGGCGGGCATCGGCACGGCTGGCGCTCTTCTCCCGTTCGGAGGCGCCGCGGGTCGCCTGGCCCGACCGCGCCGCCAGCAGCTCGGCGCGGTAGTCCGCCATGTCGCCGTCGAACGGACGCACCGTTCCGTCGCGCACGATCCAAAGCCGCTCGGCCGTCGCATCCACGAGATGGCGATCGTGACTGATGAGGATCACCGCGCCCGCGAAATCCCCCAGCGCCCGCACCAGCGATTCCCGGCTGTCGATATCGAGGTGGTTCGTCGGCTCGTCCAGGATCAACAGATGCGGGCCATGGAACGTCGCCAGCAGCAGCAGCAGGCGCGCCTTCTCGCCGCCAGAGAGGTTGCTGCATTTGGTATCCGCCTTGTCCGCGCCGAATCCCGCCTGGCTCAGGCGTGACCGCCGCTGCGCCTCGGTCGCCTCGGGCATGAGGTCGACGATGTAGTCGAAGGGCGTGCGCCCGGGTGCCAGCTCGTCGAGCTGATGCTGCGCGAAATAGCCGACGCTTGCCTGGGCGGCGCCGAACACCTTGCCCGACAGCGGACGAAGCCGGCCCGACAGCAGCTTGGCGAACGTGGACTTGCCGTTGCCGTTCTGCCCCAGAAGCGCGATGCGGTCGTCACGGTCGATGCGCAGCGTCAGGTCGCCCAGCACCGGCTCGCCGGGCGCGTAGCCGACCGCTACCTCTTCGAGGCGAAGCAGCGGGCTGGCCAGCGGCTTTGCCGGCGCCGGGAACGAGAACGGCGCCACGCGATCCTCGATCTGCTCCGCGATCGGCTGCATGCGCGCGAGCGCTTTCATCCGGCTCTGTGCCTGCGCCGCCTTGCTTGCCTTGGCGCGGAACCGCTCGATGAACGCCTCGATGTGGCGGCGCTCATCGTCCTGCTTCTTCTTGAGCTTGAGGTCGAGGCTTTGCTTCATGCGGCGCGCATCCTCGAAGTCGTCGTAGCCGCCGCTGTAGAACGTCAGCTTGCCGCGATCGAGATGCAGCGTCGCCGTGGTCGCTCGGTTGAGCAGGTCGCGATCGTGACTGACGATCAGCACGGTGTGCGGATAGCTGGCGAGATAGGCCTCGAGCCACAGCGTGCCTTCCAGGTCGAGGTAGTTGGTCGGTTCGTCGAGCAGCAGAACCTCGGGCTCGAGCAGCAGCACCGCCGCCAGCGCGATGCGCATGCGCCAGCCGCCGGAATATGTGGCGCATGCGCGCTGTTGCGCGGCTTCGTCAAAACCCAAGCCCGCCAAGATCGAGGCCGCGCGCGCCGGCGCCGCGTAGGCGTCTATATCGACGAGCCGGAGCTGGATATCCGCTATGCGGTGCGGATCGTCCGCCGTCTCGGCTTCCGCAAGGAGCGCCGCCCGCTCCGTGTCCGCCGCCAGCACCCAGTCGAGCACGCTCTCCGGACCGCCCGGCGCTTCCTGCGCCACATGGCCGATGCGGGCACGGCGCGGGACCGTGATGGTGCCGGCATCGGGCGCGATGTCGCCGACGATAACGCGCAGCAGCGTCGTCTTGCCGGCGCCGTTGCGGCCGACGAGCCCGACCTTGTGCCCGGTCGGGATTCCCGCCGTTGCTCCGTCGAGGATCGGCTTGCCGGCGATGCGCAGGCTCAGGTCGTTGATATGCAGCATGACGTAGCGGTGGATAGCGAACCGCCGCGGCGTTGTCACCCACCGCGCCGCCGGACGGCGCTATTGAGCGCCGTCCACGCGGCTGTCGATGCGGCGCGAGTGCTGAATCCAGTCGGACGCGTACTGGTAGTATGCGATGGCATCATCAACCAGCGTCTTGTCGACGCCGTCGAGCCGCTTGCGCGTCAGGCCATCGAAACCCTCGATCTCCCGTTTCGGCCCCAGCACGGCGACCTTGCCGTCCCGGACGAGCGCCACCTTCTGGTAGATGCCGATGAAGGCCCGCGGCTCGCTCTCGCGATCGTTGAGAACGTCCTTGCCGTAGAACCGCGAGCGATAGGTGGTTTTGAGGAGGCCGAGCAGCGTCGGTCCGATGTCGATCTGGCTCATCAGCCGCTCGTAGCGCTGCGGCTTGATCAGCTCCGGCGCATACATCAGCGCCATGATGTGATAGCGCGTCGGGTCGAGCTCGACCTTGCCCGACGTCCCGGCCGTATGGTCGCCGACGAAAATGAAGACCGTATCCGCAAACCAGGGCTTCGACTTTGCCGCCGCGATGAACGCGCCGACGGCATAGTCGGCATATTTCACGCCGCCGAGCCGACCCGATTTCGAGCGGATGTCGATCTTGCCGTCCGGATAGGTAAAGGGACGATGGTTGGACGTCGTCATCACGACATCGAAGAAGTGCTTCCCGGCTGCATGCGAGGCGTCCGCTTCCTTGATGACGCGATTGAACAGGTCCTCGTCCGAGACCCCCCACACATTCGAGAAATGGATCTCGTCGGCCGCCAGGTTCGTCCGGTCCGTGACGTCGAATCCGTTGGCCGAAAAGAACGCGTTCATGTTGTCGAAGTAGCCGTAGCCGCCATAGATGAAGCGGGTGTCGTAACCGCGCTCCTTGAAGACCCAGCCCAGCGAATAGAGCCCCTCGTTGCCCGGCCGCCGCAGAATCGACTGTCCCGGCGTCGGCGGCACCGACAGCGTCAGGGCTTCAAGCCCGCGCACGGTTCTGTTGCCGGTGGCCAGCAGGTTGGTGAACAGGAGGCCCTCGCGCGCGAGCCTGTCGAGGTTTGGCGTCAGCCCGCTCGAATTTCCGAACAGCCCGGAATATTCCGCGCCCATGCTCTCCATGCCGACGAGCACAACGTTCTTGCGCAGCATCGGTCCGTCATGCGTGATCACCCGTGTGAGCTGGTCGTGCCCCGGATCGACGAAGCGCGCGTCGGCGCCGCCGTTGAGTTCGACCATGCGCGCATGCACCTGGTCGTCAGGCCGCGTCGCATAGAACTTGCGATAGTTGATCTCGTTGTGGCGGAACGCGCTGAAGAGCGACCAGATACCGTTGAGCGAAAGCTCGCTCTCGTAGGCATTGGCCTTGCTCACGGCCCAGGACGACGACGTCGCGGCGATCATCACCACCGGCAGCCCCAGCGCCACGGCCGCCGCCGGGATCCGGGCGCGGAATGAGGCCGTCTCCCGCGGCGGATAGAGCCGGCCGCGCAGCAGGTAGGTCACCGCCAGCACGAACACCGATATGCCGATCAGCATGCGCGCGACGGGATAGGATTCCCAGATATTGCCGATCACCTCATGCGTGTAGACGAGATAGTCGACGGCAATGAAATTGAAGCGCGCGCCGAACTCCGTCCAGAACAGGTGTTCCGCGACGCTGTCGAACAGCACGACGAACACGAACACCGCAAATCCGACCAATGAAGCCACGCGGTCGACCCGCCCGCCTTTCCACGACTGCGGCAGGATCAGCCACCACAGCACGACGGGAATGGCGAATGCCGTGAAGACCGCGAGATCGAACCACGCACCGACGATGAACGGTGAAAACACGCTGGCGAGGGAGTCGGCATAGTCGTGCGCGACGCGCAGCGCGAGGGTGAGGCGAACGATGAACTGGTCGACGAGGAAAACGATCAGCAGGGGCAGAATGCGCCGGATCAGCGCCTTGCTTGGCGAAGACTGCACGGCATCGGTGCCGCCGGCCGTTATGACATCCGACATCGAGGCCCCCACCGATCCTGTTTGATCGAACACCGCCGGTCAGCGGGCGGCGACATTTCAGTTTGCCTCAATCGGGGCCGAAATGTGGCGCCTCGTGGCGCCTCCGTGCGCGCAGGCCAGCGCTAGCCCGCGACGACCGGACGCAGAGCATCCACGAGGAGCCGTGTCTGCACCTCGGGGTCCTTGATGGAGAGCTGCGCCCTGAACCAGTCTTCCACCATGCCGCAGACCTTGGCCGGCGGCGCCTGCGCCAGGGCCTTCTCGTCCGAGAACAAGGTCAGGTCGGCCGTGGTCCAGCCCCGCGCCTTGAGCTCGGTGGCCAGGACGTCGTAGTCGGCCTTCTTCGGCTGCTCGTGCGGTTGCGGAGTCTTCCGGCCATCGGCGATGGCTTCGAACACGCTGATGAGCTGGTTCTGCAGGTAGGCCGTGTGCTTGGGATCGCGCAGCAGCCCCACGACCACCGGGCTCGACTCGCCCTGCGAGATCAGCCCGTAGCACGCATCGACGCTGAGCGACTTCAGGCGCGCCAGGTTGTCGACAAAGGTCGACGCCATGGTCTTCAGCCGCGGCACGCTCGCCTGCAAAGCTGCGTCGGCGTTCTGCCGCCGCAGCACGACGAGGGACTTCGCCATGTACTGCGCGATGCCTGCGTCATCGGTATTGGCCTTGCGCAGCTCCTCGCCTTCCTTCAGGCGGGCGGCGTACCAGTCCGGAAACTCCTTCTTGACGATGCGCCACAGCGGCGTGCGCTGCAGGTTCCCGTCGACGGCCTCCGGCGCGCCGTCGAACCCCTTGAAGGGCGAGACCTCGGTGCTCGGCCGTTCCGGCGCCGTCGCGGTCTTGACGGTCGGCTGCGGACGGCTCGGCGTCTCCTTCGGCATCGCCTTGTAGACAAGCGCGACCACGATATCTCTGTAGGGATAGGCGTACCAGCCGGCAGCACCCAGGGACGCGGCGAAAAACAGGAGCGCGGCGACACGGCGCGGCCATCGGCGCGGGCGGGCGTCGTGATCCTCTTCCTCGTAGTCATCCTGGTCGTTGCGGGGCTGCTGGACTTTGGCTGTCGCGGGCTGCCCGGCCGCGGCACCGCGCGCGACGGGAGCGCCGGTCGTCGGCATCCCCATCCGCTGGTCCGGTCGTCGCGAAAACACCAGAACGGCGGGACGCCAGTCCGGAAAGCCTTCGCGCCAGACGAGATCGTCGGGCTTCAGGTGCCCGAGTTCGACGATTTTCTGAATCTCGGCATCCGTCAGCGGACCGTACTGACGGCCGTTGCGCGCGAGATACCACTGGATCGCGTTACTGGGACCTGACATCACTCAACGCCAAACGGAAACTCTGCGCCCGCGCCCGCGCTCTGCGGTGCTTCACCAAGCACCCTAGAAACTTCGCCGGCTGGCCGTCAATTGCTCAGTGAAACAGGAAAGTTAGCCCGCATTCTGTCCGCATTGCGAAGCCGCATACAACTCATCCGGGCTCTGCAGCTTGAAGCTTCGCGATCCCGCAAGCTATAACCCGCGCCATCCACCTCCGGGCAGGCCGGACGAACCGAACAGAGATCAGAAAAAATGGCTATCGAGCGCACGTTTTCCATCATCAAGCCGGACGCCACCAGGCGCAACCTCACCGGCGCCATTAACGCCGTCATCGAGAAATCCGGCCTCCGGATCGTGGGCCAGAAGCGCGTGCGCTGGTCCCGGGCGCAGGCCGAGAAATTCTACGAGGAGCACAAGGGCCGCCCGTTCTACGGCGAACTGTGCGATTTCATGATCTCAGCGCCCATCGTCGTTCAGGTGCTCGAGGGCGAAGGCGCCATCGCCAAGTACCGCGAGGTCATGGGCGCCACCGACCCGAAAGAGGCCAAGGACGGCACCATCCGCAAGATGTTTGCCGTCTCCAAGGGCGAGAACTCGACCCACGGCTCGGACAGCCCCGCCTCCGCCGAGCGCGAGATCAAGCTGAACTTCACGGCTGAAGAGATCGTCGGCTGACGCCGGCGGGCAGCGCGCGTCAGACCCGTTCCAGGATGACGGCGATGCCTTGCCCAACGCCGATACACATCGAGACGAGCGCGTAGCGGCCGCCGCTGCGCTGAAGCTGGCGTGCCGCCGTCAACGCGAGGCGCGCGCCCGATGCCCCGAGGGGATGCCCGACCGCGATCGCCCCGCCGTTGGGGTTCACGCGCGAGTCGTTGAACGGCAGACCCAGTCCCTTGAGGCACGCGAGCACCTGCGCCGCGAACGCCTCGTTGATCTCGATCACGTCCATCTCCTTGAGATCGAGACCGGCGCGTTCCAGCGCCTTGCGGGCGGCGGGCACCGGCCCGAAGCCCATCACGCGCGGCGGGACGCCTGCAACGCCGCTCGCGATCACGCGCGCGATGGGCTTGCTGCCGGCCCTCTCGCCGGCATCCCGGCTTGCCACCATGAGCACAGCCGCACCGTCGTTGATCCCCGACGCGTTGCCGGCGGTCGTGACGCCGCCGGCATAGAGCGGCCGCAGCTTCTGCAGCGACTCCATCGACGTGTCCGGACGGGGATGCTCATCCTCGCTCACCACGGTGTCGGGCCTGCCCTTGGTGCCCGGCAGCGTGACGGGGCGGATTTCGCCCGCGAAAAAACCTTCCGCCTTGGCGCGCGCGAACTTCTGCTGCGATCCCAGCGCGAAGCGGTCGCAGTCCTCGCGCGAGAGCTGATGGTCGCGGGCGAGGTTGTCGGCCGTCTCCGGCATCGTATCGGCGCCGAACGCGCTTTCGATCTTGGGATTGGGAAAGCGCGCGCCGAGCGAGGAATCGAAGACGGTGAACGCCTTGCCGAAGGCCTGCTCCGATTTCGCGACGACGAACGGCGCGCGTGTCATGCTTTCCACACCGCCCGCGACCGCGACGTCGGCCTCACCGCAGGTGATCGCGTGCGCGGCGCCGATAAGCGCATTGAGCCCGGAGCCGCACAGCCTGTTGTGAACCATGCCTGGCGTTTCGACCGGCAGACCGGCCAGCAACAACGCGTGACGGCTTACGTTCCTGCTGTCCTCGCCGGCCTGGCAGACGCAGCCAATCGACACATCGTCGATGGTTTCCGGCGCAAATCCCGACCGGCCGACCACGGCCTTCATGACGTCCGCGAGGAGATCGTCGGGCCGCACACGCGACAGCGCGCCCGCGTGACGGCCGAACGGTGTGCGCAGTCCGTCGTAGATGTAGGCGTCGAGCATCGGTCGTGTCCTTCTCGGGGTGTTCGTCTAGGCCGCCTTGCGTGCGGCTTTCGTCCCGCGCAAGGCGAGGACGATCTGCGCCATGACGGAGAGGGCGATTTCGGGCGGGCTTTCGGCGCCGATGTCGATGCCGATGGGCGCGGCGATGCGCCCGATGTCTGCGGCGGTGAAGCCGGCGGCCAGCAGCCGCTCCGTGCGCTTGGCGTGGTTGCGCTTCGAGCCCAGTGCGCCGATGTAGAAGCAGTCGGAGCGCAGGGCGAGCTTCAGGGCTTCGTCGTCGATGTGGCCGACATGCGCAAGCGCCACGACGGCGGTGTAGGGATCGAGCCCGAGCTTCGGCAGCGCGTCCTGCGGCCACTCCGTGATGAGCTCCGTCCCGGCAAATCGCTCCGGCGACGCAAATGCCGTGCGCGGATCGACCACGACGACCTGGTATCCGGCCAGCCGCACCAGTTCGGTCAGGATCTGCGCGATATGCGTCGCCCCGATGATGATGACCCGGGCCGGCGGCACGACAACCTGCAGGAAGCGCTCGCCGTCGGACATCTCCTTCAGCGCGCTGCGCCCGGCGCGCAACCGTTCGGCGACCGCCGGCTCGGACTTTGCTTGCGCAGCGTCGAATATTTCCCGGGCCCCGTCCTCCAGGCGCGTGCTGAGCACGAGGCCGGTGCGCTCTTCACGCGCCGTCAGCATCCGGTCGAGCAGCGGGAGGCTGGTGTCGCGGTCGAGCGGCTCGACGAACACCTTGATCTGTCCCCCGCACGGCAGGCCTGCGCGCCAGGCGGTCTCGTCCGCGACGCCGAAGGCGAGCGTCCGCACCTTGCCGGACTCGATGGCGTCGCCGGCCTCGGCGATCACGTCGCCCTCGACACATCCGCCGGAGACCGAGCCCTGGAACCGTCCATCCGCCGCGACGGCCATCTGCCCGCCCACCGCGACGGGGGCGGACCCCCACGTGTCGACCACCGTGGCGAGCGCGACCTTGCGGCCTTCCCTGAGCCATGTCCGCGCCTGCGTCAGGACATCGAGCTCGGCGGCGTGATCTTCGGATTTTGCAGCGGACATGGGCGGTCTCGGGTCGCGGGGGGTGGCCTTGGCTATTGATAGGCCCCGTCCCATGCCGTGACCAGAGGCGCGAGCCGCAGGGGTGCCCAGCGTCTCCGCCCGCCGTCGCGCGTCAGCCATCATTCAGCCTCGGCACGGACATGCGAATCACGCAGATTCAACTCATGCGCGATTCTATCCTCCATACAACCTTGCGGCCGGTGGCGCTCGCGCTGGCTGCGGGCCTCACACTCGCCCCCTCGCTCGCCCTCGCCGCCGCTCCGGCTCCGGCAACGATATCCACAGCCACCCCCATTGCGGGCGCCGCTCGCGTCATCGACGGCGACACCATCGTCATCGGCGAGACGCACATCCGCCTCGAAGGCATCGACGCGCCCGAGTCCGCACAGACCTGCCACCGCCGCTGGCTCGGCACCTGGAACTGCGGCGCCGATTCCGCGGCCGCTTTGCGCCGCCTCACCGCCGGCAAGACGACCACCTGCGATCCGAAGGGTGTCGACAAGTACGGGCGCACGCTGGCGATCTGCTTCGTCGATCGCACGGACATCAACGCCGCCATGGTGCGCCAGGGCTACGCCTGGGCGTTCGTGAAGTATTCCTCGCTCTACGTGCAGGAGGAGGCGGCCGCCAAGGCGGACAAGGTCGGCATCTGGCAGGGTGACGCGCAGCCGGCCTGGGACTTCCGCGCCCATCGCTGGAGCGCCGCCGAGCAGCAGGCGCCGGAGGGCTGCGCCATCAAGGGCAACGTGACCCGCAACGGGCGCATCTACCACATGCCGTGGAGCCCCTGGTACAACCGCATCCGCATCGAGCCGGAAAAAGGCAAGCGCTGGTTCTGCAGCGAGGCCGAGGCCGTCGCCGCCGGCTGGCGTCCAGCGCATATCAACGGCAAGAGCGAACTCTAGAGCCCGATCGCTCGGGGTGCGCGCGATGCGTGCGCACCTCGATCGCAAATCAAGTCTCTCAAGATCCTAAAGCGCGACGACGGCGACCTGCTGGATCGAATAGCCGAGGTACTTGAAGCGCTTCCCCCTGGCCTTCTGGAATTCCACGAAGGCCTTGTGCTCGTGCGCCTGCCAGTTCGGATAGTTGAAGTACTCGTCGAACACCAGCACCGTGCCGGGCACGATGCGCGCGCCGAGGTGACCGAATATCGTCGCCGTCGAGGAATAAAGATCGCAGTCGATGTGCAGGAACGCGGCCGGCCCCTGCGTCTCGGCCGCAAACACCGGAACCGTGGTGTCGAACCAGCCGGGGTGCAGGACGACGTTGGAGGCGACCTTCGGCAGGCGGCCCTTGCGGTTGAAGAAGCCCGCCGCCATCGTGTTGCCGGCCCAGTCCTCCGGCAGGCCCTCGAAGGAATCGAAGCCGTGGATCGTGCGGCCCGGCAGCGTGCGCGCGATGAAGTTGACGGTGCCGCCCTCGTTGACGCCGAACTCGGCGCAGAAGCCCTCGCCCTTCACCTGCGACAGCGCGTGCCGCATCAGCTCGCGCGGCGTGTCGAAAGCCAGCGCCTCGGGCATCGACTCCAGGATGAAGTCGAGCGTCTCCTCGTGCGCCCGCGCCTGCAATCCCGTGTAGGGATGGCTGCTGGGATAGGCGACGGGCAGCCGTGCCAACATGGCCGCCTTCTGCACGAGGCTTTTCAGTCCGTAGTTGGCGATGAACATGCGCGTGGGCTCCGTCTCGATCGCCTGCAGGATACGGCGAGAGGGTTAACGGTGCGCTAGGGCCGCGGGCGCATAGACGACGCCGGCGCGCACCAGATAGACCGACACGAACGTCAGCGCGATGCCGATGCCCTTGGCGACCGGCGCCGGCAGGCCGAAAACTGCCATCGCAAGCTGAATGCTGCCGGCCGTGATGGCGAAGCCCATGACGCCGGTGAGTAGGTATTCCGATGCCAGCCGGGCCTGCGATTTGCCGGTTGCCGAGCCGTCGAAGACGCAACTCCGCGCCAGCCCGTAGTGCAGCAGCAGGCCCGCCATGCAGCTCAGCGCGCCGGCCAGGGCCGGACCGGTGAGCGACAGGTTCAGCAGCCCCCAGAAGGTACCGAGGTCGACCAGCAGCGAGGCGCCGCTCACGGCCGTATAGCGCGCGAACTGGACGACTCGGCCCGGCGCAGTGACGAAGTTTCTTACGCGCGCCGTCGTCCGGCGGAGAGCCGCCAGGGCATCGACCGGCGGCATGGCGCCCGCCCCCTGCATGGCCTCGCGGACTCCCGACATCAGCCGGTGCTCTTCACGCGCTCGGGCACGAGGCGCACGCTCTTGAGAGCTTCCGCCGTCCCCGCCTCGCCGGCCTCGTGATACTCGGCATCCTCGTTCACGTTCCAGACGTCGTACTTCAGCGAACCGGCGAGGATGTTTTCCACCGTCAGCATGGCGGTCATCATCGCGTGGTCCTGGTTGTTGTACTTGTGCATGCCGTTGCGGCCGACCAAGTGCAGCGTCGGGTACTTCGTCGCCAGCTCGGAGCGGATCGTCTCGACGTTCGCCTTGTAGCCGTCGTCGTAGACCGGATAAGCCTTCTTCTGGCGCACCACGCAGCCATCGACGATATCGCCCTCGGCCGCCAGGCCGATCATCGCCAGCTCTTTCTTCGCCAGGGCGATCAGCTCCGCATCATCCGATTCCCAAAGGCCGTCGCCCTCGAAGCAGAAGTATTCGAGGCCAAGGCAGGCGAGCTTCTCGTTCGGCACCATTTCGGGCGACCAGGAGCGGAAATTCTGGATGCGGCCGACGCGCACGCTCGGCTCGTGGATGTAGATCCAGTTGTCCGGGAACAGGTCGGGCTTGTCGACGACGAGAGCAACCGTGATGAAATCGCGATACCGCAGCCGGTGAGCCGCGCCGACGCAGCGCGGCGTCGGATTGATGGATGACACCAGCTCGCGCACGGGTGCGGAAGATATGACGTGCTTTGCCGTGAACGTCTCGGTCCCGCCATCCTGCGTCGTCGCCGTGATGGTCCACAAGCCTGTCGGCTGGTGATAGGACATGCTCTCGAGCGTCGTGCCCATGTGGATCGTGCCGCCCTGCGCGCGCGTCTTGGCGGCGGCGGCGTCCCACATCATGCCCGGCCCCTTGCGGGGGTACTGGAAGCTTTCGATCAGCGTCTTGATGACCTGGCCGTCTTTTCCGACAGCCGGCTTGGTGACGATGGAGCGGCGGAGCGCGTTCGACATTGCGCTCCACAGGTCGAGGCCCTTGATCCGCTGCGCGGCCCAGTCGGCGGAGATCTCATCGCAGCTCATGCCCCACACCTTCTCGGTGTAGGTCTTGAAGAAGATCGAGAACAGGCGCTCGCCGAACTGGTTGGAGACCCACTCGTGGAACGTCTCCGTGCGCTCGTTCGGAAACGCCTGCTTGTACATGTAGGACAGCACGCACAGCGCACTTTCCACGTACCCGAGATTGTTCAGCGCCTCGAACGCCTTGAGCGGATAGGAAAAGTAGCGGCCGTTGTAGAAGATGCGCGACAGACGCGGCCGCTCGATGAAATCCTGCGGCAGGATTTCCTTCCAGAGGTCGACCACTTCCTTCGACTTGGAGAAGAAGCGGTGGCCGCCGATGTCGAACAGGAAGCCTTTGTAGTTGGCTGTGCGGCTGATGCCGCCGACGTAGGTCGGATCGGCCTCGATCACTGTCGTCGAGACGCCCTTCTTGGTGAGCAGGTATGCGGCGGTGAGGCCAGCCGGCCCGGCGCCCACGACGAAAACATCCGAGTGGCGCATGCGACCCCGTACTCCCACATACTGACGCCATACACGTCTGCCGCGCGCGGAACGCGGCAAATCCTGACAACGAGGTATAGGGAGAAAGCTTGAATAAACCCTTTCCCGGCCGGGAAAGCTCTCGTTTACGGCGCCGCAACACCCTTGGGCTAGCGTGGAGCCAACGGGGAACCTGACCTGATGCTGGCGGCCGCTATCGACTACGCACCGCGTGCGCGCGCGCTGTTCGGCGCGCTTTTGCGTTCACGCCTGGCGTGGTGCATCGCCGCCGCCGTGTTCCTCGGCCTGCGCGACTACCTTGCCGACCCCGGGCGCCTGTTCGCGACCCTCGGCGATACGGACGACGCGACACGTCTGGTCGAGGTGCGCGAGCTCATGGCCGGCGCGCCCTGGTTCGACATGACGCTGCCGCGCATGGGCGTCCCCGACCCGCTGCTGTCCCACTGGTCGCGCCTCATCGACCTGCCGCTTGCGGTGCTGATCACGGTGTTCGGCTGGATCTTCGGGCCTGACGGCGCCGAGCTCGCGGCGCGCATCGTATGGCCGCTCGTCATGTTCACGGCACTGGCCTGGATCGTCGTCCGCGAAGCCGAGCGCGAGGCCGGCCCTCTCGCCGCCCTTCTCGCCCTCGGCTTTGCGCTGACCTCCGCCAGCGCGCTCTTCCAGTTCAACATCGGCCGCATCGATCACCACAACGCGCAGATTCTCGGCGCGGTCGGCGGCCTGTTGTTGCTGCTGCGCAGCCTCGACGAGCCGCGCCTCGGCTGGGCCGCGGGCGCCCTGTTCGGATTCAGCCTCGCCGTCGGCTACGAGGCGCTCGCGATCGCCGTCCCGTCTCTTGTCCTGGTGGCCGGGCTGGCCATCTGGAACCAACGTCTCGCCCGCCCCATCGCCCACACGGCCGTGGGCGCGGCGGCCGTCCTGGCCCTGGCCTTCGTCGCAACGGTATCGCCGTCCCGCTGGGCGGATGTCCACTGCGATGCGCTGTCGGCCAACCTGGTCCTGCTGGCGGCGGCCGGTGCGGCCGGACTCTGGATCATCGCCGTCTATGGCAGCGGCCGCCCCTTGATGTGGCGTCTCGGCGTCGTCGGCATCGCGGGTGCAGCCGGCATCGCCGCCTTCGGGCTTTCCAATCCCGTCTGCCTCGGCGGACCGCTGGCCGGGCTCGATCCCGCCCTCACTCCGCTCTGGCTCGACAAGGTGCTGGAGGCCAAGTCCGCCTGGTGGCTGTCGAAATCGATGCCGGCCGAGGCCTTGTCGTTCTTCCTCTTCGCGGCCATCGGCTGGCTGGCCCAGATCGCCATCTGGCGCCGTGACCGGACCATCGGCAGCGCCGTCCTACTCGCCATCGTCTCGCTGTCGCTCGTCCTCGGGCTTTGGCAGATCCGTCTCATGCCCTATGCGAGCTGGATCGCCATCGTCCCCATCGCGTGCGTGATCGCGCGCCTGCCGGACGCGTTCGGCATTCCGGCCCGCACGGTGCGGCTTGGTGCGGCGGTGATGCTGAACCAGACCATGGTCGGCATGATCGCCGCCTCGCTCATCTGGTTCGGCGGGCTGTTTTCCGTGAAACATCCGGGCGAGAGCCACGGCTACGCGCACGCCCGCGCGGTCTCGCCCTGCTTCTACAGCGACAGTATCCGTCCGCTGGCCGCTCTACCTACCGGCCTCGTTGTCGCCAATCTCGACCTCGGCCCTTATATCCTCGCGCTGACGCCGCACAACGTTCTTACCGGCCCGTATCACCGCCTGGACAAAAGCATCCTGATGCTGAGCGACATCCTCAACGGTACCGTGCCCGAGGCCGAGCGCCTGCTTCATCGTCTCAAGGCCGACTACGTGGCGCTCTGCACCTGGGAGCCCAACGGGCCACGTATCGACCCCTCGAAGGTGAGCGCCGACACGCTGACGGGCCAGCTCCTGCGCGGAAACGTTCCGCCTTATCTGCAAGCGATGCCACAACCCGCCGACTCCGATATCCGCATCTGGCGCGTGCGCAAGTCCGCCTCGTGACACGCGCACTTGTGCGCTGCCGCCTGCTCAGGCACAACGGCGCATCTCGAGCCGGAAATCCCATGCCAGCCGCCACCCTTTTGCCCGTCGACCGTCCCGTTGCAGCGGTGCTCTGCGATCTCGACGGCACGCTGGTCGACAGCGCGCCCGACATCCGCTCGGCGCTCAACACGGCGTTTGCCCAGGATGGCCTTGCGCCATTCTCGCTTGATGAAATCAAGTCGATGGTCGGCGACGGCTCGGCAAGGCTCGTTGCGCGCGCGCTGGCGGCGCGATCTGCCGATCCGGGGCGGGCGGCGGGCCTGCTCGCCCGCTACAGCGACCTCTATACGGCCAATGTCGCGGCAACCACGCAGACTTACCCGGGCGTGCGCGAGACGCTGCAGGCCCTCAGGGCACGTGGCCGAAAACTCGCCGTGGTCACCAACAAGCCGTCTTCCGCCACCGCCGCGCTTCTCGCCCAGCTCGGCCTGCGCGATCTGTTCGATGCCGTCATCGGCGGTGACAGTGCAGCTGCGCGCAAGCCGGATCCGGCGCCCGTCATCGCGGCGTTGAGCCAACTCGACGTCGCGCCGTCCGACGCGGTCATGGTCGGCGACAACCACCATGACATCACCGCC
>JBFWWW010000068.1:0-17273 GCA_050245975.1 Hyphomicrobiaceae bacterium
TGCTCCGCACGGTCATTTCGGGGACAAGTCGGGCGACGATCTCCGTCCCATCACGGACGCCGCCTACATTGACCGCTTCCGCAAGGCGTTCGGGCTCTCGCGCAGGACGGAGGCAGGCCTATCGGTGGTTGTGCCCTTTCCGCGCAGCGCGGTGGACCGCGAGGCGCTCATCCGCTTCGTCGTGCAGAACTACGCGTATCCCATTCTGACGGAACGCCTTGTGATCGAGGTGCTCGGGCAGACCATCGACGCAGACGGCGTGCGCGCGCTCGGCGAGACCGTCCTCGCTCCGGGCCTCGTCGAGTTCATCGACGATGCGCATAACTTCACCGCGAAGAAGTTCATCGGCGTGACGCCGCGGCCGCGCGGCTCCCGCGACCGTCTGACGGAAGAGCTGGTCAAGGGCGACGTTCCCGCCCTGCGCGAATCCTACGGCAAGGGCGAACTCATCGGATTCCGCGTGCCCGTTTCCCTCGGGCGCAAGAACGGGACGAAGCACGAATCGCACGTCGCCGTGTTCTTCCGGCGGGCCGACCATCTTCCCGAGGGCAAGGCCATTTACGTGCGGGGCGATATCACCGTTCCCGATGAAGCCGCGCAGTTCAAGGGTCCCACCGTTTTTGCGATGCTGCTCGCGCAGGACGACAGCGTGTCCGAGTTCCTCGCCGACGCGGAAAACCCGGCTCATACGAAGTGGGTCGCCACCTCGGCCCGCGTGAAGGATAACTGGACGTACCCGGCAGATACCCTTTGGCAGATACGAAATGCCCCCGTGGCGCTTCACAAAATGCTGGCCACGGGGAAGGAGCGCGTGGACGCCACTGCGCTGATGCAGTTCTTCTGGATAGACGATCCCGATAGAACGCCGGACAGGCGGCCGGGGCCACCCAAACGGCGCAAGCCGGACGAACCGCCCGGCCCCTCGCCCGTGCCGCCGCTGCCGGCCGCGCAGCGCAAGCTCCTGCTCCAGAAGCGCAAGGGTGGATTCACGCTGAAGCCGGGACCGGGTTTCGCGCAGGTTGTCTTGCCCGCAACCGCGCGGATTACCGTCCGCTACGATGTCGAATACGGCCAGCCCAAGTGGGACCCGCTCGATTTCGATCTGGCGGTCGGCGACATCGTCATCACGGCCACCAGCGCGGAGGCCGAGCCCCTGGAAAACATTGTCACTCTGACCATCGAAGACCATGATTTCGAGCTGACCGTCGAAGGCTTCGATGAAAAGCGCGACCTCATGGTGGACTTCAACCTCCTGAAGGCAAGGGAGACCGAAGATGCGTAGCCGCATCAACAGCACCGGCCGTCAGAAGATTACGCCCGCCATGGTGGCGGTCAGCGTCACGCCGCGCGACGACGGAACCGCCGAGTTCGAGGCGGATATCGACCTGTCACAGCTCGGGCTGCCCGGCGACGGCCTCGTCGTCGTCGAGGCGTACCGCCAGAGCCTGCACGAACGTTTTCCGTTCGGCACAGTGAAGCTGACGGCGGCGCAGGAGCGCACTGTTCTCAGGGAGCTGGACCCGTCCGCCGTCAGCTTCCGCGTGAAGGTGATAGAGCCCGGCACCGGCCGCCTGCTGGCGCGCGGCGACCGGTTCAGCACCGCCGAGACGGAGGAGTCCGGAAGGCAGGAGCTGCTCAAGGTCGTCGAGAAGGACCTCGGGCAGGAGACGTGGCGCACCGAAATCTACGACGAAGACCGCAAGCCCGTCCTTGTTCTCAACAATCACATTCCGGATGCCCTAAGCCGCATAAAATCAGACCCCCTGCTTCAGGCTTACATCCTGCCTGCCGCGCTTAGGCAGGTCCTCATGATGCTCTGGCTGGAGCGCCGCGAGGAGGACGAGGATGACGATTCCCACTGGACCACGCAGTGGATCAGGTTCGCCCAGAATCTCACGGGCGAGGAAAAACCAGACTGGACTCAGGCTCCCGAGGTAACGCGCTGGATCGATGAAGTGTGCCGCGTATTCTCATCGCATTTTGCGTTCACGGACCGCATTATTGCCGAGGCTGATTGATGGCAGAAGCACGACGTCTCACACCGGAAGGCCAGCGCATCTTCAAGGACTGGCTGGAACAGGGCGCGCCCGGCGCGGCTCCGTTCCATCTGTTGACTGACCCGGCAACTTCGGAATCCCTCGCCGCACAGGCGCGGGTCGTGAAGCGTTCGTTCGCATCCCGGCTGGAACTCGGCGAGTATCTGGTCACCGCGCTGGCAGGCCTGCCCGCACCGTCAATCAGGTTCGATACGGGCCTGTGGGACTGGTTCACTCTCTTCTACATCGACGAGCTTCTCCCGCAGGGAGCCGGTGGCAAGCGCGACGTGCGCGAACTCGTGCGCTACGCGCTCGAGCTGCAGAACCGCAAGTGGAGCCGTCATATCGTCCGCATGAGCTGGATGGCCGTGAAGGACCATGGTGTCTTTGCGCGCGTCATGCTCGCCGTACCTATCAGCAAGCACACCGATGTCATGGAGCAGATCGGAGGCCAGCAGGAGGCCTTCGGGGCCAGCGCGGTCGTGGAACTCGCAGACAAGCTCTACTTCGACCCGAAGGCGGGCACACTACGCCGTGGCGCGCAGGGCAAGGGTGGCGGTACGCCGCGCCGCCTTGTGCGTTTCATGCGCCAGTTCCGCCGCACCTACGATCCACCCGGCATGACGGCACAGCAAATACTTGAGAGCCTTCCGGGCGAGTTCGAGAAGTGGGTGAAACCGCCGCGCACCGGGACAGGCGCCGCGCAGGAAACGGCACTCGTTTCCGGCGGTCCGGCGTAAGGGCTGCATGGCCATGACCGATGATGGGGCCGCATCCGAAGCACCGCCTGTCGGTCTCATTCCCATCCACTTCGACGTTCCGGGACACTATCTGCCGCTGGCCACGTTCATCAAGACGGCGAACCAGACCCACGCTGTCATCGATGGGATCAACCGCGAAGTTTTTGACGGCAGGCTCCAGTTCGAGGTCTTCGTTCTTCCGGCCGAAGACGGCTCGTTCAAAACCAAGCTGGGCGTTGCGCTGCTCGCGGGCTGGGGCGTCGTCTGGAGCTTCAGCGAGAGCGACATCGGCAAAGCGTTCATCAAGGGGCTCACTACCCATGAACCCGCCTATTGGGCGGAAGCCGCCGGCCGGATCCTCAAGGAAAAGCTGGCCGCTCCGGCACCATCTCCGGCAGGAAACCCGGCAGTCCCTGCGCGCAGAAGCCACGAATGCCAGACTGAAGCCGTCATCATCGCCGAGGCGGCCAAATCCTTTCTTCAGGCCGACCATTCGCAGTTGCGGCGCATCGGCATAACCACACAGAAGTTTCGCGACGCTTTTGAAGCGCGTAATGGATTCTACTTGGCCTGCACCGCAGACAGCAAAGTACGGGCGCTCGGCTTCAATGATACCGAAGACTTCCCGATCAAGCGCAAGGACTTCGCGCGGCTTATCGTTCCGCTCGCCCCGCGCGAAGATCAGCCGCTCGCCCATCCCTGGCAAGTCGAGATCGTTATTCTCAAGGTCACGTCGCCGAATTGGGACCGGGATGATCGCCAGCGCCAGTGGAAGGCGCGGGACGACAAGGGCCGCGACCGGTATTTCACGTTAGACGACGAGCAGTTCTGGACTCTCGTGCAGGCGCAGAAGCTCAACCCTCATATCATCGACACTGTGAAAGTGCAGTGGGCCTACATTGGCGAACAGCGGCGCAGCGCGCGCGTTCTGCGGGTCCTGAAATACAATGGCGAAGAGCTGGGCCAGCCGCTCGATGAAAACGCTCTCGCTGCAATTCTCGGCACGTACGACGAGACGCCCGATGACCACGGCGATCTCTTCGGCGGGCTCTCCCCCCGTTAGATCGCATTTATCTGAGATGCGGACATGCGCTTCGGGCCCCCCTTAGCGTCGAAGGATCGGCCCGGCAACGTCCGGAATCTCTGCGAAGTCCCCGCCAAGCCTAAGGCAGTTCGCGTGCGATCCCAACGGGCCTTCGTGCAAGCGCGCAACACCTGTGTTCCATGTGTCGGCGAGACTGCTTATGCGCCGCATCTATTGTCCATCGGAACGTCTGCGAGTGGGCAGGTCGGGCGCGCCGCAGGCGGATGCCTACAGCTAGCTCAACTTTACGGCAGCGCTCGCAAGCCGGCAGCGATCCTCGACACGAACGGGAAGAGCGTCGCCCTATACGTCAGCAGTTGAGTAGGCCGCTCGTCGCTCCGATACCCCAGTCAGGTATTGAACGGGATGCCGGACGATCCAAAAAGGACTAAGAATCGCGCTTCACGCGCATTGCCGGGCAGCGCTCGCCTACTGTGCTGGCTCGATCTCGATCACGCGGTACTCCTTGTCGACGCCCTGCTTCAGGGTGATCGTCACCTTGTCGCCTATCTTGATCTTCGACAAGTCGACCCGCTTGGTGACGGGCAGATCCATCCTCATCTGGGGCCACTTGAGTTCAGGCACGGGATCGTGCGTAACGTTGACCATTCCATTGTGTGTATCGACCTTGTGAATGACGGCCTTGGCTTTCACCTCAGTCGTCGTATGAGACATGGCGTGGTCGGCATGTCCGCCGTGGCCGCTCGACTGAGCGAGAGCAGGCCCTGCCGCGAACACAACTCCGACCAGTCCTGCGATGATTATGGTTCTCATGACACTTCTCCCGTGTTGGGGCGCAAGCGAAGCCTCGCGCCAGATTGATCGTGCATCGGCTCATTCGGCCGCCATTGCTTCGAGATCGCGAAGGCCGGAGCCGCCGATTGGCTTCCGTGGCTGGAAGCGACGGCCTTCCCAGAGCAGGTAAATCACTGGGATGACCAGCAGCGTCAGCAGGGTGGTCGAGACCATGCCGCCCACCATCGGCAACGCGATGCGGCGCATGACGTCGGAGCCAAGACCGTCGGTAAAAAATATCGGCAGGAGACCCGCGATGATGACCAGAACCGTCATCAGCTTCGGCCGCACGCGCATCACGGCACCGGCCATGACGGAGCTCGCAAGCTCCTCGAGGTTCCGCGGCGATCGTTCGCGCACTTGCTGGTCGATGTAGAGCAGCATGACCACCGCTGTCTCTACCGCGATACCGCCGAGCGCAATGAAGCCGACAGCGACAGCAACGGAGAGGTTGTAGCCCGCGACCCAGACAGCCCACAGGCCGCCCGCGAGGCCGAACGGTAGCGAAAGCATGATGATGAGCGTGCGGTCGAGGCGCCCGAAATGCAGCATCAGGAGCACGAAAATGATTGCAACCACGGCCGGAATGGCAAGGCTCAACCTCTCTCGCGCCTCGATCAGCTGCTCGAACTGACCCGACCATGTGATGGCGTAGCCGGGAGGAAGTTCTACCTGCTCGCCAATGACCTTCTGCGCCTCGGCAACGTAACCGCCGATGTCGCGGCCGGCGATGTCGACGAAAACCCACCCTGTGAGCCGCGCATTTTCCGATCGCACCATTGGCGGGCCGTCCCGGTAGGCGACACGCGCCACCTCGCCCAACGGGATGTGTTGGCCGGCGGGCGTCGGAATGAGGATGTCCACGAGCTGCTCCGGCGTTTCGCGGAACGGCCGGTCGTAGCGCAGCATGATGTTGTAGCGCTCTCGCCCCTGCACGCTCTCGGCAAGCTTCATTCCGCCAAGCGCCGTCTGGATCACCGACTGGAAAGCGGCGAGGTCGATGCCGCGCCGGGCAAGCTCGCGCCGGTCAGGCTCGATCTCGAGGTATTTGCCACCGGTGACGCGATCGGCGAAAGCGGACCGAGTGCCCGCCACCCCGCGCGCCGCTGCTTCCACTTCCAGGCCGATGCGATCGATAACCGCGAGATCGGCACCTGAGATCTTGATGCCGACAGGGGTGCGAATGCCGGTCGAGATCATGTCCATGCGGATCTTGATCGGATAGCCCCAGGAATTGACCAGCCCCGGCAACTTCGTACGCCGGTCGAGATCCTTCGTGATGTCGTCGACCGTTATGCCGGGTCGCCACTGGTCCTTTGGCTTGAGCTTGATCCACGTCTCGATCATCGAGATCGGCGCGTTATCCGTTGCGGTGTCGGAGCGCCCCACCTTGCCGAAGACGCGCTCCACTTCCGGCACCGTCGCAATCAGGCGGTTGGTCTGCGCGAGCACTTCTTTTGCCTTAGTGATGGAGACGCTCGGCATCGTCGTCGGCATGTAGAGCAGCTCGCCCTCGTAGAGCGCCGGCATGAACTCCGTCCCGATCCTCATCGCGGGCCAGGCAAGGGAGCCAATGACGATGACGGCCAGCATGAGCACGAGCCACCGTGTCCGCAATGAAGCGGCAAGCAGCGGCCGGTAAAGCCATACGAATAGCCGGTTTATCGGGTTAGCCATCTCCGGTCGCACGCGGCCGCGCACCAGCCACGACATGAGGACCGGCACCAGCGTCACGGAAAGGACGGCAGCAAACGCCATGGCATAGGTCTTGGTGTAGGCGAGCGGCGCGAACAGCCGGTAGCTCTGGCCGGTCAGCGCGAACACTGGCAGGAACGACACGGTGATGATGAGCAGCGAGAAGAAGAGACCCGGCCCCACCTCTTTCGCCGCGGTCAGAAGCTCTTCGCGCCGTCGAGACACGGGCGCATCACCCGGCAGCTCCGAAAGCTTCCTGTGCGCGTTCTCGACCATCACGATCGAGGCGTCCACCATGGCACCGATAGCGATAGCGATTCCGCCGAGCGACATGATGTTGGCGGTGATGCCTTGGGCACTCATGACGACGAACGCCGCCACCACGCCAAGCGGCAGCGTGATGATGGCAACAAAAGCGGAGCGCACGTGAAGGAGAAACACGAGGCAGACGAGTGCCACCACGGCGCCCTCCTCGATCAGCTTATGTGTGAGGTAGTCGACGGCACCCTCGATCAGTGGCGCGCGATCATAGACGGTGACGATCTCGACGCCTTTGGGCAGGCCGCGGCGGACCTCATCGAGTTTGCGCTTCACGCCGCGAATGACGTTGAGCGCGTTCTCGCCGTCGCGCATGACCACGACGCCGCCGACAACCTCGGCCTTGCCGTCAAGCTCGACGACGCCTCGGCGAAGCTCGGGGCCTTCCACGACCCGCGCGACGTCACCCAGCTTCACGGGCGTGCCGTTCTCTGCGTAGAGCACGACGTCCCTGAGTTCGTCGAGGGTCTTGATGTAGCCTGTAGAGCGCACGACGAGTTCGGTCTCGGCGCGCTCGATGACGCGCCCGCCCACCTCGCTCGAAGCGGCCTTCACCGCGGCGGCGATCCGCGTCAACGGCACGTTGAAGGCGCGCAGCCGATTGGGATCGACGAGGACCTGATACTCCTTGACAAAGCCGCCGACCGAGGCCACCTCGGCGACGCCCTTAACGGTCGCCAGCTCGAACTTCAAGAACCAGTCCTGCAGCGACCTGAGCTGCGCGAGATCGTGTCCGCCTTTTGCGTCGACGAGCGCGTATTGATAGACCCAGCCGACGCCCGTTGCGTCCGGACCTATCTGTGGCCGGGCGCTTTCGGGCAGTGTGCCGCCCACTTTCGACAGCGCCTCCACAACGCGCGAACGCGCCCAGTACTGGTCGACGCCGTCCTCGAACACGACGAAGATAAAGCTCGTGCCGAACATCGAGAAGCCGCGAACGGCCTTCGTGCGCGGCAAGCCGAGCAGCGTTGTCGACAGTGGGTAGGTGACCAGATCCTCCACGATCTGGGGGGACTGACCGGCAAACTCGGTGCGCAGGATCACCTGCGTGTCGGTAAGGTCGGGTATCGCATCGAGCGGCGTGCGTTTGACGGCCAGCCAGCCGGCGATCGCCAGGGCCAGCGCTGCGATCAGCACCAAGAGCTGGTTCGCCACCGACCAGTCGATGAGGCGCGCCACGACAGATTTTGTCGGATCATGGCCGGCGATGTCATGAGGCCTATCCGCCATGGGTTCAGCCTCCACCCTTGGCTGCCGGCGCCGTGTGAGGGCCATGGCCGACGTGCGGTGAGGACGGGTTGGACGGATTTACCGCTGGCCCCTTGTCGGCAGCTGCTCCATCCGGCCAAGGCACCCGAGAGGCCGTCGCCTTGCCGTATGGATTGAACGGACGCGTGCCGCGCTGAATCCACAGTCGGCCGCTCTCGGCTTCCCTGAAGACCCCGACACCCTTTCCGGCATAGTGCTTCGGTGCGCCTTCCATCATCCAGGGCTTGATCGCCTCGACGAGCTTGGCGAGAGCGGCCTTGATCTGGCTTTCCGAGCGTGCTGTCTGCGCTTCGCCAATGGCCTTGGCAGCGTCGTCGAGGACGAACGACAGTTTCGTCGTGCCGAACTTGGGCCACAGCAGATCCCTGATCTCGCGGGCGGGCTGCAGGAACTTTGGCTCGGCCTCGTATCCATCCACCAGCGCCTCATGGAGATAGATCGCCGCGTCGACGAAATGGTCGATCATGGCGAGTTCGGCATTGCTGGTCGCCAGCAGCGGCAGCGGCATGTGCATGCGCTCAAGCTTGTGGAAGGACTCCTTCAGCGCGCTTTCTGAATCGATCAGGAACTGGCCGGAAACCACCACCTGCTCGCCGGCAGAAACGCCCTTGCGCACTTCGGTCCAACCGCCAGAAACCACCCCAGGCTCGATCAACCGCGGCTCGAAGCGGCCATCTCCGAGCGCCAGAACGACGTAGTCGCCGCGCCCGCTCTGCAGCACCGCCTCACTCTTGACCGCGAGCCGTGGCGCGGCGTCGATCTCGAAGGACACGTCCGCGAACGAGCCAGGTCTGATGACGCCGTCCTTGTTGTCGACGACGAGCCTGACGCGCCCCGTCCGCGTCTTCGCGTCCAATGTAGGATAGACGTAGTCGACGTGTGTCTCGAAGGTCCGACCAGGGAGGCTCGGCATCGAGAGGGTCGCCCGGGTCCTGGCTCCGATGAGCCCCAGGTCCTTCTCGGCTACGCTCACCACCATCCACACGGTGCCGTAGTCCTGGATGCGCAGGACGCTGGCACCCCGCTTCAAGTACTCGCCGCTGACGACCGGCAGCTCGGCGACGACGCCGTCGCGATCGGCATAGAACGGCAGCCGCTGCATCTCCCGGCCTTCCGCCGCGAGCTGGCGCATGGCTTGGTCCTGAACACCGAAGGCCCTGAGGCGGGTCTCGGTCGCTTCCAGGCGGCGGGGGTCACGCTCACGCATGGCGGTCAGGTAGTCACGCTGCGAGACGACGAGCTCCGGCGCGAACATCTCAAAGAGCTTCATGCCCTTCTTGACCGGGTCGCCGACGGCCGTGACCTTGAGGTCCTCTATCCACCCTTCGACGCGTGCAGTCATGACGGACCGCGTGCGCTCATTCTCCATCACCAGCGCCGTCGCCCTCACGCTGCGACCGAAGCTGGCGCGCTCGGCCGGCGCTATGCGCACGCCCATGTTCTGCACCACTTCCGGTGCGATGGTGACAATCTGCCGGCTCTCGCTGCCGGCCTCGGGTCCGGCTTCCAACTTAACCAGGTCCATGCCGCAGATCGGGCAGGCCCCCGCGTGATCGGATATGTAGTGCGGATGCATCGGGCAGGTGTAGCGAACCCCGCCCTTCTCGGCCGGTGCTTCGGCGCGAGCCGCGGCATGCCATGACCTGGTGACGGCTGGCGAAATTGCGCGCTCTGCTTGTTCATATGTCCGGGGCGACGGAGGCGCCACATCAGGAAGAACGATGGCGAGTGGCAAGGCGGCGGCCACGACACGCCATGCGCGTGCTATGGCGGGGCGCCGAGACGGGGTCCATTTCAGTGACATGTGGAGCTGATCCGTTCGATCGCATCTTGCGCTTCGGCTGCGAAACGTGAGCGGCCTACGCGCGGCGACGATGGCGCCCGCAGCCGCATTCGCGGCCGGACGCTGCTTATCAGATCATTGACTCTAGATCGTCAGGCGGACGACCCGCTGAAGGCGCGGCTCGCGGAGCAAGCTCATCATGGCTTCGGCGTCGCGCCATCGTCGTCGATCCCGATCGCCATCAGCCAGCGTCGGTCCCATTACGAGTGACATCATCGCCATTGCCGGACGATGCGGTGGAATGAAGGTCAGCTTGCGTTCTTGTTGCCGCCCGCCGGTACCAACAGACACGTGCCCTGAGGTGCAGCATCCGCCGGCACAAGCACCCGTATGCGTGCAGCCTGAAGTGCCGCAGCATTCGTGGTGACCAGCCGGCCTCGCGCCCCCCGAGACTTTCACGATGGCCGTCAACGCCGGACCAGCGGGCGGTGCGACTTTGGTCGAGGGCGGCTCGGCCTCATGGGAGGCGCGGCCCGCCGAGATTGCAGCGATTGCCTCTAGCTCCAAGACCGGTTCGAGCTTACCTGCTGCCTCGCCAGTGCCGTCCGCTAAATGCTGCGGCACGGCGGCGTGATTTGGGCACGCCCAAAGGTCGCCGGCCAGAAATATGGCCGCGATGAAGACGAGGCAAAGTTGCAGCAAGCGATGCAGCATTTGGCTCTCTTGCCGGAAAAGTCCCATCTTGTCGAGCACTGCCGTCAGGCCAGCACGCGATCGCGAGGTAGCGGGTGCGGCCCGCACACCGACGGCCCAATGTCTGCTTTAAAATGTCGAGCGGTCGTGCAGCTGCGGTTCTCTGGGACCCGATCACGACCCGACGACTATGTCTGCAAACTCTGCATGGCTTTCGGCGGAGCGCCCCGCTTGCTGCAACTGCTCAGGTCAGCTTGGGGCCAAAAGCATTTTACATCATAGCGTTGATCGACGCAGTGCAGAGAGCCCGTGTGAAAACGCAAGTTTGCAAGCGAAGCATGGTATGATTCCCGCGTTGCGAGCGGGGGCTCCCATGAAACGCTTCATCGAAGGGCTGGATCGAAGCCAGACCGCCCTCCTGCCGGACCGCATCGACGATTACGTCGACGAAAACAATCCGGTACGTGCGGTCGATGCCTTCGTCGAGATGCTGAATCTCGCCGTGCTTGGCTTCGACATCGAGCCCGAGGCAACGGGCCGGCCCGGGTACCATCCGGCGACAATGCTCAAGCTCTACGTTTACGGCTATCTCAACCAGGTGCAGTCGTCGCGCAGGCTCGAGCGCGAATGCGCGCGCAATCTGGAGCTGATCTGGCTGCTCGGTCGCCTGAAGCCCGACTTCAAGACCATCGCCGATTTCCGTCGCGACAATGGCCCCGCGATCCGCAAGGTTTGTCGGCAGTTCGTCGCGCTCTGCCGCGACATTGATCTTTTGGACGCCAGCCTCGTCGCGATCGACGGCAGCAAGTTCAAAGCCGTGAACGCCAAGGCCAAGAGCTACACGCGTGAGAAGCTCAGGCGGCGCCTCGGTGAGATCGACGCCGCAATCGACCGGTACATGGGCGAGCTTGATCGCGCGGACGAGGTCCTGGTCAAGACCGGCATGCACCCGGTCGAAGCGCGGCTGTCGCGCGTCATCAAGAAGCTTGCACATTACCGCAGGGAGGGACGGACGCTGCGCTCCATCGAGGAACGCATGGACGCCACCGGCGAGACACAGGTGTCGCTGACCGATCCCGACTGCCGGGCCATGGCGACAACGAGCAAGCAGCCCCGCGTTGTGGGCTACAACGTGCAGAGTGCCGTCGAAACCAAGCACCATCTGATTGTCGCGCATGAGGTGACGAACCTCGGCTACGACCGTGATGCCCTGTCGATGATGGCGTGTCAGGCGCGCGATGCGATGGCCGGAGAAACCATCGAGGCGATCGCCGACAAGGGCTACTACAAGGGCGAGGAGATCGTAGCGTGCGAGCAGGCCGGCATCGCCGTCACCGTCTCCAAGCCGCTCACTTCCAACGCTGCAGCGGTGGGTCGCTTCGACAGGGCTGACTTTGTCTATGACGCGGAGAAGGACGCCTACGAGTGTCTGGCTGGCAGATGGCTTCCTTACCACTACACGAACGAGCAGGACGGCAAGACGGTACGGAACTACTGGACGAACGACTGCGTGACCTGCGTGATCAAGCATAGGTGCTGCACGGGTAAGGAACGCCGCGTCAAACGCTGGGAGCACGAAGCCATTCTGGAGCGCGTCCAAAAGCGGCTCGACGATGATCCCGACAAGGTTCCACTACGCAGCAAGACGGTTGAGCATCCGTTCGGGACAATCAAGGCCTGGATGGGCGCGACGCACTTCAAGATGAAGACGCTGCACCACGTGGCGACCGAGATGGCCTTGCATGTGCTGGCCTACAATATGACGAGGGTGATCACGATCCTCGGCGTGCCGGGATTGGTGAAGGCGATGAAGGCGTGAGAAGGTCTCATTGTTACGTTGAGATCGCACTCAGATCGCGCACCAGCAGGGCAGGAGGCCGAGAGCGACTCTCCGCGCTCTATCCGGCCGAAATGCCGTCTGCGACCGAAACCTTGCCGTGTCCGCCCGAATGGCGTGTTCTCACACAGCCTCCAGAGGAAGCGGCCATCTATCGGATGCGTCGCACCGCTTTCAGAGTGACGAAGCGCGACGGCGGCAGTTCCGCCATAAGCGGAAATTTTGGGTGTGGGGAGTAGGCCCGTCAGATTAGGGCCGGTGTTGACTTGGTTGGTGAAGACGCGCCGCAAGGAAGTCGACCGCAACACGTACCTTCGCGGGGGGACGCCGGTCCGACGGATAGACGGCAAAGATGCCATCAAGTTCGATCGGGGGATGATCCAGCTGGAGTTCCTCGAGCAGGCCCGACCGGATCTCGCGTTCGACAAGGAAGTAGGGTTGATAGACGACGCCTTGCCCGGCGACTGCCGCTGCAATTAACACGTCGCCGTTGTTGGCCATGAGCGAGCCGGTGACCGGCACCTGCGCCTTGCCATCTTTACCGAAGGACCAGCGGTCGACACCGACTGAGCGGGAGAGCGTATATCCGAGGCAGCTATGGTGCTGGAGATCGGCAATGTGCTTCGGCCTGCCGTGGCGGGCCAGATAGGACGGCGCCGCGCAGACCACCAGTGGGCAGGGAGCGAGTCGACGAGCCACCAGGGTGGAATCGGCCATCTTTCCGATGCGAATGACGAGGTCCCAGCCCTCCTCGAGGAGATCGACATAGCGGTCGTTGAGGCCGAGATCGACGGTCAGCTCGGGATAACGTCGGGAGAGCTCGCACAATAGCGGTGCGATCTCTCGAATGCCGAATGACACCGGCGCATTCAAGCGGAGCGTCCCGCGCACCTCGACCGCCTCCCTGGCAGCATTGCCATCGGCCTCCTCGATGTCGGCGAGGATGCGCTCGACCGCCGAAAGATAGCTGCGCCCGGCCTCCGTGAGCGTTAGCTGGCGAGTTGTGCGATGCAGGAGCTTGGTGCCGAGCCGCTGCTCGATGGCCGCAATGTGCTTCGTCGCCATGGTCTGGGACATCCCAAGCGCGCGGGCCGCCGCCGAAAGGCTGCCCAACGCAGCTACCCGAGAGAACACCTGCATTCCCGTGATGCGATCAAGCATGTCGACATTCTCACACTCAAGGTGTGAATTGATATTCGATTGCCCGGGATTATCAAACTTTGACGGCGGAGCCACATAGACGGCACGGCGCTGACATCTAGCCATTTGGCCACCCCACGCCAACGCTTCGCATCGAAATGCGCGCCTGCGAACGGCGAGGAAAACTTGATCGAATAGGAGGCTTCTATGCTATCCCGAACCGACCTCCCCAACATCGCCCCAGAGACCACGCCACGTCCGGTCGACGCAGGCGTGCGGATCGGCCACGTCCATCTCAAGGTCGCCGATCTCGAGCGAGCGATCGCCTTCTACTGCGGCGTCCTGGGCTTCGAGCTGAAACAGCGGTACGGCGGCCAGGCCGCTTTCCTGGCCGCCGGCGGCTATCATCACCACATCGGCCTCAATACTTGGGAGAGCCGGGGCGGCGGGCCGCCGGCCGCTGGCACCACGGGCCTTTATCATGTGGCCCTGCTTTATCCGAGCCGCGCGGCGCTGGCCGATGCGTTGAAGAGGCTGATCGAGGCTGGGGTCCAATTGACCGGTGCGAGTGACCACGGTGTCAGCGAAGCGCTTTACCTCGAAGATCCCGATGGCAATGGCCTCGAACTCTATCGGGACCGCGGCGAGGCCGATTGGCCGCGTCATGCCGATGGAACGCTAGCGATGACCACGCAGCGGCTCGACATCGATGCCCTGCTCGCCGAGGCCGATTGACCGGAAACCGACGCAAACAAAAAGGAAATGACCATGTCCACCAAGAACATCGCTGTCATCGTAGGTAGCCTTCGCAAGGATAGCTTCAATCGCAAGCTGGCCACGGCGCTGGCGAGGCTCGCACCGTCGCAGGTCACGTTCACAACTGTCGAGATCGGCGATCTGCCCCTCTACAGCCAGGATGACGACGCGAACCAGTCGCCCGCAGTCAAACGTCTCAAGGCCGCCATTGCTGCTGCCGACGGCGTGCTGTTCGTGACGCCGGAATATAACCGCTCCATCCCTGGCGTGCTCAAGAACGCTATCGATCACGCTTCGCGGCCCTACGGTCAAAGTGCATGGGCCGGCAAGCCGGCAGGAGTCATTGGCGTGTCGGTCGGCGCCATCGGCACGGCGCTCGCTCAGCAGCAATTGCGAAACATCCTGGCCTACCTCGACATGCCCACCCTCGGCCAGCCCGAGGCTTTCATCCAGATGAAGGACGGTTTGTTCGAGCCCGACGGAAGCATTGGTGATGCCAGCCGCAAGTTCCTGCAGGGCTGGATGGATCGCTACGTCGCCTGGGTCCAGCACTATGCTAGGTGACCGAAGACACGTGCAATGAACTTGACACTCAGAAGAGCCGGCGACCGCGGTCATGCCAACTTCGGCTGGCTCGATAGCCGGCACACCTTTTCGTTCGGTCACTACCACGATTCCGCGCACATGAGGTTCGGACCGCTCCGGGTCATCAACGATGATCGCGTTGCGGGAGGTGGCGGCCTTCCACCCCATCCCCACGCCGATATGGAGATCGTCTCCTATGTCCTCGACGGCGCACTTGAGCACAAGGACAGCCTTGGCACCGGCTCAGTCATCCGTCCGGGTGACGTGCAGCTCATGTCGGCAGGGACTGGCATTCGTCACAGCGAATTCAATGCGTCGCGGACGGAGCCGGTGCACTTCCTGCAGTACCCTGAGGGCTGTAGCCTCAGTCCTGTCAAGGGCACCTTGAATCTGACCCGGGTCTGCTCGTTGCCGGCAACTCGAACCTGACCCACCTGCCGCCCAGACCTTCTCGTCCTCGTTCGCCTTTTTCGTTTGCGACGAGATTGGCCGCGCCATGATGCCGGCGCGGCGCTTATCCTTGAGCCGTTAGCTCTCGCCGGCGATCTGCACGACGGTGGCGTGATGCAGGATGCGGTCAAGCATTGCGGCCGTCAGCACTTCGTCGCCGGCGAACGCTTCGTCCCAGCTTCTGGACGCGAGCACTCGCCGCGTCCGCGGGGGTTCGAACGCGGCGACGACCAGGGTCTACCTGCACTCGAGCCCGAACAGATTGTCGGGCCTGGTGCTGGAACGAGGGCATCTTTCATTGTGACCGTGGCAAAAGTTATGCGCGCCTTAGATTCCGTCCTGTCTCTTCTGAGAAGCTCCATCAGCTTGCCCGGCCCCGACAAGTCCCGATGCGAGGTTCTGAAGCTACTCCTTCTGCGAGAGCAGCGGAGTGATACGCCGGATCGCCACGCGCCGGTTGATCCTTTCGGGTTCTTCCGTGTTCACCTTTAGATACTGCTCGCCGTAGCCCTGCGTCGTAAGGTTTTCGGGCGCCAGCCCGAACGTCTCAGTCAGTGCAATTGCGACCGCTTCCGCCCGGCGGTCCGAAAGGGTCAAGTTATCCTCCTCTGAGCCGACCGCGTCTGTATGACCCTCGATGAGAAAAATCTCATTCGGTCTGCGGCTTATCACACGTTCCATCGCGTGGGCGATGCGCTCCAAACTCTGGTAGGCCGACTGATCGAGCTCCCACGAACCGAATGCAAAATTGATCTCGTCGAGATCTATTCGCTTCATGTATTGTCGTAGATGCTGGGTGTATTTCACCTGATCTAGCGAGTAGCTGCGCCGCAACGGCTCTAGCGGAGAAGCAACCAGAGCGTCGTAGATCTCGTCCTCTGATGCTCTGCTGTACTCCACGATATGTCGGGAGCGATCGATTCTCGGTTCAGGGATGTCGACGACAAAATCAGAAGGATTGTACCGTCGGCCGCGCCCGCTGTGACCGGCATAGAATTGTCGATTGTCGATCAATACGATTTCTCGGCCTCGATCACGCCGATATCGCCTAAGAAGCCGACCGTCGGTGGTCTGCTCGGTCACAACCTCCACACCGCTTGGTCGCCGATCTACAGTTACGACCGTGCCGTCGGGTCGGCGGTCCGTCCGGAGGTCGTGACCAAGGAGCCTGAATCGCTCAACTACGTCATGACGGATGAACGAGCGGCCGCCGTCGCGCACAATCACCCGCTTGCCGGGCTCTTCGATGACTTTGAGGCCGCCTTCCTCGACACGCTCACGACGCCCGCGCTGCACGTCTTCCAAGCTCCGCACGTCGCTTTTGAGCCTATCGTTGCGCGCCCGGCGGTCGCGCAGCTCGCTCTCGCGGGTCTGCAAGCGATGCTCGCGCGAATCCAATTGCTCCTCTCGTGCACGTAGTTGCCGCTCCTGCTCGCGCAGTTGCTCGTTGCCTTGCTTTCCCCCTCCTTGGAGATCCCTATTTAGTCGTGCGCGCTCTTCGCGCTGCCGCCTACGCTGATCGTCTAACCGGGCGCGGTCTCGCTTGATTTGCTCCTCAGCAGCCGCTGCGGCTCGATCATGAGGCGGCGACGATTCCTGTCCGGCGCCACCGGCAGCTCGCCCCCGTGGGTCCTGCTTCTCGCGCTCGGCTCGGCCGCGCTGCTCTTCCTGGGCCCGCTCCTGCTTGTCGCGTTCGCCAGCTTGCTGCTTCTCGCGCTCGCCCCGGCCGCGCTGCTCTTCCTGCGCTCGCTGCTGCTGGTCGCGCTCACCAGCCTGCTGCTTTTCCCGCTCGGCTCGGCCGCGCTGCTCTTCCTGGGCCCGCTCCTGCTTGTCGCGTTCGCCAGCTTGCTGCTTTTCCCGCTCGGCTCGGCCGCGCTGCTCTTCCTGGGCCCGCTCCTGCTTGTCGCGTTCGCCAGCTTGCTGCTTCTCCCGCTCGCCCCGGCCGCGCTGCTCTTCCTGGGCTCGCTGCTGCTTGTCGCGTTCGCCGGCTTGCTGCTTTTCCCGCTCGCCCCGGCCGCGCTGCTCTTCCTGGGCCCGCTCCTGCTTGTCCCGCTCGCCAGCTTGCTGCTTCTCCCGCTCGGCGCGGCCGCGC
>JBFWWW010000069.1:0-17131 GCA_050245975.1 Hyphomicrobiaceae bacterium
GTCGAATGACCAGCAGCTAAGGCAGGCGACACCTCACGTGCAATCGGGACCTTACGCTCACGAGATGCGCGCCGGCGACGAATACGCGCCGCTGTCCTTTGTCGTGACCCCTGAGATCAACCAGCAATTTCTTTACGCGCTCGACGATTTCCACCCTGACTATGTTGCGCCAGGCGAGGCGGCCTTCGTCCATCCCGTTGTTCTGCTGCACATGTCGGCCCGCACGCGCAGCCCATCCTTCCACATGGCGCCGCGAATGGGCTCCGTATTCGCCAAGGACATCGTGACGTTCCGCGCGCCGGCCCAGGTTGGCGACACGCTCCATGTGCGCTGGCGCATCAAGGACGTCTACGAGAAACGGGGCCGGCTCTACCAAGCCCTGAGCACCCGCATTCGCGGCGAGCGCAGCGGCGACGCCCTCGAGCGCGAAGCCCATTCCGTCTTTTTCGTCGGCTCTCCGGGTGCGGGGGAATCATGAGCGAAGTACCCGCCCCCATCCGATCGGTACCGGTCGGCCATGTCTTCTCGAGCCGGCCGCGCCGGCTGTCGCTGCCGCGCATTCTTGCGTTTTCGGGCGGGCCGCTCGCCGATCCCGGCTGGCCGCAGAAGAACCTGCACACGGATATCGGCAAGGCGCGGGATGCCGGCCTCGACTCGATCATCGCGTCCGGCACGCAGTCGGAGGGCATCCTGATCAGCCTGCTGGTGGACGTCTGCGGCACAAGCTGGCATCGCGCCGGCACGCTCAGCGTGCGCTTCGTCAAAAGCGTTCGCGTGGACGAGATGATCACTGCCTTCGCACGCCTCACTGCACGCGAGGGCGAGGGCGCAGCGCAGCGTCTGACGTTCGACGTCTGGTGCGAGAACACCGCCGCCGAGGCCGTCATCACGGGAACCGCAGCATTCGGGATGCCGAACAAACAACAAGAAGGGAGCCATCTCGATGCTTCGTCTGCTTGAAGACGCTGCGAAGTCCTGGCTTCGCGCCGAAGGCTTCAACGTGCCGCGCGGGACGGCCGCCGATTCTCCGACAGAAGTCCGCTCGGCGATGCAGGATTTCGGCAGCGGCGCCGTTATCAAGGCGCTCGTTCCCGCAGGCCGTCGAGGAAAAGCAGGGGCGGTCCGCGTCGTTACCACCGTCGCAGACGCCGAAAAGGCCGCCTTCGATCTGATCGGCAGCACAGTCGGCGGCCATACTTGCCGGCAGGTCTATGTGGAAGAGCGCATCTCCATCACGAGAGAGTTGTATCTGGCCTTCCTACTATCCTCCGAGCGCCCGCAGGTAATCATCAGCGGACAGGGGGGGGTCGATATCGAGTCGGTGTCGGCCAACAATCCCGATGCGATCGTCAGGGCCGACATCGATCCGCTGAAAGGTTTGCAACCGTGGGAAGCGGTCAACCTCTGGCGCCAGGCTGGCGTCGACGGCTCCCATTTGCGCGCCCTGGGCGACGTCACCGCACAGCTCTTCGACGCCTTTCGGAAGGGGGACGCGCTTCTGCTGGAGCTCAACCCGCTGGCGCTCGACGAAAAATCCCGGATCGTTCTCGTCGGCGCGATGGCTGGAATAGATGCCAGCGCGGTCGGCCGGCACAAGCGGTGGTCTGCCATCGCGCAGCAATCCGGGATCACGACCGCCAATCCCCGCGAACGCCACATTGCCGAAATCAGCGCCAACCTGCCGGGCGGAGAGTGCCGCTATCTCGAACTCGACGGCGATATCGGCCTGCTGGTCGGCGGCGGCGGCGCCGGCCTCTACCAGCACGACAGGATCATCGCGGCGGGCGGACGGCCCGCCAATCATTCCGTCACGCCGCCCACCGGCTCGGACAATCGGAAGCTTGCCGCTGTCATCAGCGCCATTTTCGACAATCCGCGCACCAGGGCGGTGCTGGTCGGGTTCAATTTCGCGCAGATGGCACGCGCCGACATCCGCGTGAAGACGCTCCTGGAGGTCATCGATCAGAAGAAGATCGATACGCGCCGCATTCCCATCGTGATCCGGCTGTTCGGAGCAGGCGAGGACGTGGCGCGCGCTGCAGTCGCCGGCCGCCCCGGCATCCACTACCTGCCGCGCGGCGCCAGCCTCGAGGACGGAGTGAAAACGGTGGTCGAGCTCAGCCGCAAGGCGCGCGGGGTGGCCGCGGCATGAGCATCCTGATCGACGCCGACACCCGGATCCTCGTACAGGGCATCACCGGCGGCCAGGCCCAGGTCGATACCGAGCGCACCGTCCGCTACGGCGCCCGCGTGGTTGCCGGCGTAACGCCGGGCCGCGGCGGCAGCACCGTCCAGGACATCCCCGTCTACGACACTGTGCGCGAGGCGAGGGAGCGGCACGCGTGCGACGCCTCGGTCGTCTACGCCCCGCCTTTGGCCGTCAAGAATGCGGTGCTCGAAGCCATCGACGCCGGCATCAGTCTGATCCTTGTCACCGCCGAGGGCGTGCCGCTGCACGACATCTCCATTCTCGTCGCAGCAGCAAGGCGCGCGGGAACACAGCTCATCGGTTGCAACACGAACGGCATCATTTCTCCCGGCAAAAGCCGGCTCGGCGGCATCGGCGGTGTCGATCCCGCCGAAATCTACACCCCCGGCGCAATCGGCATCTGTTCGCGCTCCGGCGGCATGTCGGCGGAAGTCGCGCTGACACTGAAGGCGCATGGCCTGGGTGTTTCCACGTGCATCTCGATGGGCGGAGATCAGGTCACCGGGACAGGAATGGCGGAATTCGTCCGGATGTTCGCGGATGATCCCGAGACGCAGGGCATCGTCCTTTTCGGCGAGCCCGGCACCACGAACGAACAGGACGTGGCCGATCTGGTCGCCGCCGGCAGCGTTTCCAAACCCGTGGCCGCACTGATTGCCGGATCGTTCCAGGAACAGTACCCGGCCGGCCAGAGCTTCGGGCATGCCGCTGCCATGGTCACGTCGGATGCCGATACGGCCTCGGCAAAGCGCAAGCGTCTCAAGGAGGCTGGCGTCTTCGTCGCCGAAACCCTCGACCAGATTCCGATCTTCCTGAAGGGCGCCCTTGGTCTGCCCTGATGCGCCGACGTGCGGAGCACTGCCATGCAGAAATTGATCAGACACCAAGCGGACACCTCGCCAGAGTTCCGCATGGACAGGGCGCGATCGTTCGCCGTGATCGGCGCCGGCGCTTCGGGCCTGTGCGCTGCGAAGTACCTGATCGAAGCCGGCTTCAACAACGTGACGATCTTCGAAATCGGCAGCCAGATCGGCGGACTATGGTGCTACGAGAACGATAACGGCCGATCATCCTGCTACAAGACGCTGCATATCAATACCGCCCGCAACCTGACGAACTTCAGCAACTACCCGTTTCCGGAAGACGTGCAGATGTTCCCCGACCACTGGGACATGCACAAGTACCTCGTCGCCTTCGCAAAGCATTTCAATCTCGTCGAGCGCATCCGCTTCCGAACGCGTGTGACCGATGTGCGCCCTGCCGCAGGTTACGAGCCGGCCCGGCCGCGATGGGATGTCGAGCTGGAAGGGGGCACAGTCGAGACGTTCGATCGCGTCATCGTCGCCAGCGGCCATCTTTCAGTCCCGCTGCACGTGCCGGAGTTCAAGGACAACTTTGCAGGCGAGTATCTGCATTCCCACCACTATCGCGAGCCCGCACGCCATGTCGGCAAGCGCATCTGCGTCGTGGGCGTCGGCAATAGCGCCTGTGATATCGCCAGCGACGTCTGCTCGACAGCCGAGAAAACGGTCCTGGTCGCACGGTCCGGCGTGATGATCGGCCCCAAGCTGCTCTTCGGCATTCCCTTCACCGACCTGTCGATGAAAATCCATAAGCCGTGGTTTCCCGACTGGCTCCGGCGCAGGATCATGTCGCTGCTCATCTATACGGCGCATGGCCGCATGACCGATCTCGGCTTCAAGCCGTTGACGCGGCGCGCGCATCCGACGACGAACGCCACCATCGTCACGCACATCGCCTACAACCGCGTCGCGGTCAAACAGGGCATCGATCGCATCGAAGGCAAGCGCATCTTCTTCGCGGACGGCTCCAGCGACGAATTCGACGTGATGATCGCCGCGACGGGATACCTGATCGATCTGCCGTTCGTCTCGCCCGAGATCGTGCCGTTGAAGGACAATGCGGTCGAGCTCTACAAGAGACTCGTAGCGCCCGGCTGGTACGGCCTCTACTTCATGGGCTTCTTCAACACGACGACTGCGCTCAACCTCGTGTTCGAGCAGCAGTCCCGCTGGCTGGTGGCAATCGAGAGCGGACAAGCCCGGCTGCCATCCAAGGGCGAAATGCTCGAGGCCATCCAGCGCAAGCGCCAGTGGATCGCGGACTACTACAAGCACTCGCTCCGCCACACGATCGAGGAGGAGCACGTCTTCTATCTGGAGGAGCTGAAAGTGCCGCGGCGCCGGCGCTTGCAAAAACATGCGCCGGTCGCCTGAGGGTTCCCGTCTCAGGCTGAAGCCGCGCGCAATTGTTCGATGGCCCCGCGCACCTCGGGGCGAAGTCCTTCACCGCCCTTGTCGAGATGGTCGATAATCGCGCCGCGCATGCGCGGGTCCCAGAACTTCGGCGATCCTGGCAGATGCCGTGCCGGGTGTCCTGCGCGATGAAGACGGCGCCGATCTGGTTCGCCATAGAGATGAGCTTCTGCAGCGATGTGTCAGGCGGGGACATGAGCGCTCTGGAGAATGCGTTGCGGGTGAGTGAAAATCTCGAAACCATCGCCGCGAGCAACCGCCACCAGCGTCATGCCGGCCGCCTCGGCCGTTCGCACAGCGAGCGCGGTCGGCGCCGAAATGGCGACGAGGATGGGGATGCCGATGGCCGCGGCTTTCTGCACCAGTTCCACCGAGAGCCGACTCGTAAGCACGGCAAAGCCCGACTGTCCGGCGATGCCGGCATGCGCGAGCGCGCCAGCCAGCTTGTCGAGGGCGTTGTGGCGGCCGATGTCCTCGCGCAGTGCGACGATGCCCTCACCCGGGCGGCAGAAGGCGGCACCATGCACGGCATGCGTTTCCTTGTTGAGCTCCTGCAAACCGTCGAGTGACCGGACGGCGGCAAGAATGTCTGCGGCCGGAATACCGGTCTGGTCGGCCAGCACCGAAGGCGTCCGCATCGCTTCGCTGAGCGATTCGATACCGCACAAGCCGCAGCCTGCAGGACCGGCGAGGTAGCGGCGCCGCTCGCGAAAGGCCGCCGCCTGCGGCTCGGCAAGCCACATCCTGAGCTCGATGCCAAGCGGCTCTTCGATGATTTCGAGCGTTTCGATGCCGCTCGCCGACTTGACGATGCCTTCGGTGATGGAAAAGCCGAGCGCGAAATCCCCAAGATCCCGCGGCGTCGCCATCATGACGGCATAGGACGAGCCGCCATAGGTAAAGGCGACCGCGGTCTCCTCGGGAATCGTGCGCGTGCCGTCCAACATCTGGCCGAAGCGCCAGATCTTGCGTTCGACACCGGAGGACGGATCGCGCACTGTCTACTCCGCTGCCTCCGCTGGAGCGATCTTGCGGCTCCTGCGGCTCAGGTCCGCAATCGGGAGCAGGTGCCCGGGCATCGCCTTTTTCTCAGCGATGATTTTTCGAGCAGTTTCAGGATCCCAAGGTGCGTAATGGCGCATAGCGACCCCGCAGATATGTAAATGGCGACATATGTTGCCGATAGCAGCACCCTATGTCATAGATGGCAAGACCCTAGATCATCAATATGTGAAAATTCACATATGAGCGACGCCCGCCCGACCCTCGACCTCGGTCTCGTCTGGAGAGCCGGCCGGCAGTCCAAGCGGCCGATGGACCCGGAGCTGTTCGCTCTGCTGGCAGCCATCAAGAACACCGGCAAGCTGACCGATGCGACCCGCCAGGTGGGCATGCGCTACCGCCAGGCCTGGGACCTCATCACCAATTGGTCCGAGCAGATCGGCCAGCCGCTCGTCAGCAAGGAACAGGGTCGCGGAACCAAGCTCACCCCTCTCGGCGAGAAGCTGCTCTGGGTGCGCGAACGCATCAATGCGCGCCTGACGCCGCATCTGGAAAGCGCGGCGTCGGAGGTGGAGCGCGAACTCGACGAGCTTCTGAAAGATACCAGCCTGGCCGTGACCATGTTCGCCAGCCACGACCTCGCGCTGACGGAACTCAGGGAGTTCCTGCGCGTGCGGACGGGACCGAAGCTGGACGTGCGCTTCGCCAGCAGCCTCGAAAGCGTGGTGGCTCTGTGCAAGGGCCGCTGCGAAATTGCGGGCTTCCACGTGCCTGAAGGAATGCTCGGCCGCGAGATCCTGCGCAAATACGAGCCCTGGCTCAAGCCGCGCGCCCAGCGCACCGTGCACTTCGTGCGCCGCCGGCAGGGCCTGATGGTTGCAGCCGGCAATCCGCTCGACATCCACGGTCTCAAGGACATCGTCAAGACAGCGGCGCGCTTCATCAATCGCCAGCGCGGGTCGGGCACGCACGCCGCCCTCGACCGCCTGCTGCAGGACGAAGGCATCGAACGCTCCGACATCAACGGCTACTACACCGAAGAATTCACGCACCTCGCCGTGGCCGCAGCCATCGCCAGCGGCGTTGCCGACGTCGGCATGGGCATCGAGGCCGCGGCCCGGCGGCTCAAGATCGATTTCATCCCGTTCTACACGGAAGACTACTACCTGCTCGGCAAGCGCGAGATCATCGAACGGTCGGACGTGGAGAGCATCATCGCGGTGCTCAGATCGCCGGCGTTTGCCGATGTGGTCAGCGGCATTCCCGGATACGACGCGTCCGCGATCGGTACGGTCGCAAGTGTCAGCGATCTCCTCGGATAGCGCTGCCGGCACGCTTTACGTGATGAGCAGATTGCCGTTGTCCATGATCGTGCGGCTGTCCACGACGATGGTCGGATCGAACATGATGAAATCGTAGTGGCAGGGCGCCTTCACCGTGCCGCCGAGCGTGATGCTCGTGCCGACGCCGATGTGGCAGGTATTGGCCACCCCCTCGTCTTCCAGCATCACGCCGATGAGGCGGCAATGCGGGTTCATGCCGATGCCGATCTCGGCAACGTTGTAGACCGCCGGGTCGTTGAGCGCGTCCCACGATGCCTTGACGATGGCGGCGGCGGGTCCACCGCTGATCGAGACGACGTTCCCCTTGCGGACCTCGAGGCGAACAGGCTCGGTGAGCTTGCCGATGCCGAGATAGGGGATGCTGGCGTCACAGACGATCGTCCCCTCCGCCGTCACAGGCGATACCGGCGACTCGATATCGGGTACCGGCTGGAAATCGCCAGCCTTGACGATGCCCACCTTGGCATGCGGCGTTCCCATGCGCCCGCGGATGTCGAGCGTCAGGTCGGTGCCGGCCCGCGTCGTCAGCCGCACCTCGCTGCCCTCGTCCCACACGCGCGCCACCCTGCGCACGCGCGGCTCGATGGCCGCAAAGTCGGCATCGATCCCGCCGGAGATCATCATGTCCCGCGTCCACTGGGTGAGAACTACGACACGTGCGCCGGCCGTACAGGCATCCTTCATCGCCTGGGTGTGGGTGATCGAGATCGACACCAGCACGAAGATCACCTTCGCCGCTTTCATGGCGGCGGCCACGGTGGGATTGGGCTCGCCCGAATCCGCCTTTGCCTTGTCGCAGATCAGAAGCGTCGGCTTGCCGCCGGCAGCCACGATGGCGGCGGCGAGCGCCTTTGCCATGTCCATGTCCTGGCCGACGTCCGTCAGAACCAGCGCATCCTCGCCGGGCTCGACCCGTGCGCAGACGTTGACAAGCTTTGCCGCGCCGCGGGCCAGCAGAATGTCTTTCATGCCGTATCGAAGTCCTTCTGTGTACGATTGCGCAGTGGATCAATGCTGCGCCAGACGCGACAGCAGCTTGCCACCGATGCCTCTGGCGGCGGGGATGCCCATCTTGTCGAAGGCCGCCCAGAGCGTTGAGAGGTTCGAGGACAGGACCGGCCTGCCGAGCTCGGCTTCCAGCATCTCGATCTGATCCATGGTGTGCAGGTTCGTGCAGGCGAGGAAGACGGCGTCGGCCTTCTGCGCGGCGACCCGGTTCTTGAGCGCCAGCTCGGCGATGCGGCGCGAGGGAATCTCCCGGATCGCCACCGTGTCGTCACACGGGATCGCGTCGAGCCCCGTCACGGTGAAGCCGTTGCCTTCCAGGAAGGCGACCTCCAGCTCGTTGAGCCGCTTGGGATAGGGCGTCACGGCGTACACCTTCTGTGCCCCGATCGTCTTCAGGGCAGTCCGCGCCGCCGTCGCCGTCGTGATGACCGGCACGCCGCACGCCGTCTCAATGCGATTCGCCAAGTCGAGATCGGTGCCTGGACCGTTGATGAAGCTCCCCGACGTGCAGGCGAACATGATCACATCGGGGTTGGCCTGCGAAAGGCCTTTGGCCGACTGCTCGGCCGAGTTGAGCATCTCGGTCAGGCTGTCGAAGGACACCTCCACCGTGCGGCGATAGAGACGATTGGTGTGCATCTGCACGTTCGCCGGCAGATAGCGGGGCAGTTCGTCCTCGACGGCAATGTTGCCGGGCGGGACGAGAACTCCAAAACGGCGCACGCCACCGCTGCTCATGGGCTTCTCCTGCTGACGGGTCGTGGTCATGTCATTCTAGGCCTTGCCGTAACCGCCGCCTCCCGGCATCCGAAGCAAGATCGTACCGCCGGGGCCGACCGTGTGCTGTGCCTTGGGATCGACGGCCGCATCGTTGATGTGCAGCTCGCCTTTGGCGCCGGCACCGCCATCGGCAATGCCGGCCGCGCCGAACTTGGTCCTCTCCGCCATGAACGACACCGTGATCGGCTCGGTGCCGACATTGCGGAAAAATATCTCCTGCCCATCGCCGCCGCGATAGCGGCCCTGGCCGCCGCCGCCCTCGCGCAGGCGCTTGTAGGCGATGCGCAGAGGCGAGCGCTGCTCGATCACCTCAACGGGCGTGCTCGAAATGTTGCTTGGCCAGCTCAGAACCTGGTGACCCTTGCCGCGATGGGACGCACCGGTGCCGCCATTGAAGAAATAGACGTTGGCATAAGGCGCCCCGTTGCGGATGCCCGCCTCGTTCATGCACCAGATCGGCGCGCCGGACCCGGCCATCACCCGGTCGGGCACGACCTGCCCCAGGCATTCGAGCACGAGCATGGGGAGATAGTGACCGACAACGGCGCGCGCACCGCCGGCCGCCGGGAATACCGAATTGACGATGGAGCCCTTGGGGGCGGAAACATGGATCGGCCGGAACGCGCCGTCATTGTTCGGAATGTCGGGCGACAGCACCGCTTTCACGCCGAAAGCGACGTAGGCCATCGTGTAGCAGAGCGCGACGTTGATGGCGCGATCGACCTGCGGTGACGAGCCCGCGAGGTCGACCTCGATATCCTCGCCGCGCACCGTCAGGGCCATGTGCAGCTCGATGGGTGTCGCCAGGCCGTCGGTGCGCACCATGCTGCGGTAGCAGCCGTCGGGCAGCCGCGCGATTTCCTGGCGCATGGCGTTTTCGGAGCGCTGGTGAATGACGGTCGCGAGCTCGTCGAGATTATCGAGGCCGTATTCGCCGGCGAGGCCCAGCAATCGCTGCTCCATGATCTGCAGGGCGGAGAACTGCGCGTAAAGATCGCCGGTGACGTCATCGGGAACCCGCACGTTCTTGCGCAGGATCTTGATGAGAGTCTCGTTTTCGACACCGGCGGCGACGGCCTTCATCACCGGAATCTGCAGGCCTTCCTCGAAGACGTTGCGCGCCTCGGGGGAACGGATGCGCCCGCCGATGTCGGGCGAATGCGCCACGGAGGCCGCAAACCCGATGACCCGGCGGCCGAGGAAGATCGGCCGCGCCACGCTGATGTCCGGCAGGTGTCCCGTCCCCATCCAAGCATCGTTGGTGATGAGGACATCGCCGGGCTCAAGCGTTTCGACCGGGTATTCGGCGAGAAAGTGGCGCACCGTCTGCGGCAGCGTGCCGATGAAGGACGGGATGCTGAGGCTCGACTGAACGAGCGAACGGCCCTTGGCGTCCGTGATGATGCAGGCAAAGTCGTTCGACTCGCGCACGACGGCCGAAAAGGATGATCGCACGAGCATGCGCGCGGCCTCGTCGACGATCGATATCAGCCGCATCCAGAGAATTTCGAGCGTCGCAGCGTCGAAGGTATCCGTGCCTGTGCGCGACATCAGCCCCGCCCTCCCGCGCCCTGACCCGCCGCAGCGCCCAGCCTGACAATGATCGTTCCGTTCGGCTCGACCCGCGCCACGGCCTCGGGCGGGATGATCAGCGTCGACTCCGGCTCCTCGACGACCGCAGGTCCGGTGATGATCTGCTGCGCCCCCAGCATGCGACGATCAAGCACCGGTACCGAGAGATAGCCGGTACCGTTGAAATAGACCTGCCGACGGCGCTCCGCCGGGTCGCTATCGGTCTGCCTCTCCGAGCCAACCAGCGGTCTTGCCGCCGTGCGCGCGATGGCCGACAGGCGCATGTTGATGAACTCGATGCCGCGCTGCGGCGGATCGCGAAAGTAGAGCGATTGATACTGGCGGGCGAAAATTTCCGCGATGCGGGTTTCGTCGCCGGCACGGTACGGCCCGGGCGGCAGCTCGGTCACCACCTCAAAACCCTGGCCGACGCAACGCAGATCGCCCAGACGCACGATGTCGATCGGCGTGTCCGCGCTCACCGACTGGCGAATGATGTCGATGGCCTCACGTTCGAGATCCCCGAAACGCCTCTCCAGTTCGACCCAGTCGATCTTCACCAGCGGCTGCCCCACCGAGGCCACACGATCGATCCGCGCCGGCGCCATCAGCAGACCGATGGCGGAAGCGACGCCCGCTCCGCGCGGACAGATGACCTCGCGGATGCCGAGCTTCTGCGCCACGGCGCACCCATGCAGAGGGCCGCCGCCACCGGTGGTCAGCAGGCTGTAGCGGGTGGCGTTGCGACCACGCTCCGCCATATGCACGCGAGCCGCGTTCGCCATGCGCTCGTTGACGATGTTGTGGATGCCCCAGGCCAGGTCTTCACGTGACAACCCCGCATCCTTCGTCAGGCTGTCGAGGGCGCTCTGGGCGCTTTCGAGCGAGATCGGAATCTTGCCCCCGGCGAAGGAATCGCGGTCGAGGTAGCCAAGCACCAGATTGGCGTCGGTCACGGTGGGGCGGGTGCCGCCGCGTCCGAAGCAGGCAGGCCCCGGCACAGACGCCGCGCTGTCGGGCCCGACTTTGAGCAGGCCCATGGCGTCGACCGCAGCTATGCTTCCGCCGCCCGCGCCGATCTCGATCAGATCGATGGTGGAGATGCTGATAGGAAGGCCGCTCCCTTCGGCAAAGCGCTTCTCGCGCGCGGCCTCGAACCGGTGCGCCACAAGCGGCGTGCCGTCGTCGACCACGCTCAGCTTGGCCGTCGTGCCGCCCATATCGAAGGCCAGCACCGACGCCGCGCCGGACTGCGTACCGAAATAGGCCGCCGCCAGAGCGCCCGCCGCCGGGCCCGACTCCAGAAGCTGCACAGGCCGTTCCTGCGCCTCGGCCACATGCGTCAACCCGCCGCTCGACAGCATCATCGACAGCCGGGCTTCGAGACCCAGAGCCCGGAGCTGCTCCTGCAGACGCGAGATATATTGGGCGGCAAGCGGCTTGACATAAGCGTTTGCAGCGGTTGTCGAGCTACGCTCGTATTCGCGAATCTCGGGCGAAACCTCGCACGATGTGGAAACTGAAATTCCAGGAAATGACTTTTCAATGAGAGCCTTGGCTCGTTTCTCGTGACCCGGGTTTGCATAACTGTGCAAAAATACTGTTGCGATAGATGCAACGCCCTCCTGAACGAGTGCCTTGACCTCATTCAGAAGACCATTTTCATCAAGTGGAATTTCGACGGTTCCATCCGGTGCCAAACGTTCGCGCACTTCTCTGCGCAAATTTCGTGCAACCAAAGGCGTCGGAAGCTCTATAAAAATATCGTAGAGATCATATTTGATCTCGCGCGCAATTTCGAGCGTGTCGCGAAATCCAGCCGTCGTGATCAGGCCCGTCCTGGCACCTCGCCTTTCGATGAGAGCGTTGGTGAAAAGCGTGGTGGCGTGCACCACCTGACTGACGGCGCCGAACGACAGACGCTGCGCCTCGAACAGGCTCATAATGCCCGAAATCACGCCACGCGTCGGATCATCGGGTGTCGTCAGCTCCTTGTAATTGTACGACCTGCCCTGGCTCTGGTCATAGGCAACAATGTCGGTGAACGTCCCGCCGATATCGATGCCAAGAAGAAGCGCGCCGTTTGTACGGCCAGAACTCATTCCATCTCTCCAGGCTTCACGCGACAGCATTCCTAATGCAAGCGTCGTCGATGCGATAGAGAAATTCGCCATCTGGAAATGCGGAACACGCTGACGCATACGCACATCTCATTTGGCGGACAAAATGCGAGCGCAGGTTTGACAAGGCGCAACTTGCAATGCGAAGATCAAACCGCTGCAGAATTCTCCGGAGAAAATGTGTCAATGATCTACCGATCTCACGCTCGGGCCCGCGGCGCCGTTTCGGCAGCCGCGATCGCAACCCTGCTCGTTTTTGCGATGGTGCTCCCTTGTTCTGCACAGCAGAAAATAACTGTGAGCCAGGCCACCAGCAGCATGGCCTACATTCCCTTCTACATCGCCCAGACCAAAGGCTACTTCAAAGACGAAGGCCTCGACGTCAGCGTCGTAATCGCAGGCGGCGGCCCCAAAGCGCTCGCCGCGCTCCTCAGCAACAGCGTCGAGTTCGCGCTTGGCGGCGCCACCGATCAGATCAACGCCTACAAGCGTGGGCAGCGTGACGTCCGCGTCGTCGGGTCGATCATGAAGGGGCTGGCGCTCGCCGTCGTCATGCAGAAGGACGTCGCCGCCAAGCTCGGCATCACCGAGAAGACGCCGCTCGCGCAGCGTGTTGCCGCCATGCGCGGCAAGAAGGTCAGCATGACCACGCCGGGCAGCATCACCGATACCTATATGCGGATGCTCTTTCGTTCGCAGAACCTGGAACCGGACAAGGACGTGAGCCTCGTCCCCGTGGGTACGGCCGACTCGATGCTGGCGGCACTGCGGACGGGAACTCTGGAGGTGTGCTCCTGCGCACTGCCGTTGAACATCGTCAGCATCACGGAAGGCTACGGAGCTCCGCTGGTGGACGGGCGTGAGTTCGAGCAGTACCGCGAGCTGCTGTTCACCAGCGTGTACACGACGCAGCAGACGATCGAGAAGAACCCGAAGCTGGTCGAGAGCTTTGTGCGCGCCCTGACCAAGGCTGCGCACCTCGTTGCCACCGACCCGGCGGCGGCGAAGGAGGCAACACGGCCGTTTTTCACCAAGATGAAGCCCGAGATTTTCGACGCGTCATGGGCGTATATTCTCCCGTCGGTACCGACCAAGCTCGAGGTCACACAGACGGCGATCGATCAGCTGTTCGCCTTCTTCGAGGCGGCCAAGACCGACATGGGTGCACCGCCTCCCTTCAAGGACCTGGTCGACATGTCCTTCGCGCAGCGCGCCGAGACTCAGGTGAAGTAATCCCGCGAACGGCGGGATAACGGCCGACAAGCATGGCCGAGGCCAGCGCTACTTGAATCAGTCTGGGTGGTGCATGGCATCGGCGCTGATCGAATACGACAAGGTCACACAGCGGTTCCTTCGCGACGGGATCGAGTTCACGGCCTGCGCCGACATCAGCCTGCAGGTCCGCGAATCCGAGTTCATCGCCATCGTCGGGCCCAGCGGCTGCGGAAAGTCGACGCTGCTCAACATGGCAGCCGGCCTTCTGCAGCCGAGCCAGGGACAGGTGCGTTATCGTTCGCGCGCGATCACGGGGCCGAACACGTCGGTCGGCTATCTCACCCAGCGCGACACGCTGCTTCCCTGGCGGACGCTCGAGGACAACGTCGGGCTCGCGCTCGAAATCCGCAGGAGCAGCGCGGCCGAACGGCGCGAGCGGGCGCGATACTGGATCGGCAAGGTCGGCCTGTCCGGCTTCGAGACCTCATACCCGGCGCAGATGTCCGGCGGCATGCGGCGGCGCGCGCTTCTCGCGCGCACGCTGATCTACCAGCCCGAGACCATCCTGATGGATGAGCCGTTCGGTGCACTCGACGCGCACCTGCGGGTCGCGATGCACCGTGATCTGCAGGCCATCTGCCTGGAGACCGGCAATACCGTGCTGCTCGTGACGCACGATCTGGAGGAGGCGCTGACGCTCGCCGATCGGGTCGTGATCTTCGGAGGACGACCCGGGAGAATTCTCGGCATCCAGGACGTGGGCTTTCCCCGCCCCCGCAACCTGACCAAGGTCCGCTACGAGCGTCGCTTCGCGGAGCTGCATGAATACCTCTGGGGCATGCTGGAAACCAGCGCACCCGATCGCGACGCAAAGGTCTCGCCATGACCGATATCGGCCTCAGCGACGTTGCCGGCACATTCGACGCGTCAAGCCGCCGCCCGCGACGGGGCAGATCGGCGCTCTTCTGGCGCATCGCCGTAGCGGCCGCATTCCTCGCGACATGGCACTACGCCGTCGAAGCCAAGCTGATCGACAAGTTCTGGATATCGAGCCCGGCCGAGGTGCTGTCCCGCATCGTCGGCTGGTTCGCCACCGGCGAGATATGGCCGCATCTCGGCGCGACGGTGCTCGAAACGGTGGCCGGATTCCTGTTCGGCTGCCTGTTCGGTGTCGTGTTCGGACTCATCTTCGGAATGAGCCGCCGCGTGGCCGACGTCATGGAGATCTATATCGTCGCGCTCTACAGCATGCCCAAGGTCGCGCTTGCTCCGCTCTTCATCCTGTGGTTCGGCATCGGCATCACCTCGAAGATCATGCTGGCGGCGATCGGCGTATTCTTCCTCGTGTTCTACAACACCTATTCCGGCGCGCTGAACACCGAGCGCGAGTTGCTCGACGTCATTCGACTGATGGGCGGCAACCAGTCCCACATCATCAGGAAAGTCATCCTCCCCTCGGCGCTGGTCTGGATCTTCACCGGCATGAAGATCGCCATCCCCTATGCGCTGATCGGCGCCGTGGTCGGCGAGATGATGGCCGCGAACCGCGGCGTCGGCTATCTCATCCAGGCCTCGGCCGGTCAGTTCGACACGGGCGGCGTGTTCGCGGCCCTGCTCATTCTCGTGGTCCTGTCGACAGCCACACAGTTCTTCCTGCGCAAGATCGAAAGCCGCGTGCTGCGCTGGAAGGCGTGACGTTTTTCAGCCAGAGGCCGTAAGCCGCCGCCCCATGACAACCTCCGCCAACACCGGCTTTCGTCGCGACATCACCACGCCCGCCGAGCGCCTGCCGTCCGGCAGTTGCGACTGCCACATGCACATTCTGGGTCCCTATGCGGAGTATCCATTGCGCGAGACGCGGACCTACTCGCCGGGCGAGTCGCTTCTCTCTGACTACCAGCGCATGACGGCCATCGTCGGCATCGACCGCATGGTGATCGTGCAGCCGAGCTCCTACGCCATGGACAATCGGTGCACGCTTGCCGCTGTCGCCAGCGCGAAGGGCAAGGCGCGGTGTGTCGTCGTCGTCCCACCCGATACCGACGCCTCCGATCTGCGCGCCATGCACGAACACGGCGCGCGCGGTGTCCGCATCCAGTCGCTCGGCAAGGGCGGGCTGAGCCTCGACGCCTTCGAGGCGATCGCCGATCGCATCAAGGATCTGGGCTGGCACATCCAGGTCTTTCTCGATGCGTCGCAGCTGCCGGCTCTGGCCGATCGTTTCCGTCGCAGCCCGGTCGATATCGTGTTCGACCACATGGGTCAGATCGATGCCGGCTACGGGATGGACACGCCGGGGTTCAAAATTCTTCTCGAGCTGCTGTCGTCGGGCAAGGCGTGGGTCAAGCTGTCCAATGCGCTCTTTCCGCCATCGGCCGAGCGAGCGCGATCACTCTATGTCTGCAATCCCGAACGCGTGGTGTGGGGAAGCGACTGGCCGCATCTCGCCTACCTGACCCAGGCGCCGGACGACGGGGCGCTCGCAACTGCGGTGCTGAACTGGTTTCCCGATGGGGCTACGCGCCGCCGCGTGCTGGTCGACAACCCGACGCGCCTTTACTTCCGCGATTGAACCGTCGCGCAAGGCGCGTCAGCGCGTTTCCTTGACGCCGAAGGCGCGCGCCAGGCCGACGGTGCGATCGACGACGGCGACGACCGCGCAGACAATGAAGATCAGCAGCGAACTCGCCGCGACGACCACGGGCGTCAGCGACTGGTCGACGAAGTTGTAGATCCTGACCGGCAGCGTCACCAGGGTCGGCGAGGACAGGAACAGCGCGATCGGCACATCGTCGAAAGCCGCAATGAATGCGAACATGCCGGCGGCGACCACCGCGGGCAGCGCCAGCCGCAGCGTGATGGAAAGAAACGCCTTGAGCGGCCGCGCGCCCAGCACGATAGCGGCGCGCTCAAGCTGGATCGACTGCTCGGCAAATCCCGCCTGCAGAATCCAGAACGCCAGCGGACAGGCGATGATCGTGTGTGCGAGGACCAGCGCCGTCAGCGACCCGCGCAGACCGATGGCGGCAAAGAACCCGAGCAGCGCCGCGGCGAGCACGACGCGCGGAATGGTCAGCGGCATCTGGTAGAACGACACCAGCGCGGCGCTGCCGGCAAAGCGGCGTCGCGCGGTTCCGATCACCGCCGGAATGACGAGAACAAGGGTCAGGCCTGCCACGATCAACGCTTCGACAAGGGACAGCCACAGCGAATCCCGGAAACCCGGATCCGACAGCGCGGTGCCGTACCAGCGCAGGCTGAGACCCGCCGGGGGGAAGACGATAAAATTTCCGGCCGTGAACGAGGCACCGACGATGACGACGATCGGCGCCAGCAGGAAAACATAAATCAGCCAGGCCGAAAGTCCGAGCAGCGCGCGCATCGCCTCAGCCTCCCGCCGCGTGCAGGCTCTGACGCATCTTGAAAATGCGCGTCGCGATCGCCGTCAGCGCCACGATCAGAACCAGCGTCAGGATCGACGCGGCGAAGCCCGGCCCTTCGTGATAGAAGATCATGATCTCCTGATGCACGTATCCGCCGAGCGTGAGCTGACGCGGTCCGCCGATCATGATCGGCGTAACGAAGCTGCCCATGTTGAGAACGAAC
>JBFWWW010000070.1:0-17110 GCA_050245975.1 Hyphomicrobiaceae bacterium
AGCTGGTCGGAAATGCGCTCGCCCACCGTGCGCTTGCCCTCGTAGCTGCGCTCCACGTTTTCCGCCAGCGTGTCGTGGGTGAGGAGGCTGTCGGCGACCCGGCGCTCGATCTCCGTCAGCTCGCCGCGCTCCTCGCGCAGCAGGTCGTCGACATAGAGCGCCCGATAGCGCGCCAGCTGGCCGCGTTCCACCAGCGCGTCGGGCGGCAGGTCCGGATGGTCCTTGCGGATGCGGTCCAGCAGGCTCGGGCGCAGCGTCTCGATGTTGACGAGTTCGCGCCGCGCCCGCTCGCGGCCCGAGATGGCGCAGCGCAGGCGCTCCTTGCGGGAACCGCGCGTGTTGGGCGTCGAATTGGTGGGCTCCATGGTCGCAGGCGTTTCAACTTGTGGATCGGTCGGCCGGCAGCCTCCGCGGGGACCGGTAAAGGACCGGGGGGAGGAGCGGCTGGCCGTTATGTAGGCGCGCACCCGTCCGATGTCCACGCCCATTGTCAGGGCGTCCGGCGGCCGCTAAAACGCCGCCAACCCCAGCACATCGCTTTTACGAGAGGCGGCGCTTTTCATGGCCAATCCGCAGTACGTCTATCACATGCACAAGCTCTCCAAGACCTATCCGGGGGGCAAGCAGGTGCTGAAGGACATCTCGCTGTCCTTCTTCCCCGGCGCCAAGATCGGCGTCGTCGGCCTCAACGGCGCCGGCAAGTCGACCCTGCTGCGCATCATGGCCGGGCAGGTGGATGATTTCGTCGGCGAGGCCTGGGCCTCCGAGGGCATCAAGGTCGGCTACCTGCCGCAGGAGCCCGAGCTCGATCCCGACCTCGACGTGCTCGGCAACGCCATGCTCGGCGTGGCGGAGAAGAAGGCCCTCGTCGACCGCTACAACGAGATCGCCGCCAACTATTCCGACGACACCGCCGACGAGATGGCGCGCCTGCAGGACGAGATCGACAGCCAGAACCTGTGGGACCTCGACGCGCAGGTGGAGCAGGCGCTCGACGCGCTGCGCTGCCCGCCGGGCGATGCCGATGTCGCCAAGCTGTCGGGCGGCGAGAAGCGCCGCGTCGCGCTGACCCGCCTGCTGCTCGCCAAGCCCGACATCCTGCTGCTCGACGAGCCGACCAATCATCTCGACGCCGAGAGCGTCGCCTGGCTCGAGCGCTACCTCAAGGAGTACACGGGCTGCGTCATCCTCGTGACGCACGACCGCTACTTCCTCGACAACATCACCGAGTGGACGCTGGAGCTCGATCGCGGCCAGGGCGTGCCCTACAAGGGCAACTACTCGAGCTGGCTGGAGCAGAAGGCCAAGCGCCTGGAGGTCGAGAAGGGGCAGGAGGAGGCCAAGCAGCGCACCTTGAAGCGCGAGCTGGAGTGGATCAGGTCCTCGCCCAAGGCGCGCCAGGCCAAGTCCAAGGCGCGCATCCAGGCCTACGAGAAGCTGGCCGAGGACGCCGGTCGCGAGACCAGCGGCAAGGCGACGATCCAGATCGCGCCGGGCCCCCGCCTCGGCGGCGTCGTGGTGGAGGTCGAGAACCTGTCAAAGGGCTTCGGCGACAACCTGCTGATCGACGATCTGTCCTTCAAGCTGCCGCCGGGCGGCATCGTCGGCGTCATCGGCCCCAACGGCGCCGGCAAGTCGACGCTGTTCCGCATGCTGACCGGGCAGGAGAAGCCGGACGCCGGCACCATCCGCCTCGGCGACACGGTGAAGCTTTCCTATGTCGATCAGAGCCGCAGCCATCTCGACGACAAGAAGACCGTCTGGGAGGAGATCTCCGGCGGCCTCGACGTCATGAAGCTCGGCGAGAAGGTGGAGATGCAGAGCCGCGCCTACGTCGGCTGGTTCAACTTCAAGGGCGCGGACCAGCAGAAGAAGGTGGGGCTGCTCTCGGGCGGCGAGCGCAACCGCGTGCACCTTGCCAAGATGCTGAAGGAGGGCGGCAACCTGCTGCTGCTCGACGAGCCCACCAACGACCTCGACACCGAGACGCTGTCGGCGCTCGAATCCGCGCTGGAGGATTTTCCGGGCTGCGCCGTGGTCATCAGCCACGACCGCTTCTTCCTCGACCGCCTCGCCACCCACATCCTCGCCTTCGAGGGCGACAGCCACGTCGAATGGTTCGAGGGCAACTTCGCCGACTACGAGGAGGACAAGAAGCGTCGCCTCGGCGATGCCGCCGTCGAGCCGCACCGCATCAAGTTCAAGCGCTTCGAGCGCCGCTGATACAAGTCGTGCGACCTCGCCGGGGCGCGGGCCGGGCTTTCAACGCCGCTTAACGAAGGTCCGCTAACGTCTGTCTCATTTCGGAGGCAGACATGTTCAACCTGCGCAGGCGGCTCGACGGCGAGGATTTCGCCCGCGCGGCGGCGTGGCGCAACGGCGCCTTCGCTGCCTTCACGCTCGCGTTCCCGTTCCTGCTCATGGCCTACATCTCACAGCTCCGGTGTGGTGGCGGCGGCTGCGGCGCGCTAGCGTTCGTGCTGTCGATCTACATCAAGCCGCTGGCCTTCGTGGTCTTCATCCTGTCTTTCGGTTTCGTCGCCATGCGCCGCCTGCGCGATGCGGGTCTCCCGATGCTGCTCGTCGTGCCGCTGGGGCTGCTCATGCTCGCCGATCTGCAGTGGGCGACGGCGATGGGCGCGCCGTGGACGGTGGCCTTCGTCACCGGCTTCATGGGCGGCGTACCGCTGGCGCTGATGGCGGCGCTGGCGCTGATCGTCACGCTGTCGGTGATGGCCTCCATGCCCGCGCCCGAGGTGGTGCCCGGCGAGATCGACATGCCGCGGCCGCGGCCGCGGCGCGTGCTCGGCACCGGTGCGTGGGTGTTTCTCTCACTGCTGATCGCCAATATCGTCGTTGCCCTCGTTGCCGCCCTCGCGATGCGGCGCGGCGGCCTCTGGTTCGTCATGGCCCTCCATCGCGGCGTCCTGGCGCCGCTCATCCTGCCGCTGAAACTCACGCTCGCCGCCGCGCCGGCGGTGCTGGCGCTGTTCTGGGTGCGCGAGTGGCGCCGCCGCGGCGCCTTCGGCGGCGGCTCGCCGCTCATCTATCTCGCCGGTCTGTGCCTTGTTGTCGTCGTCGCTGGTGCCGCTGTGATGACGGTCGTGGAATTGCGGAACCAGCTGGGCATGTTCCTCGCTATTGCCCTGTCGCGTCCGCTCGTGGCCAGGGTGGGGCTCTCCGAGCTTCTCGCCCTGCTGGTGCTGCCCTGGATCGTCAGCGCCCTGCCGCGCGAGCCGTTGCGGCCGGCCGCCCCGCGCGCGCCCGCCACACCGGCCGGCAACGGCGCGACACCGGCCCGCGCAGTCGCAGCCGGGCCCGTGGTCTTCGGCAAGCGCGGTGCGCGCTAGACGGCTGCGCTAGTCGACGGAGACGCGGTTCTTCTCTTTGGCGAAGGGGCTGAGGCCGAGCCACGTCTGCATGGACTGTGCGACAGCCTGGTCGCCGATGAGCTCGAGATGGCCCTGGCCGACCTCTTTCGCGACCGTCGTCAGCCCCATCCAGATGGCCGTCATCACGCGCAGCGGTCCGGTGACGTAGAGGTCGACGTCGAAACCGGGGTCCTGCGAGCACAGGTCCACCGTGCCGTTCTCGATCACCAGCCACCACGACCGCTTGGCCGCCGGCAGCTCCGGATAGACGAAGCAGATCGTCGAGCGGCGCGCGGGCAGCGGCGTCGGATCGAGATGGCGGCGCATGTCCCACATCAGCAGGGACGGGTCGAGGTTCTTCAGCGACAGCGTGGATTCCACCCAGCGCTGGCCCCAGAACCCCAGCGCCATCACGACGGGGCGCAGGTCCTCACCGGCTTCGGTCAGGCGATATTCGACGATCCCCTGCTGGGCGGTCGGCACCGAGATGATGACGCCGGCCTCCTCCAGCTCCTTCAGCCGCTTGGACAGCAGCGACGGCGACATGAGCGGCACGCCGCGCCGCAGGTCGTTGAAGCGCGTCGTTCCGCACAGCAATTCGCGCAAAACGAGGGCGGTCCAGCGCGAGCAGACGATTTCGGCGGCCATCGCCACGGGGCAGAACTGCCCATAGCTGGCGGATGCGGAGCGTTCGTTCACAAGTCCTCCCTTGACGGTTGCCCGCTCGGGCTTCGGCCTCGTATGCGGGGAGTACAGATAATGTAGCGGGCTGCCGGTGGAGCGTCACTCTTTGCCCGCCCGCGCGGCCCGTTTTGCGCGCCCTTGTGCCCGCGAACGGAGCGGGCAACCGATCCAGTACAGTTCCTGAACTGGCCGGCACCGGGCGCTCTCGTGCACATAGGGTCTCACCGTCACAAGACCAAGGGAGATCGTCATGACATCCGTTTCCGCTCTGCAGGCCGAAAGTCCCGGGACGCGCAGCGCCGTCGAGATCGCGCGCGAGCTGGGCCCCGTCTTCGCCGGCCGCGCCCGCGAGAGGACCGATGAGGACGCCTACGTTGCCGACAACTTCGCTGACCTCAAGGCGTCCGGCCTTGTGTCCGCCGGCGTGCCGCGCGAGCTCGGCGGCGGCGGTGCCGGCATCGACGAGCTGGCCGCCATGCTGCGCACCATCGCCTACCACTGCGGCTCGACCGGGCTCGCCTTCTCGATGCACACCCATCAGGTGGCCATTCCGGCTTGGCGCTGGACGCACCAGAAGGCAACGGCCGTCGAGCCTCTGCTGAAGCGCATCGCCGCCGAGCGCATCCTGCTGCTGTCGAGCGGCGGCTCGGACTGGATCGGCGGCACCGGCGTCGCCGAGAAGGTGGAGGGCGGCTATCGCATCAGCGGCCGCAAGATCTTCACCTCCGGCGCGCCGACCGGCGACATCCTGATGACCGCCGCCGTCCTCGATCCCGACGGTCCGGAGCCCACCGTGCTGCACTTCGGCCTGCCCATGAGCTCGCCCAACGTCAAGGTGCTCGACACCTGGCGCACGCTCGGCATGCGCAGCACGGGCTCGCATGACGTCGAGATCAAGGGCCACGTGCTGCCGGACGCCGCCGTCGCCGCGCGCCGCAAGTCGGGCGAGTGGCACCCGCTGTTCCACATCATCGGCACCATCGGCTTCGCGCTGGTCTATGCAGCCTACCTCGGCGTTGCCGAGAGCGCGCGCGACCTCGCCGTCGAGCTCGCCAAGCGCAAGACGCCGACGCGGTACGTCGTCGATCTCGCCGGCAGGATGGAGACGGAGCTCGCGGGCGCGCGCATGGCGCACGAGTCCATGCTGGCGGTCGTGCGCAAGAACGCGCCGTCGGCCGCCACCATCAACGAGACCATGATGGGCCGGCAGCTCGTCGAGCGGCACGCCATCGCCGCGGTCGAGTACGCGATGGAGATGTCGGGCGGCATCGGCTTCTACCGCTCGGCCGGGCTGGAGCGGAAATTCCGCGACATCCAGGCCGCGCGCTACCATCCGCTGCAGGCCGGCCCGCAGGCCGAATACGCCGGCTCCATGGCGCTCGGCCTGCCGGTGGACCGCATCTTCTGACGGAAGCGGTGGCGCGGCCTCGCCGGCAGGCGCAGTATGGGCGAAAACCTTTCGGAGGATCGCCCATGCCCTACGCCCCCGCGAAAGGCGCGCGCATATTCTACGAGGAGACGGGATCGGGCACGCCGATCCTGTTCATCCACGAGTTCGGCGGCGACCATCGCAGCTGGACCGACCAGATGCGCCACTTCGGCCGCGGCTGGCGCGCCGTCACGTGGGCCGCGCGCGGCTATCCGCCGTCGGACTGCCCGGAGGACGAGAGCCTCTACGGTCAGGAGGCCTTCGAGGCCGATGCCGTCGCCGTGCTCGATGCCGCCGGCATCGACAAGGCGCACATCGTCGGCCTCAGCATGGGCGGCTATACCGCCCTGCGCCTTGCCATCGCCCATCCCGGCCGCGTCCTGTCCTGCGTCGCGGCCGGCGCCGGCTCGGGGTCTGAGCGCGCGACGCGCGACGGCTTCATCGCCGAGTGCCGCGCGGCCGCGGCGGCCTGCGAGACGGCCGGCAGGCTCGACGCGGACGGCATCGGCATCGGCCCGACGCGCATCCAGCTCGCCAACAAGGACCCCATCGGCTGGCGTGCCTTCGTCGCCCATCTTGCCGAGCACCCGGGCTTTGCCGCCGCGCGCACGCTGCGCCGCGTGCAGGCGTCGCGCCCGTCGCTCTACGACTTCGAGGCCGAGCTGGCGCGCGTCGCCGCACCCGTGCTGCTGCTGATCGGCGACGAGGACGAGCCCTGCCTCGATGTCAACGTGTGGATGAAGCGGCTGATGCCGACGGCGCGGCTCGGGGTTCTGCCGGGCTCGGGGCACGGCATCAATCTCGAGGAGCCGGCGTTCTTCAACGATCTGGTGGAGCGCTTCATCGTCGAGGTGGAGCGCGGCACGTGGAAGCCGCGCGATGCGCGCGCCAAGCCCGGCGGCGTCCTGACGTCGCTCGCCGCACCGACCGCGAAATCCTGAGATCTGCCCGGCGCGTGGGCTAGCGGCTTTCCGGCTTGGGTGGAAACGCCCCCACCTTGTCATCCCCGCCGCCGCACCCTCCACTGTCATCCCGGCCGAGCGCAGCGAGAGCCGGGACCCAGCGACTCGCGAGCCGGCCTGAACCTGAAACGCTCTAGCGGTTGAGGACGACGACCAGCGCTTTCACGTTGCCGCCGTTCTGGCCGATGTAGCCTTCGAACAGGTTCTTGAGGAACGGCGTCATCCACAGCCCGTACACCATGGCGTCGCGCACCTTGTAGGTGTTGCCGTAGCGCGCCAGCAGCCAGCGCACGTCGTAGGCGGTGCCGTCCGTCAGCGTCACCTTGCTGTCGACCATCAGGCCCTGGCCGCCCTGCACGCTCTGCGGCATCCACTCGACGCGCGCCACGGGATACTTCGGCGCCTCGTTGGCGGCGTAGCGGGCGATGAAGCGCACCATGCCCGACAGGTAGTGCGGCCGGTCCGTGATGGCGAGCTGCGCCCGGTAGGTGCCGAGCGAATAGAGGCCGATGGAGCCGGTATCGGCGTGCCGCGCGACGACTTGGGCCATCGCGCTGGGGCTGCGCGAGCGTGCCGCGGCGAGCAGCTCGCGGCCGACCCGCTCCATGTACTGCACGGCCGGGTCGGCGGCCGCGGCGGGCTCGACGGCCCACGCCATGACCGCTGCCATGGCGGCAAGCAGCGTCGCGGCGAGGCCGCGGCGGGCACGGAACGGACGGGCCGCGATCGGCCCGCAAACGCTGGTGAGCTGCATTCCCTCGGTCCCTAAGCCGGCGCCCGCGGCGCCCGATTCAAGCGATTTCTACGTTGCTGCGCGCGTGTCGCCAAGTCCGCGTGTGGTTTCGCGTCTGCGGCAGGCCTGGCCGCGGCCCTCCCGGCCGGGATTAGGAGAGCACCGTGTCAACCCTGAGGCGTCCGCGCGTCCGCGACGCTGTCGACCGAGGGGAAGTAGGGTTTCAGGTCGATCAGCGGCGTCCCGTCGAGGACGTCCAGCGCGTCGATCTCGACCAGGCCTGCGCCCTGATCGACGGCCATCAGCCGCGCGACCGAGACCCCGAGCGGATTTGGCCGTGCCGGCGAGCGCAGGGCAAATACACCCCTGGGTGCGCTGAGGTGCCGGGGATGCTGGACCGGCAGCGTCCGGTCGGCGCCGGCGAACCAGGCGACCACGATCACGTGCGTGAACCCCGCCAGCCCCTCGAGCCCGGCCCGCCAGGCGGGATCGATCTCGAGCCTGGCCCCGCCGCCGCGTTCCCGGGCCTCGCGCATGTTCTTTGGCGTATCTGCAAGTCGAGCCCACGGCGTCCGGCAGACGCCGATGGGCCGCAGCACGAGGTCGCTGCCGTCGGGGGAGGGGCCGGTCATGTCGCCATCATAGGCCACGGCGGACCGGTGGGCAGAAGGATTGGGCATCATCCCAATTTCCTTGACAGACATAAAGATATGTTTATGTTGCCAACTCATATCGTGGTTCTGCGAGGAGCACCCCGTGGGCGCGCTGACGACCGCAATGATGGTGGGACTGCTCAAGGCCGCGGCGGAGCCGACGCGCCTGCGCATTCTCATGCTGCTGGCGGCCGGCGAGCTCAACGTGAAGGACTTCACCCGCATCCTGGGCCAGAGCCAGCCCCGCCTCAGCCGCCACCTGCGCCTGCTGGCCGAGGCCGGGCTCGTCGAGCGCGCCCCCGAGGGCAGCTGGGTCTATTTTCATCTCGCGCGCGACGGCGAGGCGGGCCGCATCGCGCGCCTGCTGATCGATGCCACCGATACGAGCGACCCGCTGCTCGTCCGCGACCGGCAACGCGCCGAGGTGGTGAAGCGCGAGCGCGAGTCCGAGGCGCAGGTCTACTTCGAGACGCATGCCTCCGAATGGGACACCATCCGCGCCCTGCACGTGTCCGAGGCCGCCGTCGAGAGCGCGATGCGCGCGGCCCTGGGGCCGGGACCGTTCGACCTCTTCGTCGATCTGGGCACCGGAACGGCGCGCATGCTGGAGCTGTTCGCCGACACCTACCGGCGCGGCCTGGGTCTCGACCTCAATCCCGCCATGCTGTCCTACGCCCGCTCCAAGCTCGACCATGCCGCGCTCGGCAAGGCCCAGGTGCGGCGCGGCGATCTCTATGATCTGCCCGTTGCCGACGGTGCCGCCGACGCCGTCGTCATGCATCAGGTGCTGCACTTCCTCAGCGATCCGGTGCGCGCCGTGCGCGAGGCGGCCCGCATCCTGGCGCCGGGCGGCCGTCTGCTGATCGTCGATTTCGCGCCGCACGAGCTGGAATTCCTGCGCGAGAAGCATGCCCACGAGCGCCTCGGCCTGCCGGGCCCCGTCGTGCAGCAGTGGCTCGACGAGTGCGGGCTCAGGATCGCCGGCACGCAGAACCTGCCGCCCGCGCGTGGCGCGGCCCGCGAGCAGCTCACCGTCTCGCTGTGGCTCGCCGAACGTCCGGGCGCGCACGCGGCGCTGAAGTCCACCGCGAAGCTGGAGCAGTTGGCCTGACATGGAAGCCACGGCAGAACGCAAGAGCCGTCTCCTCGGCGACGGCGACATCAGGGTCTCCTTCGAGTTCTTCCCGCCCAAGACGGAGAAGATGGAGGAGGGGCTCTGGACGGCGATCCGTCGCCTCGAGCCGCTGCAGCCGAAGTTCGTCTCGGTCACCTACGGCGCCGGCGGCTCGACGCGCGAGCGCACGCACAACACGGTGGCGCGCATCCTGCGCGAGACGTCGCTGGTGCCGGCCGCGCACCTGACCTGCGTCGAGGCGACCCGCGCCGAGGTGGACGACGTCGTGAAGGGCTATTGGGACGCCGGCGTGCGCCACATCGTTGCCCTGCGCGGCGATCCACCCTCCGGCGCCGGCACGCGCTATACGCCCCACCCGGGTGGCTATGCCAGCACGGCGGAGCTGGTCGCCGGCATCAAGAAGATCGGCAATTTCGACGTCTCCGTCGGCGGCTATCCGGAGATGCACCCCGAGAGCCCGTCGCTCAAGGCGGACCTCGACAACCTGAAGGCCAAGGTCGATGCCGGCGCGAGCCGCGTCATCACGCAGTTCTTCTTCGACAACGCGCACTATCTCCGTTTCCTGGAGAAGGCGCGCGCGCAGGGCATCTGGGCGCCGATCGTCCCGGGCATCGTGCCGGTCCACAATTTCAAACAGGTCGCGGGCTTCGCCGGCCGCTGCGGCGCCACCATGCCGGCCTGGATGGCGCGCCGCTTCGACGGGCTCGACGCCGATCCGGCGACGGCCCATCTCGTCGCCGCCGCCGTTGCCGCCGAGCAGGTGATGGATCTGGTCGATCAGGGCATCCGCCAGTTCCACTTCTACACGCTCAACCGCGCGGATCTGGTCTACGCCATCTGCCATCTGCTGGGACTGCGCCCTGCCGCTGTGCCGGCCGGAAAGGTCGTGAACGCATGACAACCCGCGAGACGAGCCGCGAGCAGCGCATTGCCGCCCTTCACGCAGCGGCGGCCGAGCGCATCCTCATTCTCGACGGTGCCATGGGCACCATGATCCAGGGCCACAAGCTCGGCGAGGCCGAGTTCCGCGGGCCGCGCTTTGCCGGCCATCCGCGCGACGTGAAGGGCAACAACGACCTCCTGAGCCTCACGCAGCCGCAGATCATCGCCGGCATCCACAAGGCCTATCTCGATGCCGGCGCCGACATCGTCGAGACCAACACCTTCAACGCGCAGCGCATCTCCATGGCCGACTACGGCATGGAGGACATCTCGCGCGAGATCAATTCGGCGGCGGCCCGCATCGCGCGCGAGGCGGCGGACGCGGCAAGCCGCGCCACGCCCGACCGCCCGCGCTGGGTGGCGGGCGCCATCGGCCCCACCAACCGCACGGCCTCTCTGTCGCCGGACGTGAACAACCCCGGCTTCCGCAACATCTCCTTCGACGAGCTGCACGACGCCTATGCCGAGCAGGCGCGCGGCCTCATCGAGGGCGGCGCCGATGTGCTGATGATCGAGACCGTGTTCGATACGCTCAACGCCAAGGCGGCCGGCGCCGCCGTGCTCGACGTGTTCGACGAGATGGGCGTCAAGCTGCCGCTGCTCGTCTCCGGCACCATCACCGACCGCTCGGGCCGCACGCTGTCGGGCCAGACGGCGGAAGCCTTCTGGTACTCCGTGCGCCACCTGAAGCCGTTCGCCATCGGCCTCAACTGCGCGCTCGGCGCCGAGCTGATGCGGCCTTATCTCGCCGAGATCGCCGCCGTCGCCGACACGCTCGTCTCCGCGCATCCCAACGCCGGCCTGCCCAATGCCATGGGCGAATACGAGGAGACGCCCGAGACCATGTCCTGCGAGATCGAAGGCTGGGCGCGCGACGGCCTCATCAACATCGTCGGCGGCTGCTGCGGGTCGACGCCCGCGCATATCGCGCACGTTCGCGAACACGTCGGCAAGTATCCGCCGCGCAAGGTGCCGCGCATGGCGCCGAAGATGCGGCTGGCGGGCCTCGAGCCCTTCGTCCACGGGCAGGCATCATGACCACCAACGCCGCCAGCGCCTTCATCAATGTCGGCGAACGCACCAACGTCACCGGCTCGGCGAAATTCCGCAAGCTGATCGAGGCCAACGACTATCAGGCCGCGCTCGCGGTCGCGCGTCAGCAGGTCGAGAGCGGCGCGCAGATCATCGACGTCAACATGGACGAGGGCCTGCTCGATTCCGAGAAGGCGATGGTGACGTTCCTCAACCTCATCGCGTCCGAGCCCGATATCGCCCGCGTGCCCGTCATGATCGACAGCTCGAAGTGGAGCGTCATCGAGGCCGGCCTCAAGTGCGTGCAGGGCAAGGCCATCGTCAATTCCATCTCGCTCAAGGAAGGCGAGGAGATTTTCCTCGAACACGCCCGCAAGGTGCAGCGCTACGGCGCCGCCGTCGTCGTCATGGCGTTCGACGAGCAGGGGCAGGCCGACACCGTCGAGCGCAAGGTCTCGATCTGCGAGCGCGCCTACAAAATCCTGACCGAGAAGGTCGGCTTCGCGCCCGAGGACATCATCTTCGACCCCAACATCTTCGCGGTCGCCACCGGGATCGAGGAGCACAACGGCTATGGCGTCGCCTTCATCGAGGCGACGCGCGAGATCAAGAAGCGCATGCCGCTGGTGCACATCTCGGGCGGCGTCTCCAACCTCTCCTTCTCGTTCCGCGGCAACGAAGCGGTGCGCGAGGCGATGCACTCCGTGTTCCTCTACCACGCCATTCAGGCCGGCATGGATATGGGCATCGTCAACGCCGGCCAGCTCGCCGTCTACGACGACATCCCCGCCGACCTGCGCGACCTCGCCGAGGATGTGATCCTCAACCGCCGCGCCGACGCCACGGACCGGCTGCTCGAAGCGGCGGACCGCTTCAAGGGCGATGGCGCCGGCAAGAAGAAGACCGCCGACCTCGCCTGGCGCGATGCGGACGTGACCGAGCGGCTCAAGCACGCTCTGGTGCACGGCATCACCGATTTCATCGAGGCCGACACGGAGGAGGCGCGGCAGGCGGCGGACAAGCCGCTGCACGTGATCGAGGGGCCGCTGATGGCCGGCATGAATGTCGTCGGCGACCTGTTCGGCGCCGGCAAGATGTTCCTGCCGCAGGTGGTCAAGTCGGCGCGCGTCATGAAGCAGGCCGTCGCCTACATGCAACCCTATCTCGAAGCCGAGAAGAAGGCGTCGGGCCTCGACCAGATGCCGGCTGCCGGCAAGATCGTCATGGCGACCGTCAAGGGCGACGTGCACGACATCGGCAAGAACATCGTCGGCGTCGTCCTCCAGTGCAACAACTACGAGGTGATCGATCTCGGCGTCATGGTGCCGGCGGTGAAGATCCTTGAGACGGCGAAGCGCGAGAAGGCGGACCTCATCGGCCTGTCGGGCCTCATCACGCCCTCGCTCGACGAGATGTGCAACGTCGCCGCCGAGATGGAGCGCTCGGGCTTCGACCTGCCGCTGCTGATCGGGGGAGCGACCACCAGCCGCGTGCACACGGCGGTGAAGATCAACCCCAACTACTCCAAGGGCCAGGCCGTCTACGTCACCGACGCGAGCCGCGCCGTCGGCGTGGTGTCGACGCTGCTGTCGGCCGCCGACCGCAAGCCCTACATCGACAACATCCGCGGCGAGTACGCGCGCATCCGGGAGAACCATCTCAAGGGCGAGGCGAAGAAGGAGCGGCTGCCGATCGCGGCCGCGCGCGCCAACGCCTTCAAGCCGGACTGGTCGGGCTACACCCCGCCGCGTCCCGGCTTCCTCGGCACGCGCGCCTTCGAGGACTATGACCTCGGCAAGCTCGTCGACGTCATCGACTGGACGCCCTTCTTCTCGACGTGGGAGCTGGTGGGCCGCTACCCCGCCATCCTGCGCGACAACAAGGTCGGCACGGAAGCGCGCAAGCTCTTCGACGACGCGCAGGCGATGCTCAAGCGCATCGTCGCGGAGAAATGGCTCCGCGCCAGCGCGGTCGTGGGCTTCTGGCCGGCGGCCGCCATCGGCGACGACATCGAGCTTTACGCGGACGAGGATCGCGCCGAGCGCCTCGCCGTCCTGCACACGCTGCGCCAGCAGATCAGCCGCGATCCGTCACGGCAGCGGCCGCACCTGGCGCTCTCCGATTTCATCGCGCCCAGGGAGAGCGGCGTGCGCGACTACATCGGCGGCTTCGCCGTGACGGCGGGGCTGGGCCTCGAAACGGCGATCGAGCGCCATGTGAAGGCGACCGACGACTACAACCGCATCCTGCTCAAGGCGCTCGGCGACCGGCTCGCCGAGGCGTTCGCCGAGCATATGCACGCGCGCGTGCGCACCGAGCTGTGGGGCTACGCGAAGGGCGAAAAGCTCAGCAACGACGAGTTGATCGCGGAGAAATACCGCGGCATCCGCCCGGCGCCCGGCTATCCCGCGCAGCCCGACCACACCGAGAAGGGAACTCTGTTCCGCCTGCTCGACGCCGAGCGCCAGACCGGCATCCGACTCACCGAAAGCTTCGCCATGTGGCCGGCATCCGCCGTGTCGGGCCTCTACTTCTCCCATCCCGAAAGCCATTACTTCGGCGTCGGCAAGGTCGAGCGCGACCAGGTGGAGGACTACGCGCGCCGCAAGGGCTGGCCGGTGGAGGAGGCGGAACGCTGGCTCGCGCCTGTGCTGAACTACGATCGGGTCGTCGCGCGGCGCAACGTGGCGTGATAGGTCTTGGGACCGGCGGCCGAGGGGGATTCGGCCGCGCCTGAGCAGGATCGGGCGACGTGCCCGGAACGCATCTCCTGCTCGCGATCCGAAAGGGGGAGGCCAATGCTCGGACGCCTGATTCTCACGCTGCTGCAGATCGCCATTGCATGGTTCGCAACGCCGGTGCTGGCCGGCTACGTGCCCGTGCCCGGCAAGTTCAGCCTGTTTCTCTATGCCGTGATCTGCGCCATCGTCGTCTTCATCGTCGGCCTTGTCGCCGCGCAGGTCCTCAAGGACGTCGGCCAGCCGTCGAGCACGACGCTCACCTGGTCGCTGGTGGGCGCGCTGATCGGCGCGGCCCTCATCACGTTCGGACCGCAGTACATCCACATCAACTGGAATATCGCGCCGCCGCGGGCCTATGCGCTCGCCGGCGCCATCATCGGCTACGTCCTCAAGCGCTGAAGCGCGCGCCGATCGGGCGTCGGACCGGGGCGCCGGAAATGCAGAAAGGCGCGCTGCCTCTTCGTGCAGCGCGCCTTTCGCCTTACTTCGGGACGCTCAGGCTCCCGCGAGCCCCTGTCCCCATCTGTTACTGGATCCGAGCCCGTCGATCAGATCATTCCGAACACGATTGCAGCGAGGAAAGCGAAGGAGATGACCGTGGCGAGCACGTTCAGTCTCGTCTTCAGTTCCATCGGTTCCTCCATTCCGGCTGATCCGGTGATCAAGGCTGGACGGGACGTCCACCTTGGCTGGGACGCTAGGTGAGCCGCTTGTGACTTGCCAAGAAAAAAGCGTTGTGCACCGCAAAATTCCAAGTGCAACGCGACGTTTCATTGCTGCACCGGCCCCCTCTTGCAAATAGAGCACAGCGCCCGCCGGCAGGCTCTTCTATAAGACAAATGTCGTGAATGTAGAAATCTTCATGATTACCGTTGATCAGGCTGCATGTATGAATGAACACTTCGTTCTACAGATTTCACCAAGCATCCGGCACCCGGAACAGACTGTGGCAAGCCCATGGCCACGACCAGTTTCTGTAACCGGCGTGCAACATTCGCCCCCTGGCGCGCCCAATTCGCCGTTGCAAAGCGACTTGGCGGCCCATCCGGCCGGGCTTGGCGGCCCCTGGGCGCAGGTCCGCCATTCGACGCCGGCCATCGACAGATGCACCGTCAGCGACTAGTTGGAGACAGCAATTCCGGAGGCGCCCGATGGCCGATCCCGTCCCCCGTTTCAAGGCTCTGCTCGTCTCGAGGCCCGAGGGCGGCGGCCCGCAATCCGTCGCCTGGACCGAGCTGTCCCCCTCCGAGCTGATGGACGGCGACGTCACGGTTCGCGTCAGCCATACAACCTTGAACTACAAGGACGGCCTCGCCATAACGGGCAAGGCCCCCGTGATCCGCCGCTGGCCCATGATCCCGGGCATCGACTTCGCCGGCACCGTCGTCGCGTCCACCCATCCGGACTGCAAGCCCGGCGACGCCGTCATCCTCGACGGCTGGGGCGTCGGCGAGACCCATTACGGCGGCTATTCGCAGTATGCCCGCGTCAAGGGCGACTGGCTGGTGCCGCTGCCCGGCGGCATCTCGCCCGCGCACGCCATGGCGATCGGCACCGCCGGCTACACCGCCATGCTCTGCGTGCTGGCGCTCGAGCGGAACGGCGTCCGGCCGCAATCGGGCCCTGTGCTCGTGACGGGCGCGGCCGGCGGCGTCGGCAGCGTCGCCATCGCGCTGCTGTCGAAGCTCGGCTACCAGGTGGTGGCCTCCACGGGCCGCGCCACGGAAGCCGACTATCTCAAGGGTCTCGGCGCCGCCGAGATCATCGACCGGGCAGAGCTTGCGGCACCCGGCAAGCGCCCGCTCGGCAAGGAGCGGTGGGCCGGCGCCGTCGACAGCGTCGGCAGCCACACCCTCGCCAACGTGCTGACCCAGATAAAATACGGCGGCACGGTTGCCGCCTGCGGCCTGGCGCAGGGCATGGACCTGCCGGCCTCCGTCGCCCCCTTCATCCTGCGCGGTGTGACGCTCGCCGGCGTCGATTCGGTGATGGCGCCGCGGCCTGTCCGCATCGAGGCGTGGTCCCGTCTCGCCCGCGACATGGATCGCGCCCGCCTCGATGCCATGACCGAGCTGCACCCGCTGAGCGATGTCACCGAGCTCGCGCCGAAGATCCTGGCCGGCGGCGTGCGCGGCCGCGTCGTCTTCGACGTGCCGTGAGGCACGGCTTGATTTCAGGGGCGCCGCGCGCCACGTTGATTTGATGCTGGAACCGACATGGTGACCGTCCTCGATACCGCTCAGCGGCCTCGCCACCCCGAGAAGGCGGCGCGCGAGGACACGCCCGTGCTGCGCAAGCCGGACTGGATCCGCGTCAGGGCGCCGACCTCGGCCGGCTATGCCGAGACCAGGCGCATCGTCCGCGAGCACGGGCTCAACACCGTGTGCGAGGAGGCGGGCTGTCCCAACATCGGCGAGTGCTGGACCCAGCGCCACGCCACCATGATGATCATGGGCGACACCTGCACGCGCGCCTGCGCATTCTGCAATGTGCGCACCGGCCTGCCCGGGCCGCTCGATGCGCGCGAGCCCGACAACGTGGCCGAAGCGGTGGCCAAGCTCGGCCTCGCCCATGTCGTCATCACGTCCGTCGACCGCGACGATCTCGACGACGGCGGCGCGCGCCATTTCGCGGCCGTCATCACCGCCATCCGCGCGCGTACGCCGACAACCACCATCGAGGTCCTGACGCCCGACTTCCTGCGCAAGGACGGCGCGCTCGAGATCGTCGTCGCCGCCAGGCCGGACGTCTTCAACCACAATCTCGAGACCGTGCCCTCGCACTATCTCAAGATCAGGCCCGGCGCGCGCTACTTCCATTCGCTGCGCCTGCTGCAGCGGGTGAAGGAGATCGATCCCGCCATGTTCACCAAGTCCGGCATCATGGTCGGTCTCGGCGAGAGCCGCGAGGAGGTGCTGCAGCTCATGGACGACCTGCGCAGCGCGGACGTGGATTTCCTCACCATCGGCCAGTACCTGCAGCCGACGCGCAAGCATGCCGCCGTCGAGCGTTTCGTCACGCCGGCCGAATTCACCGCCTACGAGCGCACCGCGCAGGCCAAGGGCTTCCTGCTCGTCTCGGCGAGCCCGCTGACGCGCTCGTCCTATCACGCGGGCGACGACTTCGCCCGGCTGCGCGAGGCGCGCCTCAAGGCGCTCGGGCGCTGACGGGCGGACCACAATGCAGCGCGTCCTCGTCATCGGCATCTCGGGCGCGGGCAAGAGCACGTTCTCGCGCGCGCTTGCCGACCGGACGGGACTGCCGCTCGTCCACCTCGACAAGGCGTTCTGGCAGCCGGGCTGGGTCGAGACGCGGCGGCCGCAGTGGCGGGAGAAGGTCGCCGAGCTTGCCGCCGCCGCGCGCTGGATCATCGACGGCAACTACGCCAGCTCGCTCGACCTGCGGCTGCCGCGGGCGGACGCGGTGAT
>JBFWWW010000071.1:0-16943 GCA_050245975.1 Hyphomicrobiaceae bacterium
TGCCGCGGTGCGCACGCTGCGCGACACGATCGCCTCGGCCTTCGCCTCCAACACCGTGGCCCTCGGTCCCCGCACCGTCGCGCTCGAGATCGGCGACGGCTTCCTGCGCTCCAAAACGATGGCGATCGCCGCGCCCGACGGCAACGCCACGGGTCAGGCAAGCCTGGACTTGCAGAACTTCCGCTTTGCGACCGACTGGAAGATCGAGGCGAAACCCGTAGCCTCCCGCTCGGGCGCTGCGCCGGCGGCGCTGCCGCTCGTCACGGTCGGTCTTTCTGCTCCCGTCGGATCACTCGCGTCCGCCGAGCCGACCATCGGTATCGATGCGCTGGAGCGCGAGCTGTCCGTCCGCCGCATGGAGCGCGACGTCGAGGTTCTCGAGCGCCTGCGTCAACAGGATGAAGCGCGTGCGCGCCGCGAGGCGGAGCGGCGTGCCGCCGAGCAGCGGCAGAAGGCCGCCGAGCCCGAGCCCCCCGTCATCATCGTGCCGCCCATCCCGGCGCCCGCGCTGCCGCAACGGCCGGCCGACCGCCGCAGCTGAGAGCCGCGCCGACCGGCGCGTCTTGACAAATACCTGCGACGCTCCACATTTCCCCTATGACGACGGCAAACGCATATTTTCTCCGGACCCGTACGGTCGCGGTTTCCTAGCCCCCGGTCCGGCCAGTTCGTGCCGAACCTTCGGGGCGAGCGATAGCTGTCGTTTTTCAATCCCCAAACGCGACGATCCGTCTGCCGGCACCTGATGCGTGCTGGCATCGGCGGCTTTCTTCCATGGAGTGTATGCCGTGAACAGACTTCACGACGCCGAGATGCTGCCCGCCCTCATTGTCAGCAGCACCGATCACCGCAGGCTTATGAACCTGGCCGATGCGGTGGAGGACCGCGTCCCGGACGTCGCCGACGTGCTTCGCGCGGAGCTTGAGCGTGCGCAGGTGGTGGCTGCCGGCGATGTCCCGACGGATGTCGTGCGCATGGGATCGATCGTCGAGTACAGCTCCGACGTCGACCGGCGCCGGCGTGTCGAGCTGGTTTTTCCCGGCGATGCCGATATCGCCAAGGGACGGATTTCGATCCTGACGCCGATCGGTGCGGCCCTCATCGGGCTTGCGCCCGGCCAGTCCATTGCCTGGACGGCGCGGGACGGGCGCCGGCATTCGCTGACCGTGCTTTCGGTCGAGCCGCCCGTCGCGGCTCCGGTCGACGCCTCCGCTTCCGTCGTCCCCTTGGACAACCGTCGGCGCGGCCTTGACGGCGTCGCGCCGGCTCGTCCGGACGGAGACGATCCGGGCCCCCGCGCCGCCTAGGCGGGAAAGGCTCTGCAGGGCGACCGGGGCGTCCTACCGCTCCGGTTTCCCGCTGCCGTCATACCCGCGGTAATAATCGAGGATCCAGACCCGCACCGCGCTCGACAGGCCGGCCTCGCCGCGCTTCTTGTCGATGCGCGCGACGAGGCGGACGAGCGGGATGTTCTCCTGCTGTGCGGCGACGCGCAGCGCGTCCCAGAAGGGGGCCTCGAGCGAAATGGACGTTTTGTGTCCGGCGATCGTGAACGAGCGCTTCACCGGGCGGCTCATGCGTCGCGCTTGTCCTCGTCACGCGCCAGCCGTGCGCCTTCGAGCCTGCGTTTTTCAAGCTCCAATGCGGATTCGGTTCGCTCGCGCTCGTGGCGCGGGCGGCCGAACTGCGCCCGGTTCTGCTCGGCCTTTCGCAGCCGCTCCGCGCGCGCCCTGGTCTTGCGCGCCTGTCGCAGGTTGATGATATCGCCCATGGCACCAAGTCCTGCCGCAATTAGTCTGAATGCAGAATGAAGGGCCGGTTGACCGGGCCCTTTTTCCTCACTCCGGCCCGATCATCTTCTCCGGGCGCACGACGGCGTCGAACTCGGCCTCCGTCACGTACCCCCCGCCCACCGCCTCCTGGCGCAGCGTGGTGCCGTTCTTGTGCGCCGTCTTGGCGATCTTGGCCGCGTTGTCGTAGCCGATCTTGGGCGCCAGCGCCGTCACGAGCATCAGCGAGCGGTCGAGCGCGGCCTTGATGTTGTCCTCGCGCGCCTCGATGCCGACGATGCAGTTGTCCGTGAAGCTGACGGCGGCATCGGACACCAGCCGAACCGACTGCAGGAAGTTGTACGCCATCACCGGGTTGAACACGTTGAGCTCGAAGTGGCCCGAGGCGCCGGCGAACGTCAGCGTGGCGTTGTTGCCGAACACCTGCGTGCAGACCATCGTCAGCGCCTCGCACTGGGTCGGGTTCACCTTGCCGGGCATGATCGAGGATCCCGGCTCGTTCTCGGGCAGCGACAGCTCGCCCAGGCCCGAGCGCGGCCCCGATCCGAGGAAGCGGATGTCGTTGGCGATCTTGAACAGGCTCGCCGCCACCGTGTTGATGGCGCCGTGGCTGAACACCATCGCGTCGTGCGCGGCCAGCGCCTCGAACTTGTTGGGTGCCGAGGTGAACTTCATGCCGGTGATGGCGGCGATGCGCTCGGCGACCTTCTCGGCGAAGCCCTTCGGCGCGTTGAGGCCGGTGCCGACGGCGGTGCCGCCCTGCGCCAGCTCCATCAGCGCCGGCATCGTCTGCTCGATGCGCGCGATGCCGTTCTCGATCTGCTGCGCGTAGCCGGAGAACTCCTGCCCCAGCGTCAGCGGCGTTGCGTCCTGTGTGTGCGTGCGGCCGATCTTGATGATCTTCGACCACGCCTGCGCCTTGTCGTTGAGCGCGTTGCGCAGCTTCTGCAGGGCCGGGACGAGGCGGTGGTGGATCTCTTCCGCGCAGGCGATGTGCATGGCCGTCGGATAGGTGTCGTTCGACGACTGGCTCATGTTGACGTGATCGTTGGGATGAACCGGCTTCTTCGACCCCATCTCTCCGCCCAGGATCTCGATGGCGCGGTTCGAGATCACCTCGTTGGCGTTCATGTTGGATTGCGTGCCGGACCCGGTCTGCCAGACGACCAGCGGGAAGTGATCGTCGAGCTTGCCCTCGATCACCTCCTGCGCCGCCTGCACGATGGCCTTGCCGATCCTGGGATCGAGCCTGCCGAGGTCCATGTTCACTTCGGCTGCGGCGCGCTTGACGATGCCGAGGGCGCGGATCACGGGGACGGGCTGTTTTTCCCAGCCGATCTTGAAGTTGCCGAGGGAGCGCTGCGCCTGCGCGCCCCAGTAGCGGTCGGCGGCCACTTCGATCGGTCCGAACGTGTCGGTTTCGGTGCGCGTCTTGGCCATGGGGGCTGTCCCGGTTTGGTGCTGTGTCCGATGCGCCCGGAGTAGTCGCCGCGCGACGGAATGGCAAGACCCGTTGTGCGGGCCGGCAAGGCCGGGCTACTGCTGCTGCTGCGCTGTCTGGTGCGCCACGTCCACGGCCACCGACAGGCGCTCCTCGTCGCCGCCGCGCCGGGCGCCGCGGATGGGGGCGGCGAGGTTGGCGTCCAGGCCGCAGGCAAGCCGGACGTAGCGCTCGGTCGGGCACACGGCATTGACCGCATCGAACGCGATCCAGCCGAGGTCCTCGACCCAGCCTTCCATCCAGGCGTGGTGCGCTTCGGCCGTCTGCGTGCTGTCGACCAGGTAGCCGGTGACATACCGCGCCGGGATGCCGAGGCTGCGGGCCGCCGCGATGATGATGTGCGAGAAGTCCTGACAGACCCCGGACCCTTGCCTGAGCGCCCCGGCAGCCGTGGTGGTCGCGTCGGTGGTGCCGATCTTGTAGGTCATGCGCTCGCGCACGAGCGCCGAAAGGGCATGCAGCGTATCGAGGCTGCCGGGCTTGCGCGCCTCGCTGGCGAGCGCATGGATGGCGTCGTCCGGCTGCGTATGGTCGGTCTGGCGCAGATAGACCCGCGGCGGCGAGATTTCCGCCAACCCCTTCACGACGCCGTTGCGGTCTTCGGTGTCGACCGTGCCGGAGGCGATGATGGCGATCTCCGGCAGCGGCCCCGACAACGTCATCAGGTACGCCGGATTGCCGAAGCTGTCCCGGAACGGAAGCATGAACGCGCCGTCGGGCCCGGTCACCGTCCAGTCGAGGACGCGCTGGCCCTCGAAGGTTGCCGGCGTCATGCGCAGGCTCTGCACGCTGTAGGAGAGCGTGCGGGCATAGGTGTAGCGGGTGATGTGGCGGACGGAAATGAGCATCAGTCTGCGAAGTGGTAGGCAGAAGAGATATCGAAGCCCAGCCGGCTGTTGCGGGCAATGAAGTCCCTCAGGAATTCGTGCAGGCCGGACTGGAAGATCGCCGTCATGTCGCCCTCGCGCAACCGTTGCGTCGTCTCTGCCGCCAGGGCGTGGCAGGAATGCCGCATGCCGTAGTGAGCCCCGAGCTCGTCGAGCGCCGGAAGAATCTCCTCATAGCAGGATCTGAGCGACCGCGGCATCTGCCGGTTGAGAATGAGATAGTCCGCGATCAGCCAGGGCCGGTAGGGCTCGCGATAGACCCAGCGATAGCTGCGGTGCGCCGAGACCGAGCGGAGGATGGCGGCCCATTGCACGTTGTCGATGCCGCTGCCGACGAACTGCGCGTCGGGCAGCAGCAGGTAGTACTTCACGTCGAGGATGCGCGAGGTGTTGTCGGCCCGCTCCAGGAACGTGCCGATCTGGCTGAAGTAATAGGTGTCGTTGCGCAGGATGGTGTTGAGCAGCGCGCCGCGGAAGAGGGCGGAGCGGTCCTTGATCCAGTCGAACAGCCGCGGCAGCTCGTTCGAGGTCAGCCGCGCCGGGTCGATGGCCGCGAACTCGATCCAGGCCGAGTTGAGCGCCTGCCACATCTCCTTCGTCAGGGCCGTCCGTTGTGCGCGGGCGTTGCGCCGTGCGGTCGCGAGGCAGGAATAGACGCTCGAGGGATTGTCGCGGCTGAACAGCAGGAAGTTGACCACGTCGCTCGTCTCGAAGGTCTTGAAGCGCGCGACGTAGCCCTCCTCGCAGCCCGCGCTGCGCAGGGTGGAGCGCCATTCGCCCTCCCCGCCGTGGCCCGCGCCCGGCAGCAGGATGATCCGGTAGCCGACCTCCAGCAGGCGCGCCATGTTCTCTGCGCGCTCCATGTAGCGCGCCATCCAGAACAGGTCGTTCGCGGTGCGTCCCAGCATGCCTCTAGTCCAGCAGTACCCAGGTGTCTTTTGTGCCGCCGCCCTGGCTCGAGTTGACCACGAGCGACCCGTCGCGGAGCGCGACGCGCGTAAGTCCGCCCGGTGTCAGCCGGACCCGGTCGCCGCCCACCAGCACGAACGGCCGCAGGTCGAGGTGCCGCGGTGCGATCGCGCCGTCCACCAGCGTCGGGCAGGTCGACAGCGCCAGTGTCGGCTGCGCGATGTAGCGGTGCGGCTCGGCCTTGACCTTCTGGCGGAATGCTTCGACGTCCGCCGCCGTCGACGCCGGCCCCACCAGCATGCCGTAGCCGCCCGAGCCGTGCGTCTCCTTCACCACCAGCTTGGCCATGTGCTCCAGCACGTAGGCGAGCTCGTCCGGCTTCCGGCAATTGTAGGTCGGCACGATTTTCAGAATCGGCGGCTGGCCGGTGTAGAACTCGATGATCTCCGGCGTGTAGGTGTAGATCGACTTGTCGTCGGCGATGCCGGCGCCGGGGGCATTGACGATGGTGACGCGGCCGGCACGGTAGAGATCGAACAGGCCCGGCACGCCCAGCATGGAGTCGCGGCGGAACACGAGCGGATCGAGGAACGCGTCGTCGAGCCGGCGGTAGACGACGTCGACCTGCTTCAGGCCCTGCGTCGTCTTCATGTTGAGGGCGCCGTCCTGCACCACGAGGTCCTGCCCCTCGACGAGCTCGACGCCCATCTGGTCGGCGAGGAAGGAGTGCTCGAAGTAGGCGCTGTTGTGGATGCCGGGTGTCAGCAGGACGATGACGGGATCGCGGTCGAGGCCGTGCGGCGCCACGCTTTCCAGCGTCGCCCTGAGATCGCCCGTGTAGTTGTCGATGGTCGAGACGCGGTTGCGCGCGAAAAGGTCGGGGAACATGTGCATCATCGCTTCCCGGTTCTCCATCATGTAGGAGACGCCGGACGGCGTGCGCGTGTTGTCCTCCAGCACGAAGAAGTCGCTCTCCGACGTGCGCACCAGGTCGATGCCTATGACGTGCGAGTAGATGCCGCGCGCAGGATCGACGCCCATCATCTCGGGCGCGAACGCGGCGTTTTGTATGATCAGCTCTTCCGGTATGCGGCCGGCACGGATGATCTCCTGCCGGTGATAGATGTCGTAAAGGAAGGCGTTGAGGGCGCGCACGCGTTGCTCGATGCCGGCGGCCAGGCGCCGCCACTCCGACGCGCTCAGGACACGCGGAACGATGTCGAAGGGGATCAGGCGCTCGGTGGCGGCTTCCTCGCCGTAGACGGCGAACGTGATGCCGGTGCGGCGGAACAGGACCTCGGCTTCGCTGCGCTTGCGCTCGAGTTCGTCGATTTTTTGCGTTTGCAACCAGGGGTGAAGCAGACGGTAGGGCTCGCGCACCGTCTCGCCCGTGCCCATCATCTCGTCGAATGCCTTGGGCACCCAAGTCCTCCCTGAAGCCGCAGCCGTCCGGCTCTGCTCAAAGATAGCGCAGCCGGCGGCAAACGGACACGGCCTCCGGCTGCCTCATTTGCGGGCATAAAGGCCAGGCGGTAAGCTTTCGATGGCTGGCGCGCCTGTTCAGCAGGCGAACATCACGGCGCCGGGCGTTTACAGGAATCCGGTGCGTTGGCAGTGTTCTGGTCGGCCATGGCTGGCATGAGCAGGGAACGGTCCCGTGACGGATGATCGCTACTCTCAGGGGATGAAGGTCCGCCGGGCGGTGCTCGGCGATGCCCATGTGGACCGGGCCGAGGCGCGCAAGACGGCGTTCGACGCCGACTTCCAGCGCTTCATCACGGAAGGCGCCTGGGGTTCGGTCTGGACGCGTCCCGGCCTCGACCGGCCGACCCGATCGCTGTTGACCCTGGTCATTCTCGCCAGTCTCGGACACTGGGAAGAATTCCAGATGCACGTTCGTGCCAGCCGCAACACCGGCACCGATCCGGAGGCCATAAAGGAGGCGCTGTTCCACGTCGCCGTGTACGCCGGCGTTCCGGCCGCCAACCGCGCCTACGCCATCGCACGCGAGACGCTCTTCGGCGCTGCGGGCGCGCCCCAGGAAGGACAGGACAAATGACGGACTACACCCCGCGCGACTGGACGAGCCAGCCGCCCTACATCTATCCGGGTTATCGCTCCACGCCGTTGCGTGGCCCGACCAGGCCGTTGATGCCGCTCAAGCACTCCCTCTCGGAGCTGACGGGCCCCGTCTACGGGCACGAGAGCCTCGGCGCCCTCGATGCCGACCTGACCAGGAATTCCCGCACGGATGGCGAGCCGCTGGGCGAGCGCATCGTCGTGACGGGCCGCATTCTCGGCGACGACGGCCGCCCCGTGCCCAATACGCTCATCGAGATCTGGCAGTGCAACGCGGCCGGCCGCTACATCCACAAGGTCGACCAGCATGATGCGCCGATCGACCCGAATTTCATCGGGGCCGGCCGCTGCGTGACCGATGCGGAGGGCCGCTACCGCTTCTACACCATCAAGCCTGGCGCCTATCCCTGGGGCAACCACCCCAATGCCTGGCGGCCGCAGCACATCCACTTCTCGCTTTTCGGCCCGAGCTTCGTGACGCGGCTCGTGACCCAGATGTACTTCCCGGGCGATCCGCTGCTGGCCTACGACCCCATCTACCAGAGCGCGCCGGCCGGTGCGCGCGAGCGCATGATCTCCGAGTTCTCGATCGACGTGACCGAGCCCGAGTTCGCGCTGGGCTATGTGTTCGACATGGTGCTGCGGGGTCGGCGCGAGACGCCGATGGAGAACCGCTGATGGCGCGCGGACAGACGCCTTCGCAGACGGTCGGCCCGTACTTCGCCTACGGCCTCGCGCCCGAGCAGTACGGCTATGCGTTCAAGAGCCTCGCCTCCAACCAGCTCGTCGTCCCCGATATGGACGGCGAGCGCATACGCCTCGAAGGCCGTGTCTTCGATGGCGCCGGAGCCATCATCCCTGACGCTCTGATCGAGATCTGGCAGGCGGATGCCGGCGGGCGCTACGCGCATCCGGCCGATCCGCGCGGCTCCAACTCGCGCTTCAAGGGCTTCGGCCGCTTCGGAACCGGGACCGACCCCGAGAACCGTTTCATCTTCGATACCGTGAAGCCCGGCTCGGTCGACGGCGTCCAGGCGCCCCACATCAACGTCATTGTCCTCATGCGCGGCATGCTGGTGCACGCCTTCACGCGCATCTATTTCGACGACGAGGCGGAGGCAAACGCGAAGGACCCGGTGCTGGGGACCCTGCCGGCCGACCGCCGCGGCACGCTGATCGCGAAACGGAGCGTCGGTCCGGGCGGGACGGTCTACCGCTTCGACATCCGCATGCAGGGGCCGGACGAGACCGTATTCTTCGATGCCTGAAAGGGACGCATGCGAGCCGGCCAAAGCCGAGGGCCGGCTCGTTCAGAGCGCGTTCTTGTGGATGAAGCCCCTGAGCGGCGTCAACGCCAGGATCTTGAGGTCGAGCCAGATCGACCAGTTCTCGATGTAGAAAAGGTCGAGCTCGACGCGCTTGCGCATCTTCTCCGGCGTCTCGGTCGGGCCGCGCATGCCGTTGATCTGCGCCCATCCGGTGATACCCGGCTTCACGCGATGGCGGTTGGCGTAACGTTGCAGCTTCTCGCGATAGTAGAAGTTGTGGGCCAGCGCATGCGGCCGCGGGCCAACCAGGGACATTTCTCCGCGCAGCACGTTGAAGAGCTGCGGCAGCTCGTCGAGGCTCGTCGAGCGCAGGAAGCGGCCGACGCGGGTGACCCGCGGATCGCCCGCGCGCGCCTGCACGATGGTGTCGCCGTTTTCCGTCACGGACATCGTGCGGAACTTGAACACGTCGATGACCCGCTCGTTGTAGCCGTGCCGGCGCTGGCGGAAGAAGACCGGGCCGGGGCCCTCGAGCTTGATCGCGGCCGCGATGGCCAGCATGACCGGCGCGCTCAGCACGAGCGCCAGGGCGCCCACCGAATAGTCCAGCGCCGCCTTTGCGATATAGCCCCAGTCGTTGATGGGCTTCGGCGTCACCTGCAGAAGGCTCACCGTGCCGAGGCGGCCGATGCTGCGGATGCGCATGTCGAAGGCGATTTCCGGCGGGCACAGCCAGACGTCGGCCGGCAGCACGCCGAGCGCTTCCATGAGGCTCGCAAGCTCGGCCCCTTCGACATGGGACACCGCGACGATGACCTCGTCGACCTCGTTGCGCTGGCCCATGGCGATCAGGTCGGCCAGCGCCGCCTGCGCGCGCGCGTCGAACACTCCGGCAAGACGCACGCCGGGTATGTCCATGAACTGCTCGGCGAGCCTGCGCCCCGCCTCTTCCGTGGCCACGATGGCGATCCGGCGCTCGGTGTGACCGGTGACCGCGAGCCACTGCAGGGCGCGCGCCGCTCCGGCCCGGTACAGGGGCACGGTTGCACAAACGATGGCGAACCACGTCAGCAGCCAGCCGCGCGAGTAGTCCGCCGAAATCTTGAGCAGGAAGCCGATGGCGATGAGAAGCAGGAACGCGCCGCCGATCGCGATGACGGTTTTGACCCACGTCGAGGCGCCCTGCAGGACTGCGCTGGGCTCGCTCAGTCCCTGGTTGCGCAGCATGTAGGCCGTGAGCAGGCCGCCGGCGATGCCGGCGATGAGGTAGGGCTGCAGGATCTGCGAGCTGTCGAGGAAGGCCGTCACGTAGACGAGCTTCGCGGCCGCCGCGCCGGCAACGACGAGCAGGAATTCGACGAAGAGCAGCAGGTCCGTCGCGACGCGCGTGCTGATGCGGAAGCTGGGCGCGGAATGGCGCAACGAGATCGGCACAACCGTGCCCGATCCACCCGCCTTTGATGTCGGAGTGATACTCGACATTGCCCCGCGCCACGCGCCGCCAACCCCGGTGCAGCGATAGGCCTTGGCCTCGCGGTTCGCAATGCAACAACGAAGAATTGCTTAATAGGTCGTTGGGCATTTGCGTTAATTGAGGCTCGTATTTCTCTGGCCGCCGACGGCCGATCGTTTCGCCCCTTCCGAGACCCCTGCCGGGCGGCGCCGGAGGCGTCCGAAAGAGCCATCCATCGTATACGGCGATCGCCCGCGCGGTCCGATGCCGATGCCGCCCGGCCACGATCGGCCTCAAACGCCCGCTCCCTCGCCGGCCGAATGGTGCACGGCGGGGGTGACGACATTCTTGGGTAATGCGAATCAGCGTAGACAGGAACGCTTAGGCAGGCGTGATCCCGCATCGCGACGGGTTGATGTATGTTGTTCGCTTGCCACACTAAGCGTCAGTATTTCCAGTAAAATTAGGTCGTGGCGTGGTCGTCACCAGAGCGGAAGGAGCCGATGGCTTCCGTGTTGGCGCGGAAATTTTCCTGGGTGGCCGTGGTCGTGGGGCTGGTTGGCTCCGCGCCGTTTGCGGCTGCCGATCCGCTGCCGCTGACGCCCATAGCCCCCGATGTCGGTCTCGAGCCGTCGCTCGGCATTCGCTACGGCGGTCTGATCTACCGGCCGACCATCGCGACCGGCATCATCAACGACTCCAACATCCTCTACAGCAACACCAACGCGGCCCGCGATTGGGTCTTCTTCGTCCGGCCCGGGCTCTCGATCGCGACGACGGACCCGAACTACCGCTTCGTGCTGCGGACCGACATCGAGCATCTTGAGTACCGCGAGAGCGATGCGGACTCGCGCACCAACGCGACGGCCACGCTCGACGGCACCGTTCGCGCCGCGCGCGATCTCGAGTTCGATGTCGGCGCCTCGGCCCGCCATGCCAATGACCAGCGCACGGCGACCCGGCGCGACCTGCCGACCAATCTCGCCGAGCCGGCGCCGCACGACGCCTACGGCAGCAGGCTGGCGATGCGATCGTTTTTCCGTCCGGTCATCTCCACGCTGGCGGTCGACTACGCGACCGACAGTTACAGCAGCGTCCGCTCCGTGACGGGCAGCATCGTCGACCTGAGGTTTCTCGACCGCGACATGCTGACGGTCAGCCACAAGACCGAGGTGCCGTTCTCCCAGCGGTTCCGTTTCGTCAATCGCGTCGCCTGGATCGAGACCGACTACCGCAACGTTCCCCTGGTGGTGCCGCGAGATTCGAGCAAGGTCGAAGTCTCCAACGGCGTCGAGGTCGTTTTCTCGCCCGTGCTGCGGGGCGACTTCACGTTCCTCTACGGCAAAAGCGACTTCACCTCGCCGCTGATCGTCGCCGACCCCGAGAACTTCTACACGCTGAACCTGATCTGGCAGCCGCGCAGCTATTTCACCTTGCGCTTCAATGCCGCGCGCGAGTTCGGCGGCGTCAACTTCGAGCAGGACTTCGGGGCCGGCCGCAGGACGAGGCTTGGCGTGACGATGGACTACGGCATCACGCGGCGCCTGACGTGGCGCGCGGGCTTCAACTACGTGCACGCCAACGGCGACAATCTGCTGGGCGCGACGCGGGTCGAGGACCAGTACGTGTACAACACGTCGCTGGGGTATGCGGTCAACGACCGGGTGTCGCTGTTCCTCGACTACAACCTTGAGAACTACAACTCGACGATTTCCGCCGAGCAGTACGATCGCCAGGTCATCCAGGCCGGCGTGATTGCCAGGTATTGATCCCGTGCGTTGCAACGGCAGGGGTGGGGACAAGATGGACGTGCGCCGCTGGGTTCTGCTGAGCGTTCTGGGCGCGTTGACCTTGCTGGGCGGCGCCCTCGATGCCGTCGCGCAGGACCGCTTTGTCGGCGTGCGCAAGGACAAGGACGAGGTCGTGCTGTTCGAGATCGACGGGCTGTCGGGACGGGAGCGCAAGCTCGCGACCCTGCACAAGGCGGGAAGCAGGATCCAGCTCCTCGGCTTGACGACCCTGAACGCCCGTCGCGGGACGCTGTCCTATCTCTACACGGACAACGATGCGGGTAAGGATTTTCTGCAGACGGTTAATATCCTGACCGGCGAGACCGTGGCGCGCATTCCGATGCCGCCGGATGTGAGCGGGCTCGAGGTCGTGGGCGATACGGGAATGGCCGGTTCTCAGCGTGTTCAGGCCGATACCGATGCCCTCAAGCGGAAGGTGGACCAGCTCGAGCAGGAGGTTCGCCGCCTGCAGAGTCAGGTCCGTGTCAGATAGGTAACGGTTGGGTTTGCAGGTGGCGTCGATGCTTGCTGTCACAAGACGACTCACGTAGAGGTCCAGATGCTGGGGATTGCGAGAATTTTGAACTGGGGCGCACCGGCGATGGGCTGGGGGAAATGGGTGATCGTCGCGGCTTTGGCCGTGGGCCTTGGGGCCTGCGATCACACGCGCTATCCGCCGGAGAGCTACGGCTTCGACACCGACAAATCCTATACGCTCGACAGCGGCGATCAGATCCGCGTCGTCGTCTACGAGGCTGACAATCTCCCGCAGAATTTCAGCGTGGATGCGGGCGGCCACATCTCCATGCCGATGGCCGGCGTCGTGTCCGTGCGCGGCAAGACGGTCCAGCAGGTGGAATACGCCATCGCCAGCCGCCTGCGCGACAAGTTCATCAAGGACCCGAAGGTCTCGGTCCAGATGATCGCCTATCGCCCGTTCTTCATCCTCGGCGAGGTCAAGACCGCGGGCAAGTACGACTACGTCAACGGCCTGACCGTCGAGGCGGCAGTGGCCATGGCAGGCGGCTACACCGAGCGCGCCTCCCTGGCGGAGGCCCGTGTCGTCCGCCCGTCGCCCGCTGGTGGCAACATCGTATCCTACGTTCCTGGTGGCTTCCCGATCCGGCCGGGCGACACGATCTACGTTCCCGAGCGCTGGTTCTGAGATCGCGCCGCATGAATGCAAAACGGCCCGCGGAGCGGGCCGTTTCCATTTCGAGGGCGCGTCGGGGCGTCCTGACGCTCAGGCGTAGGGCAGGCCGTAGAGCTTGGCCTTTGCGAAATCCACCTTGTTGAGGACGGCGCCGGCCAGCATCGCATCGCTCTTCACGAGCAGGTCGACCGCCTCGCGGGCCGTGTCGAGCGTCGTCTTGTGCCACTCGAGCACCAGTACCGTGGCGTCCACCTGGCGGGCGATCACCCGTCCGTCCAGGCAGGGCACCGACGCAACGGCGTCGATCACGCACATGTCGTAGTTGGCGCGGGCCCAGGCAAGCAGCGTCTTCATGCGCGCGGAGGCGAGCAGGGTGCCGGAATCCGGCACGGTGCGCGTCGCCGGCACGATGTCCACGGTCGACTCTTCGTCGCGCAGGATCACATTCTCGATCTGCACCTTGCCCATCAGGTAGTCGGCAATATCGTAGGTCAGCCTGCGGTCGGTGGCGAACCACCGGATCGTCGGCGTGCGCAGGTCGGCGCAGATCAGCAGGGTCTTGAGACCCGAGCGCGCCGATACCTGGGCGAAGTTCGCCGCGATGACCGATTTGCCCTCGCCGCTGCGGGCGGACGTGAACATCACGGACTTGATCGGGCCCGAGCGGCCGGTGGCCTCCAGGTTCGCATGCAGCGCGAGAATGGAATCCGCAAACGGCGTGCCGCTCTTCGTCATGGAATAGCGGAAGGCGCGCTCGCCCGGCGTGCGCCCGATGCTGGGGTCGGCCAGAGCGCGCTGTGACAGGGCCGGGATATAGCCCAGATGCGGCAGCGACAGCTTGGCCTCGACATCCCGCCCGCGCTTGAACGTACGGTCGAGCATTTCCGACAGCAGTGTCAGGCCGACGCCGAAGACCAGTCCGATGCCGACCCCGGCGAAAGCCAGAAGCTTGGTCTTGGGCTGGCTCGGATAGCGCGGAGGCACCGCCTCGGCGACGACGCGAAAGTCGGTCGCCTTCCAGGATTCCTGCGCCGCCGTCTGCTTCACGCGCTGCAGCAGGCCTTCATAGAGGACCTTGTCGCTTTCGGCCTCGCGCCGAAGCTCGCGCATATGCACGAACATCTGCTTCTGCGCGTTGGTCTTTTCCGACATGTCCTTGAGGCTTGCCTGCAGCGCCTTCTCCCGGCTCGCGGCGATCTCGTACTCATTCTTGAGCACGGCGACGGCGCGGCGCACTTCGGCGTCGATCTGGCCGTTCAGGCCCTTTCGTTCGGCACGGACCCGCATGACGGCCGGGTGGTTGGTGCCGTAGCGTGCGTTGAGGCTGTCCTCGTTGCGGATCACCGTCGCGAGCTGCGAGCGGAGCTGCGTGATCAGGTCGGAGCGGATGAATTCCGCCAGCTTCTCGTCGTCCAGCGCGCCGCCGGCTGCCCGGTCGCGGACGGCGAGGTATTTGGCTTCCGCCTCGGCCGTCTGGGCGCGGGCATTGACGAGCTGTTCGTTGATCCGCACGAGCTGCTGCTCGTCCAGGGTCGTGCTCTCCTTGTCCGACAGGTCCATGTCGGCCTTGTACTTCTCGAGCCGCTGCTCGGAGAGCCGCAGCTTCTCCTTGAGCTCGTCGAGCCGCGCGCGCAGCCAGTCGGTCGCCTTGCGCGTCGCGCCATAGCGCGTCTCGAGCTGCTGCAGGAGATAGGCGTCGGCCAGCGCGTTGGCCATCCGCGCCGCCTTGTCGGGGTCCTTGGAGCTGACCGAGATGTCGATCAGGTTGGTGTACTGGATCGTGCCGACCGTAACCGCCTTGTAGAAGTTCTCGATCAGCTCCGTCGTCTCGTCCCGGCTGTCTCCGGTCGGGTCGAACCCGGTCGCCGGCGGCTTGATGCCGATCATGGCCTGGATCGAGCGCTTGAGGCGCGAGAGCGGCCCCGGAGGCGACTTGATGACCTCGAATTCCGGATCGTGGGCGAGATCGAGTTTCTCGACGACCTTGCGCAGCACTTCCGGCGATTTGATAACCGCCACCTCGCTGGCGATGGCCGTGGACTCCGCGCGGAAGGGCGATATCACGGCATCGGAGCCGAACACCTTCTGCTCCCGGCCGTCCACCATCAGCGTCGTCGTGGCCTGGTATGTCGGCTGGATGAGGACAAGCAGCGCCGCACCCAGAAACAGGCCGAGCAGCAAGCCGAGCACAAGCTTGCGCGCATTCCGGCGCACAATCAGAATAATATTGTTCAGATCAAACGCCGGCTTTTGCTCAAGGCCGATATGATCCTGCATCGTCGTCCCCTGCCTACACCTGCCGGCCGCCCGATGCGAAATCCGGCAGGTCCCGCCTTGCGCCCGCCGCCTCAGCCGCCGATCCTGTCGGCTTGCGGTGCCCCCGCAAATGATCGGGCACCAGAAGCCGGCATCTCGACGGCAGTCTCTCGGTTGTAAGGGTGTGGCCCACGCGCGGCCGCTGTGCGCGTGTCCCTCTCTTCTGCCGCGTGTCATATGAGGGCCGGGCCTCGTCGGGGTCAACGAAAGGCTGGCGGTCTCGTTAACGCATTTCGCATAGATCAGATTTCATGGGCGTCGGCGCGGAGCAGGGTGCGGTACCCGCGTCGGCAGCGGGTGATGACAGAGGGAGCTATGCAGTTCATTCCGGGCACCTTGGACGGCGTCTGGATCGTCGGCCTCGAACCGGCCGTTGACGATCGCGGCTATTTTGCGCGCACCTTTTGCGTCCGGGAGTTCGGTGGCCTCGGCCTGGAGACGCGGTTCGTCCAGCACAGCCTTTCCCTGACGCGCAAAGTCGGCTCCCTGCGCGGGATGCACTTCCAGATGGCGCCGCACACCGAGGTCAAGCTGGTCCGCTGCGTGCGGGGCGCGATGCACGACGTGCTGATCGATCTCAGACCGGATTCGCCGACGTATATGAAATGGGAAGCCTTTGAGCTGACGCCGGAAAATGGCCGGCAGCTGTATGTTCCGGCCGGCCTCGCCCATGGTTTTCAGACGCTCGCCCCCGATACCGAGGCGCACTATCTGATATCGGAATTCTATGCGCCGACCGCGGCGTCCGGCGTCCGCCACGACGATCCGGCCTTCAACATCGCCTGGCCGCTCGCTGTCGCCGAGATATCCGATCGGGATCGCGCCTGGCCCGACTACGTCCCGGCCTGAGGCGGCTTTACGACGAAGCGCCGGCGGCTCCCAGAAGCCCCGCTGCCTCGAGCGCCCGCGCCGCGCCGAGGATGACGCCGTAGGGCAGATTTGCGCGTTCGGCGATGTCGAGGAGCGACTTGGTGCCGTCGGCCTGGTTCAGCACCCAAAGCAGCGCCATCGACCGGCCATAGCTCGATTTGTCGCCGCCGATGCTGGCGTAGAGCCCCCGCCGCCCGAGCTGCGGCTCGCCCTTCGGCGCCAGGTTCAAGGGCACGTAGTCCGTCTCGGCGATCTCGATCGCCTGCCACACGGCCCGGAACGAGCTGGCCAGATGCTCCGGCGCGATGAAATCGAGGTTGTCGGCCGAGGTGTGATACTGCCGGAAGGTACCGAACCGGCTTCTCTGCAGCAGGCCCACGGGCAGATCGAAGCCCGGAGAGCAGAACTGCCGCTCGTCATAGCCGTAAGGCTCGAAATCGTAGCTCACCGGCGCCGGAAATCCGTGCCTCAGCACATTTGCCATGGCGCGGTCGATGGGTCGGTCGCCGTGCCGGCTGCGCTTGTAGGTGGGGCCGCCGCCATCCCCCACGCCCGCAACCACAAGGCCGTGCCGGACGCGCGCCGCGGCCTCCTCGTTGCGTGCCAGCCAGGTGATGGCCCCGATGGTGCCGGGGGCGAACAGGAAGCGGTAGCCGAGCCTGGTCCGCCGTCCCTTCAGTGCTTCGGCCAGCAGCGTCAGGAGGGCCAATCCGGAGCAGTTGTCGTTGGCAAGCGAGGGATGGCAGATGTGGGCCGAGAGCAGGAATTCGTCGCTGGTCTCGCCCGGGTGGAAATACTCCCCGTAGCTCATGGAGCCGTCGCTCAGCGTGGAGTCGATCAGCACCTCATAGGTCCCGTCCTGCAGTGCGGCAGCCACCCGGTGCGGCAGGCAAAAGCCCCAGTTCTCGGCCCAATAGCTGGTGCGAT
>JBFWWW010000072.1:0-16236 GCA_050245975.1 Hyphomicrobiaceae bacterium
CTTGCGGTTGGCGACCATGCCGCCCACCGAGATGCCGCCGAAGCCGATGCCGTGGTAGCCGCGCTCGCGGCCGATGAAGCGGATGCGGCTGCCCTCGCCGCGCGCCTTGTGGTAGCCGAGCGCGATCTTGAGCGCGGTATCGACCGCCTCCGATCCCGAGTTGGAGAAGAAGGCGTAGTCGAGGTCGCCGGGGGCCAGCAACGCGAGGCGCGAGGCCAGCTCGAACACCTTGGGATGGCCGAAGCCGAACGCGGGCGAATAGTCGAGCTTGGCCGCCTGCTCCTGGATCGCCTTGACGATGGGCTCGCGGCAATGGCCGGCGTTGACGCAGAAGAGGCCCGATGTGGCGTCGATAACCTTGGTGCCGTCCGGCTTGAAGTAATGCATGCCCTTGGCGGCGCTGAACATGCGCGGGCGCTTCTTGAAGGCGCGGTTGGGAGTGAAGGGGACCCAGTAGGGCTCTAGCTCGTTGGGCTTCATGTCGAGTGGGGCCACGGGGATTCTCCCTTCGTTGCTCGGATGGCGGCCATGGGCGATGATGTCTCAAACCTTGTAGCAGCCCCGTTCCCCTCCCGGAAGGCGCCATGTGCAAAGCGTATAGCCGCAGGGTGCAGAGCGTCCCGTCACGGGCGCCCCGTCGCGGCCGCCGCAAAACGGACACGCCCTCGCCCGGTACAAGCGCCGATTCCGCCGCCGCAGGGACCGAATCCGGACCGCATTTAGCTCTCGTTAGCCGAATCGGACCGAGATGGGACCGGGCGGCACCATGGAGCGTAGGCAGGCCGCGTCTGGAGGGCAGTTTTCCATGTTGATGAGCGCCATCGAAGGGGCCGATGCGGCCGCCTTCTACCCCGAACTTGCCGGCAAGCGTGTGTTGATCACGGGGCTCTCGAAGAGCGTCGGTGTGGACATCGCGCGCGCGTTCGCCGAGCACAAGACGCGCCTGGTGCTGCATTTTTCCGAGCGCAGCGCGGAGACGCAGGCCATCGCCGAGATCGTCGCAACCCAGGCCCTCGACGTGCGCATGTTCGACGGCATCGGATCGGCCGCCGACGACGTCGTGCACTTCACGCGCGCGGCCGTGCAGGCGTTTGCCGGCCTCGACGCCGTCATCAACCTTGCCTCGCTTTCGGCCCACGCGCTGCCCACGGCCGCCGAGCACGGCGACATCGAGACGTCGGTCTCCGAACTGCTGCTGCTGCCGTGCCTCGTGTCGCAGATCGCCGCCAACCGCATGCGCCTGACGCTCAACGAGGGACTGATCCTCAACGTGGCAACGCTGGGCCCGAAGCCCACGGCCTCGGAACGCGCCTACGCCTCCGTCGCACGTGCGGCACTCGCCAGCATGACGCGCCGGCAGGCCGAGGAATGGGCGAACGAAGGCATCCGCATCAACGCCATCGCCCCCCAGGTCGCCGGACCGGCACAGCCCGGCATCGCCGGCGAGACGGGCGCGGCGGCGCTGGCCCTCTATCTGGCGAGCGGGCGCGGCAAATCGCTGTCGGGCCACATCTTCGATGCCGAAGGAGAGTGGCGCAGCTAGCGTCCGCTCACACCAGCATCGGCTGGGGCGCGCCTTCGGGAATATCCGTCACGAGGTCCGCAAAGGATTCCAGCCCGCGCGGCACGGGTCCGCCGTAGGCCCAGTCGAGCAGCTCGACGGTGTGGACGACGGGGATGCCGCTGCCCTGCGCGATCTGCGTGATGCAGCCGAGATTGCCGGCGGCGACGAGATCGGGACGCACGGCGCGGATGTTGGCCTGCTTGCGCGCGCGCAACTCGCCCGCGATCTCGGGCTGCAGAATGTTGTAGGTGCCGGCCGAGCCGCAGCAGATGTGGCCTTCCGGAATTTCGACCACCGTGAAGCCGGCATCGCGCAGCAGACGGCGCGGCTCGTCGTTGACGCGCTGGCCGTGCTGCATCGAGCAGGCGGAGTGATAGGCGACGCGCAGGCCCGACCAGCGCCTGGCAGGCCCTGCATCGTAGCCGGCGAGAAACTCCGTCACGTCGCGCGCAAGCGAGGCGATCTTCGCGCCGCGCTCCGCATAGCCGTCGATGCCCCGCAGCAGGTGGCCGTAGTCCTTGACGGTGGTGCCGCAGCCCGATGCGTTGATGATGACGGCATCGATGGGGCCCTTCTCGGCGACGCGCGACCAGGCATCGACATTGGCCTTGGCCATCTCGACCGCGGCGGCTTCCTTGCCCATGTGATGCACGAGCGCGCCGCAGCAGCCCGCGCCGGGCGCCACTTCGACGTCGACGCCGCGGCGCGCCAGCAGGCGGATGGTGGCGTCGTTGATGTCAGGCCGCAGCACCTGCTGCGCACAGCCGGCGAGCAGCACGACGCGCTTGCGCCGCTCCGACTTGGTGGCGGCCGTGCCGGGACCGGAAAAGGCCGGGCCGCGCAGCAGTCCCGTCGGCGCCAGGTCGAGCATCGCCGCCAGCTCCTTGAAGCCGAAGCGGTTGAGAAGTCCGCGGAAGGGCCGGGCCAACGGCACGAGACGGAGAGCGCGGCGCAAGCGCTCCGGATAGGGCAGGATCGCGGCCAGCAGGTTGCGCATCATGCGCTCGCGCGGCGGGCGGTGGCCGGTGTCCTCGATGTGCGTGCGCGCGAGATCGACGAGATGCATGTAGTCGACCCCGCTCGGGCAGGTGGTCATGCAGGACAGGCACGACAGGCAGCGATCGATGTGAAACCCCACCTCGGGCGGCGCATCGGCGCCCTTCTCGAACATGTCCTTCATCAGGTAGATGCGCCCGCGCGGACTGTCGCGCTCGTCGCCGAGGAGGACGTAGGTCGAGCAGGTGGCGGTGCACAGGCCGCAATGCACGCAGCGGCGCAGGATGCGGTCGGCTTCCGCGATACGCGGGTCCTCGAGCTGCCGGGCTGAGAAGTTGGTCTGCATGGCCTCGTGATGCCTAGAACGCCGGGTACATCCGGCCGGGATTGAGAATGCCGGCAGGATCGAACGCCGACTTGAGACGTTGCGAAAGCGCGGCGACGCCGGCCTCCAGCGGCTGGAACACCTCGACGGCGGCGCGCGTGGCGGCATCGGCCCGGATGAGCGTGGCGTGTCCGCCGTGGGTGGCGATCACGCGGCGCACGTCGGCAGCCCCCGCATCGGCCGTCGCCGTGACCTCCATCCAGATGAGCCCGCCGGACCAGTCGAAGATCGCGTGCCCGCCCATGTAGTTGGCGATGGCGGCCGCCACCTTGGGCGCGGCCGACGGCGCCGTCGAGATGCGCCAGACGGGATCGGTGCCGCCCTGCAGCGGCGAGAGCTGGCGCAGCTCCTCCCAGAAGGCGCGCGAGCTTTCGTCCTCCAGCTCGTGCACCTCGCCATAGATGCGCAGGTCCTCGCGCAGCCGGCCCGCGCGATAGGCGACGGAGCGGGCGAAGTTCTCGATGCGGATCGCCGTCACAGAGCGGCCGAGACTGCTCAGCCCCTCGTGCCACAGCCGGCTCACCAGCGGCGCCTGCACGTGGACGGCCCCGGACACCTCGAAGGGCGAGCCCATGGCGGCCGACAGAACCTCGATGGCGATCTCGTCCGGAAGGTCGACGAGCAGCAGGGTCGCCGACGTCTCGGGCAGCGGCTGCACCTTGAACGTCACCTCGGTGACGACCGCCAGCGTGCCCCAGCTTCCCGACAGGCCGCGCGCGATGTCATAGCCCGTCACGTTCTTCATGACGCGACCGCCCGACTTGAAGATCTCGCCGCGGCCGTTGACGGCGCGCACGCCGAGCAAATGATCGCGCGCCGCCCCGGCAGAGATGCGACGCGCGCCCGACAGGTTGGCGGCAAGGACGCCGCCAAGCGTTGCCATCCCCGCCTCCTGCCCCAGCATCGGCCCGAGATCGACCGGCTCGAAGGCGAGCATCTGGCCGTTGGCGGCAAGATCGGCCTCGATCTGGCGCAGCGGCGTGCCGGCGCGGGCGGCGAACACCATCTCGCTCGGCTCGTAGAGCGTCGTGCCGCGCAGGCTGCCGGTGGAAATGACGGCGGCGGCCTGCACGGGGCGGCCGACATCGCGCTTGCTGCCGGCACCGGCGACGGCAAGCGGGGTGCGGCTGTTGGTGGCCTCCGCGAGAACGCGGGCAAGCTCCCGTTCGTCCACCGGCCTGATCTGGCTCTGCACGCCGCCTCCTTATGCCGCCTCGTCCGCGGCCGGACGGCCGTCGAGCGGAAACACCTTGTGCGGATTGAGCAGCCAATCGGGATCGAAGACGGTCTTGATGCGCATCTGCAGGGCGAGGTCGGCGGCGCCGAACTGCAGCGGCATCAGGTCGCGCTTCTCGATGCCGACGCCGTGCTCGCCGGTGAGACAGCCGCCGACATCCACGCACAGCTTGAGAATTTCGGCGCCCGCTTCCTCCGCGCGCTGCGCCTGCGCGGGATCGTTGGCGTCGTAGAGGATGAGCGGATGCAGATTGCCGTCGCCGGCGTGGAAGATGTTGGCGACCTTGAGCCCGTGCTCTTTGCAGATGCGCGAGATGTCGGTGAGCACCTGCGGCAGCTTGCCGAGCGGGATGGTGCCGTCCATGCAGTAGTAGTCGGAAATGCGGCCGATGGCGCCGAAGGCGTTCTTGCGGCCCTTCCAGATGGCGGCGCTCTGCTCGGCCGATTGGCTGACGCGCAGGACCTTGGGCGCGAAGCGCTGCGCGATCTCGCCGATGCGCGCGAGCAGGTCCGCCATCTCCTCGGCCGAGCCTTCCACCTCGACGATGAGCAGCGCCTCCACATCCATCGGATAGCCGGCCTTGGCGAAGCTCTCGCAGACGTGGATGGCGGGCTTGTCCATGAACTCGATGGCGACGGGAATGATGCCCGCGCCGATGATGGCGGACACGCAGCGCCCGGCCGTCTCGCTGGAGTCGAAGCCCATCAGCATCGGGCGCGCTCCCTCGGCCGCGCGCAGGATGCGCAGCGTCGCCTCGGTTGCGATGCCGAACTGGCCCTCCGAGCCGATGGCGAGGCCGAGCAGATCGTAGCCCGGCGCATCGAGATACGCGCCGCCGATATCGACGACCGCGCCGTTCATCAGCACCATCTTGAGGCCGAGGATGTTGTTGGTGGTGACGCCATACTTGAGGCAGTGGGCGCCGCCCGAGTTCATGCCGATGTTGCCGGCAATGGTGCAGGCGAGCTGGCTCGACGGGTCCGGGGCGTAGAAGAAGCCGTGCGGCGACACGGCGGCCGTGACGGCGAGATTGGTGATGCCGGTCTCGACGCGGGCGGTGCGGTTGGGGATGTTGATGTCGAGCACGCGGTTCATGCGCGACACGGCGATGACGATCGCGTCCTCCGCCGGCAGGGCTCCGCCGGCAAGCGATGTGCCGGCGCCGCGGGCGACGACCTTGATGCCGTTGTCGTGGCAGTAGGCGAGCGCCTTCGACACCTCCTCCGTCGAGCGCGGCAGGACGACGGCGAGTGGCATGCAGCGGTAGGCGGTGAGCGCATCCGTCTCGAAGGCGCGCCGGCCATCGTCGTCGTCGATGACGGTGGCGCTCCCGACGAGCCGGCGCAAATCCGCGACGATGGACTTGCGCCGCGCGATGATCTTCCTGTCCGGGCTCGGCAAAGCGATCGTCATCGATCCACCCCATTCCTGCGACGTCGCAACCGCCGTCAATCCTAGCACGGTTTGCGGACGGGCAGGTGCATGTACCGCCGCCGCGCCGCATGCGGCCGTGCAACGATTGGTCGCGTGGCCGCGGGCGCGCGGTTTGATAGCAATAAGCGCAAGACCGCCCTCAAGGCGGCCGACCGGAGGACGAGCCCCATGAGATCACGCGTGAGATCGCGCGCCGCACTGTCGATCGCCGTTGCCGCGACATGGCTGGCGGCCACCGCTGCCCTCGCAGACGAGGGGAGCGCCGAAAACGGCGCCGACGTGTTCAAGAAATGCCGCGCCTGTCACGAGATCGGCCCCAACGCGAAGAACAAGGTCGGACCGCAGCTCAACGGCATCATCGGCCGCAAGGCAAGCTCCGTCGAAGGGTTCGCCTATTCCGACGCGAGCCACGCGGCCGCGGCCGGCGGCCTCGTGTGGACCGAGGAGACCCTCTTCAAATACCTCTACGACCCGCGCGCGTTCATGCCGAGGACGAAGATGGCGTTCGCGGGCCTGAGGGACGAGCAGGACCGCAAGGACCTGATCGCCTATCTGAAGCAAGCCGGAAAGTGAGAGCGGCTCAGCCGCGCTTGCCGCGCACGCAACCTTCGAGGCATCGGGCGAGGCGCGCACTGCATTCCACACGGTTCTGCGTGGCCTTGTAGCAGCTGCCGTAGTCGGCCTTGCAGTTCTCGGCGCACGCGCCATCCTGCGCCAGCGCCTCGCAGGGCGGCGTCGCCGCGGTGGCGAGCGCGGCCAGACCGAACACGCCGCCGGCAATGAGGGCGTTTCGCAGGTGCGACACGGCCAACTCCGTTGCGCAGATCGCAGGGGCGGCCGCCGACGCGGCGGACCACCGTTCCCCACCTTCGCTAGAGCACCCGCAATGAACGCCACCTGAATATTCCAGGGTGTCCGGAGCGTTCGGTCTAAGATACTATTTTAAAAGGCGAATTCCTGGAAAACGGGATCGACGCTGCCGCCCCACGGCCCTTCGAAGCGGGCCAGAAGCTCGTCCGCCGTCGTGCGCCCGCTTTGCACGATCTCCTCGATCGGCGTGAGGAACAGCCCCTCGTCGCGGCCTTCTCCATCGCGCATCGCGCGCCGCGCCAGCCCCGCCCGGGCAATGGCGATCGCCTCGCGTGCGAGGTCGCGCACGGTGCCGCTGCGCCAGGGCGTCGCCAGCGCGCTTTTCGGCACCTCATCGCGCAGGTGCTGGCGCTCGTCGGCGCTCCAGTCCCTGACCAGATCCCAGGCCGCGTCGAGCGAGGCGCCGTCGTAGAGCAGCCCGGCCCAGAAGGCCGGCAGCGCGCAGATCTTGCGCCAGCGGCCGCCGTCGGCGCCGCGCATCTCGAGGAACTGCTTCAGCCGGACCTCGGGAAACAGCGTCGTCAGATGATCGGACCAGTCGTCGAGGGTCGGACGCTCGCCGGGAAGCTGCGGCAGCTTGCCCGCCATGAAGTCGCGGAAGGAGGCGCCGGCGACGTCGATGTACTCGCCGTCGCGGTAGACGAAGTACATCGGCACGTCGAGCGCGTAGTCGGCATAGCGCTCGAAGCCCATGCCGTCCTCGAACACGAACGGCAGCATGCCTGTGCGGCGCTTGTCGGTATCGCGCCAGACCTCGCTGCGCAGCGAGCGGAAACCGTTCGGCACGCCTTCCTTGAAGGGCGACGAGGCGAAGATCGCGGTCGCGACCGGCTGCAAGGCGAGCCCGACGCGGAACTTGCGCACCATGTCGGCCTCGTCGCCGAAGTCGAGATTCACCTGGATGGTGCACGTGCGGTACATCATCTCCAGGCCCTGCTTGCCCACCTGCGGCATGTAGCGCGTCATCACCGCATAGCGGCGCTTGGGCATGCGCGGCGTTTCGGCCAGCGTCCACTTGGGCGAGAAGCCGAGGCCCAGGAAGCCGATGCCGAGGGCGGCGCCGGCCGCGCGCACCTGGTCGAGATGCTGCTGGGTCTCCGCGCCGACCTCGTGCACGGTCGTCAGCGGGGCCCCCGACAGCTCGAACTGCCCGCCGGGCTCGAGCGACACGGTGCCGCCCGTCTCGCCCTGCGGCCGCCGGAGCGCGATGATGTTCTGGCCCTCCATGATCGGCTCCCAGCCGAAGCGGTCGATCAGTGCCTGCATCAGCGCGCGCACGCCGCGCTCGCCTTCATAGGGGACGGGGCCGAGGGTGTCGGTGTGGAACAGGAATTTCTCGTGCTCGGTGCCGATGCGCCAGCGCGCCTTCGGCTTCGACCCGTCGGCGATCCATTGCACGAGATCCTCGCGCGAGCCGACCGGCAATCCCGGCGCACCGTCCTGACGGGTGGACATCGAAAAAATACCTCGTGTGCAAAAAGGCGCCGGCCTCTGTGGTCGAAGGCCCGCGCCGCAGCCACCTTATGACGGCGCACCCGCCGCCACGCAAGAGGTGGGAAGGCCCGCCACGTCAGCGCCAGTCGCCCAGCGCGGCATTAACCAGGGCCAGGGCGGCCACCGCGGCGGTATCGGCCCGCATGATGCGGGGACCGAGCGACAGCGGCACCACGAAAGGCCGCGCGCGCAGCATTTCGCGCTCCACCGGGTCAAAGCCGCCTTCCGGGCCGATCAGCACGGCGAGCGGGCCGGGGGCGAGACGGGTCAGCCGCGCCAGCGGGCCGCCGTCGTCCGCCGCATCGCCTTCATCGCAGAACACCAGCGTCCGGCCATGGTTCCAGCCGTCCAGCACCGCGCGCAGCGGCTGCACGGCCCGAACCTCGGGTATGCGCAGGATGCCGCACTGCTCGGCGGCCTCGACGGCGTTGGCGCGCATGCGCTCCAGGTTGACGCGCTCGGCCACGGTGCGCGCGGTCTGCACCGGCTGCAGCGCCGCCACGCCGAGCTCGGTGGCCTTCTGCACCATGTAGTCGAGGCGCGCGCGTTTCAGCGGCGCGAACAGATAGACGAGATCGGGGCCGCCCTCCTGCGGACGCAGACGGGCATCGATCAAAAGTGACAGGCTCCGCCGGCCCTGCGCGGCGATGGCTGCCCGCCACTCGCCGTCGCGACCGTTGAAGACATGCACGCCGTCGCCCGCGCCCAGGCGCAGGACGATGCCGAGGTAGTTCGCCTGCTCGGGCGCCAGGGCAATGCTCGCGCCCGCCACCAGATCGGCGTCGACGAACAGGCGCGGCACTTGGGCGGACGTGCGATCCCGGCTCCGGTCGCGTGTCATGCGCGGTCCCTTGCTTGTTTCGCTGCAGCTCGGCGGTGTTTAACATTGCCCAAAGCGACTGTCTCACCCGGACCCCTGTCCATGGCCGCCGAAACGACCGCACCGAAAAGCTCGACCCGCGTCGCCGATGCGGCGCGCGACAATCTCGTCGACCGCTGGGCGCCGGCGGCGCTGCTGCCCTACATGCGCCTTGCCCGCTTCGACCGTCCCATCGGCGCCTGGCTGCTGCTCTATCCCTGCTGGTGGGGGCTGGCGCTGGCCGAGCTGGCGCGCGGATCGGCCTACCCCAACCCGCTCTACGTGGTGCTGTTCCTGGTCGGCGCGTTCGTCATGCGCGGCGCCGGCTGCACCTATAACGACATCATCGACCGCGACTTCGACGCGCGCGTCGCCCGCACGGCGAGCCGGCCCATCCCGTCCGGACAGGTCACGGTGCCGCAGGCGCTGGCGTTCGCGATCTTCCTGTCGCTCATCGGCCTTGCCGTGCTGGTGCAGTTCAACGCCTTCACCATCGCGCTCGGCGCCTCATCGCTCATCCTTGTCGCGATCTATCCGTTCGCCAAGCGCTTCACCAACTGGCCGCAACTGGTGCTCGGGCTGACGTTCAAATGGGGCGCGCTCGTCGGCTGGTCGGCCGTGACGGGCAGCCTGGCGCTGCCGGCGCTGCTGCTCTACGTCGGCTGCGTGATGTGGACCATCGGCTACGACACCATCTACGCGCACCAGGACACCAAGCACGATGGCATCATCGGCGTGAAATCCACCGCGCTCACGTTCGGGACGGCGACGACGACATGGGTGGGCGGCCTCTATGCCGGCGCCAGCGCCCTGTGGCTGGCGGCGGGCCTGCTCGCCGGCGCGCGGCTGTTGTTCATCGTCGCGCTGGCGATGGCGGCGGGCCACTTCACCTGGCAGGTGACGACGCTCAGGACCGACGATCCCGCCAACTGCCTGCAGCGGTTCAAGTCGAATCAGGTCGTCGGATGGCTGCTGTTTCTCGGCCTCGGTGCGGACATGGCGCTCGCCTGGGCGCTCAGGACCTTCTGAGCACAAATGGAAAGCGCCGTCGCCAACCCCCGGCGACGGCGCCTTACCCCTGCCCCGCTGACTTTTCGAGCCGCTCCGCTGCGGCGCTTTATCCCGGTATAGTGGCAGAAAAGGCTTCCGATCCCCTTAAAATTGAAGGTAAATCGTGCGTAATTGCGTGCGCCGATGCTGCACGCAATGCCCTATCGACGGAGACCAGAGCGCATGAACGCATCGACGCCGGCGAAGACAGGACAGGAGCGGCCCACAAAGCAGCTTCTCCATCTCGTATTCGGCGGCGAGCTGTCCTCTCTCGACACCGTCGAGTTTTCCAATCTCGGCCAGGTCGACATCGTCGGAGTTTTTCCGAACTACGCCACGGCCTATGCCGCCTGGAAGGCGGCGGCCCAGCGCACGGTCGACAATGCCCACATGCGGTATTTCATTGTTCATTTGCACCGCCTGCTCGACCCGGAGACCGAACCCGGCAAAGACACGGGCAAGCGCGGGCCCTGAACGGGCGGATCGTTGCAGGCGAGCGGCCATTGCGGCCGGTCGCCCGACTGGAGGATGCGTGACGACGCAGAGCGGGAAATTCAGCCGCAAGAAAGGCCTCGCGCTCGGTGCGCGCGAGAAGAGCACGCTCATCCGCTTCATCCGGGAGTGGATCCTGCCGCGGCGCAAGGCGATCGTCCTCGCGCTGCTGTTCACGGCCGGGCTGGCGGCGGCGAGCGGCGCCTACCCGCTGATCATCAAGAATTCGTTCGATACGCTGCTCAAGGGCAATGCCGAATCGCTGCCGTGGGTGCTGGGAGCGATCATCGGCGTGACGATGCTGCGCAGCCTCTTCACCTACCTCTACCAGATCTCGACCAGCCAGATCATCATGCGGCTGTCGACCGACATCCAGCAGGCCTGCTTCGCGCACATCATCCACGCCGACATGGCGCGCCTGTCGCGCGAAACCACCGGCCAGCTCGTCTCGCGCATCACCAACGACATCGGCTACGTGCAGCAGGCGACGCAGACGGCGCTGATCTCGGCCATCAAGGACACGCTGTCGGCGATCGCGATGATCGCCACCATGTTCTATCTCGACTGGATGATGGCCACGATGGTGTTTGGCCTCTATCCGCTGGCGATCTTCCCCATCCTCAGCATCGGCCGCCGCCTCAAGGGCGTGGCGCGGCGCACGCAGGTGGAGCTGGCCGACATGACGTCGCGTCTCACCGAGACGCTGGCCGGCGCGCGCCTCATCAAGATGTTCCGCCTCGAGGACTATGCGGTCGGCCGCCTCGACCACAGCTTCGAGCAGATCTACGCGCTGCGTATGAAGGCGGTGCGCGCCCGCGCGCGCCTCGGCCCGGCGCTGGAGGCGCTGGCCGGACTGGCGATCGCCGGCGCCGTGTTCTTCGCCTATCTGCGCATCACCGGCGGCGTGAAGACGGTCGGCGACTTCATGGGCTTCGTCGCCGCGCTGCTGCTGGTGGCGCAGCCGCTGAAATCGCTCAGCAACGTATCGACCTCGGTGCAGGAAGGGCTTGCCGCCGTGGAGCGCATCTACGGCCTGCTCGACGAGGAGCCGACGATCCGCGACAAGCCGGGCGCCGTGCCGCTGCATCTCACCGCCGGCGGCCTTGCCTTCGACAACGTCTCCTTCAGCTACCAGGGCGCGCAGGGCCGGGCGGCCGTGCGTCAGTTCACGCTCGCGGTCCCCGGCGGACGCACGGCCGCCTTCGTCGGCCGGTCCGGCGCCGGCAAGTCGACCGTCATCAACCTCGTCGCGCGCATGTTCGACGTGGACAGCGGTCGCATCCTGATCGACGGCCAGGACGTGCGCGACGTGACGCTGGCGAGCCTGCGCGAGGCCATCGCCATCGTCAGCCAGGACGTCACGCTGTTCGACGACACCATCCGCGCCAACATCGCCCTCGGCCGCCTCGGCGCCTCGGAAGCCGACATCGTCGCCGCGGCCAAGGCGGCGGCCGCGCACGACTTCATCCTGGCCCAGCCGCACGGCTACGATACGCAGATCGGCGACAGCGGCCTGCGGCTTTCGGGCGGTCAGCGCCAGCGCCTCGCGCTCGCGCGCGCCATCCTGAAGGACGCGCCGATCCTGCTGCTGGACGAGGCGACGAGCGCGCTCGATACGGAATCGGAGCGTCTGGTGCAGGAGGCGCTGACGAAATTCACGCGCAACCGCACCACGCTCGTGATCGCGCACCGCCTGTCGACGGTGCAGCGGGCCGACATCATCTGCGTGATGGAGGAAGGGCGAATCGTCGAGACGGGCACGCACGCGGAGCTCCTCGCCAGGGACGGGATCTACACGCGGCTGTGCCGCTCGCAGCTGCTGGCGGGTCCGGAACCTGTGCGCGCCAGCGCCTGATGGACCCGGGCGCGCCAATTCGGCGCTTCCGCCAAGCCTGCCACTTCAGCTATAGAGACCGGGCCGGCTTGGAGATTTCGAGTCTCCAACAGCAATCAACGTTCAGAACAGACGTCGGGGATACCGGCAGGCAGAATGGCCACAGGCCCTGATTTTCGCTCGCGGCTCGACAGAATGGCAGGCGCCACGCTGGCCGGGTACATCCGTCTGGTCGAGCGTACGTCCACAGCGCCCGGCGACCTGTCGATGGCGCTGTCGCCCTATTTCCATCATCACCCGTGCCTGATCGCCATGTGGCACGGGCAGTTCATGCTGCTGCCGCTGATCAAGCCGCCGCATATCCCGGTGCACATCATTCTCGCACGGCACCGCGATGCCGAATTCATGGGCGCGGCGCTGCGCCGCTTCAACCTCGAGCTGATCCGCGGCGCGGGGTCCAACCAGCGCGAAGGCGACCGCGGCGGCTCGCATGCGTTCCGTGCCGCGCTGCAGGCGCTGCGCGACGAGATCACCATCGGCATGACGGCCGACATGCCGCCGGGCCCGGCGCGGCGTGCGGGGCTTGGCATCGTCACCATCGCGCGCATGTCCGGCCGGCCCATCGTGCCGGTGGCGCTCGCCACCTCGCACTATCACTCCTTCAACACCTGGAGCCGGATGACGCTCAACCTGCCGTTCTCCAAGATCGGGTTCTGCATGGGCGAACCGATCTCGGTGCCGCGCACGTGCGGAACGGAGGAGCTGGAGCGGCTGCGCAAGAAGGTCGAGGACTCTCTCAACGAGGCGACCGCGGAAGCCTATCGCATGGCGGGCGCCGACCCCTCGCGCGCCACGCCCGGGCACGGCGGGGAAGTCCCCGCTCCGGCCGGTCTCGCGCTCAAGACCTATCGCGGCATCACCAGACTGGCTCAGCCGGCGGCGCCGCTGCTCATCAGCTCGCGCCAGCGCAAGGGCAAGGAAGACCCCGCACGCAAGGGCGAGCGCCTCGGACAGGCGAGCCGGCCGCGACCCGAGGGGCCGCTCGCCTGGTTCCATGCCGCCAGCGTCGGCGAGACCAACGCCATCCTGCCGCTGATGGCCTCGCTCGCCCAGCAGCAGCCGGCGCTGTCGTTCCTGCTGACGACCGGCACCGTGACCTCGGCGCAGCTCGCCGCCGAGCGACTGGGCAGCCGCGCCATCCACCAATACGTGCCGCTCGACGGTCCGGGCTTCGTCAGCCGCTTCCTCGATCACTGGCGGCCGGACATCGGCATCTTCACGGAATCCGAAATCTGGCCGAACCTCATCCTCGCCAGCTCCGAACGGAAGATCCCGCTCGCGCTCGTCAACGGCCGCATGTCGAAGGCCTCGTTCCGCAAGTGGCGCAACAACCGCGGCCTGTCGAAGCCGCTGTTCAGCCGCTTCAACCTCGTGCTGGCGCAGAACGAGCTCTATGCGACGCGCTTCCTGCAGCTTGGCGCCCCGCACGTGCTGACGGTCGGCAACCTCAAGATCGATGCGCCGCCGCCGCCGGTCGATCCACGCGAGCTGGCACGCCTGCAGGAATTGCTGCAGGGTCGGCCGCTGCTCATCGCCGCCAGCACGCACGAGGGCGAGGACGGACAGGTGCTCGCCGCCCACCGCGCATTGCGCCGGCATGTCCCGCACCTGTGCACCATCATCGCGCCGCGTCATCCCGAGCGCGGCGCGGCCATCACCGATCTCATCCGCTCGCAGGGCCTGCAGGCGACGCGACGCTCGCTGGGCGAAGTGCCGACGGCGGATTGCGACGCCTACGTCGCCGACACCATCGGCGAGCTGGGCCTGCTCTACAAGCTCGGGCCCGTCGCCTTCATCGGCGGCTCGCTCGTCCAGCACGGCGGGCAGAACCCGATCGAGGCCATCCGCCACGGCGCAGCGGTGCTGACGGGACCGCACTGGCAGAACTTCGCCGATGCCTACCAGTCGCTGCTGTCGAGCCGCGGCGCCATCGAGGTGCACTCGGCCGAGGAGATCGCCGCCGCCGCACGCGTGCTGCTGGAGGATACGGCCGAGCTGGCGCGCATGCGCGAGCGCGCGAGCGCGGTGCTGTCCAAGCTCGCCGGCGCGCTGCCGAAAACCATTGAGGCGCTGATGGGGTATCTCCCCGGCGACGAGGGCCTGAGGCGTGCCTCCTAGCGAGCCAGCCTGGTGGTACGGCACGCCGCGGCCGGGCCTCATGCGCTGCCTGGAGCCGCTCGCCGCCGTCTACGGCTGGGCGGCGATGGCACGCTACCGGTCCAAGGCGCCCTATCGCTCGCGCCTGCCCGTCCTCTGCGTCGGCAACCTGACGGCCGGCGGCACCGGCAAAACGCCGCTCGTTCTGTATCTGGCACGGCGGCTCGCGGAGCGCGGCGAGCGCCCGGTGCTCCTCACGCGCGGCTATGGCGGACGGCGCACGGGGCCCGCGTGGGTCGCGCCCGGAACCGATACCGCGCGCGAGACGGGCGATGAGCCCCTGCTGCTGGCGCGGACGGCGCCGACGCTGATCGCGCGCGACCGCGCGGCCGGCGCGGCGGCCATCGAAGCCGCCATCGAGCCGGATCGGAGCGCCAGCATCATCGTCATGGACGACGGCCTGCAGAACGGCACGCTGGCCAAGGACCTTGCCATCGCCGTGGTCGACGCCGGCCGAGGCTTCGGCAACGGCGCGGTGATGCCTGCCGGCCCGTTGCGGGCACCGCTGGCGTTCCAGTTGCAGATGGTCGATGCGCTGCTCGTCAACTCCATCGCCGCCGACGCCGAGACGAGCCCGGTGACGGTGGCGCTCAGGGCGCAGTTCCAGGGCCCGGTGCTGGCGGGACAGACACTCGCGGCGGACGACACCGCCTGGCTGCGCGGCGCGTCCGTGGTGGCGTGGGCCGGCATCGGCGCGCCGCAGCGCTTCTTCGCCCTGCTGGACAGCCTCGGCGCGCGGCGGGTGGAGACGCTGGCGCTCGCCGATCACGCTCTGCCGTCGGCGACGGATGCCAGGCGTCTGATGGAGCTGGCGCAGCGCCACGGCGCGATGCTCGTGACAACGGAGAAGGACCTGGCGCGGCTTGGCGGGGAGAGCGGCCCCGCCGGCGATCTGGCGCGCGCCTCGCGCGCAATCCCGGTGGTGCTGACGCTCTCGGAGCGGGATCAGGGGCGGCTCGATGCGCTGATCGACACCGCGCTCAAGACGCACCGCGACGCGCAGGCAACCCAGAGCTAGGCCTGAGGCTCGCCGCCGCCAGCAGCGCGGCGCGTCTCCTGCTCGCGCTTCCAGGCGATCTCGGCGTTGGCATACGCCTCCTGCAGCTCCACGCTCCAGTAGCGCAGATCGGGCAGCGGGATCATCTCGCCCGTCACCGCGCAGCGCACATAGTCGCCGGGCGACAGCACCTGGAACTCGCCGTCCAGATAGCGCACCTTGGCTTCGCCCTTGAGGCCGAACAGTTTTTCGAACCGGTTCATCGTCTCACCATCGCGCACCCGGCTGGCGCGGCCGGGCGGGCGCAGCATACAGGCGCGCCGGTTGGCGCGCCATATCCGAACAGCGAAATCAGAACAGCGAGCCCTGCGAGCCGCCGCCCTGCGGTTTCGCCCGAGTCTTCGCCGCCGTCGCGGAGGCGGCGCCGTCGCCGGACGCCGCCGCCCCGACATGGCCGTCACCGAACTCGATGTCGAGCGCCTGCCCGGCGGTGACCGCCGCGGCCGAGCGCACGACGCGGCCCTCCGCATCGCGCACGAGCGCATAGCCGCGCTGCAGCACACGCGCGTAGCCGAGCGAGGCAAGCAGGGCGGCAAGGCTGTCAAGACGCTGGCGGCAGCGTTCGATACGCACCGTCAACGTGTGCGGCGTGATGCGGCCGGCGACACGGGCGAACCGCGCCTGCTGCCGCGCGGCGATGCGGTGCAGGCCCTGCGCCAGACGGTCGGAGGTGTGCGCGAGGCGGTCGCCGGCCCGCGCGAAACGCACCGACAGCAGACGCGGCTGGAACCGTGCCGACAGCCGCGC